>DASTKI010000077.1:0-20870 GCA_035716045.1 Ktedonobacterales bacterium
AATACCCAGCGCGCGGGTCAGGAGGCCGTCAGTGCTGCCAACACTGGCGGTCTCCGCACATCTGCTAGAACGAATATACCATAAACGAGCGTCCGGCGCCATAGCGTACTTCATGGCCCGATTCCTTCCCTCCGCCGCTCACTTGACCGTGACGCTCAGCGTCCTGGTGGTGTCGTTGCCGAGGATGTCGATGACCTTGACGACGACGGTATAGGTCCCCGGCTGCTCGTAGGTGTGGCCGAGGCTCAGCTGGAGCTGCGGGTCTTTGCGCGTGCGATACTGCTGGGCCATGTTATGGAAGGCGTCGCCCTGGTAGTCCCAGTCCACCGCCCAGTAGTCAATCCACTGCGCCCAACTCGTGACCTTCGCCAGCACATCCGGCGGCACGTCGTCATAGGGGGCGATGAAGTCGGTGAGGGTGATGGTGACGGCGGGCCCGTTGGCTTGCTCCGCCGCGCTGAACGTCTCGCTGGCGCGCTGGCTGACGCGGACGCTGAGGGCGCCCAGCTCGAAGAAGCGGATGTCGCCCTGCTCGACAGCGCGCTTCTCCAGCACTTCGCGCGGGATGCGCTTGAACTTGAGGTTGACGTTGTTCTCGGCGGCCATCTGCTTGGCGACCTCGTTGACCTCGAAGGCGAAGTCCCAGCCGAGGATGTCCACGCCGTTGACGCCCGCCTGCCCGCTGGCCTTCCAGAACTCCTGGATGATGGCGCGCACATCGCCCACCGAGATCGGCGCGTCCACCCCGCCGACGTGGATCAGCCGCCCGTCGCGCTCGCCATGCAGCCAGAGATAGCCTTCGATGGGGCGGGCGCGGTAGAGATCGAGCATGAAGCGGCGGTAGGCCAGCTGGACCTCCGCCGCCTGCCGCTGGTCGCCCTGAGCGAACTCCGCCGTCTGCCACGCCTGCCGCTCGTACTTGCCCAGGTTCTCGACCATGAACGGCCTGACGTTGGGGATGCTGAGCAGCCGCTTGCGCGTGGTGTGGATGGCGAAGCGGCCCAGGTCGCAGGTGATCCAGCGCCGCCCCAGCTTCTCGGCCACCGCTGCCGTCGTCCCGCTGCCGCAGAAGCAGTCGAGGACGAGATCCGCCTGACGTTCGCCTTCACGCGGATTCGAGGAGGCGCTAATTATGCGGCTAAGCAAGGATTCAGGCTTTTGAGTGACATATCGAAGTTTCTCTGAGGATATGCCAGTAACATTAGGCAGGTCTTGCCATATGGATTGAATTGACATTCCCTTAGACTTGTCGAGATACTGCTTCCAGCCGTTGATGCTGGGCTTGCCGTCTCTCTTTAGCTGTATGCCGCCTTGTTGTAGAACAATCTCAAGTTCTTCAGGTGGCCTTCTCCAGTGTCGGCCAAACGATGTGGGATTAACGCCTCGCCACTCCTGGCCAGTGACACCATTACTCACCCCGGGAGCCGTTAAGTTGTCAAGCCGATAACGGCCTCGTTCATCGGAATACACGTAGACTTTGTCTAGATATTCCTGATCCAGCGGCTGATATTGCGGATTCCATGTCCAGGTGGTGGATGCTGTATAAAAGAGAATGGTGTCATGAATATTGCCCGGTTTGTTTGGGTCGTTATGCGAGGAAGTGCGCTTCCAAGCGATTTCCGAGCGGAAATTTTCAGCACCAAATACTTCATCCAGAATCACTTTCGCGTAGTGGCTGACATGATAGTCGAGATGAACGTAGAAGCTGCCATCATCCGCCAACAAATCTCTTAGCAGTGCCACCGTCTCATAAAACCATTGAAGATAACTATCCAGCCCCCGCCCCCACGTATCGCGATATGCCTTCTGCTCGATCATGCTCGGCTCTTTGAGGAAGGAGTCGTCGGATTCGGGGATGGTGGTGGTGAAGGAGAAGTCGGCGCCGGTGGCGAAGGGCGGGTCAATGTAGATCAGGTTGACCTTGCCGGCGAATTCGGGCAGCAGCGCGGGCAGGACGTACTTCTTGTCGCCCCAGATCAAGCGGTTGCGCCACTCGCCGGGCTGGCCCTGCGCCCAGAGGCCGAGCTGGTTGGCCCGCTGCTGGCCCGATTCGTTGACGGTCTCGACGGTCTGGAAGGGCAGCGCGATGCGCACCGGGGCCACGCGCTTGCCATCCTTGTCGTATTTTCCTTCCCAGATCAGCTCGGTCATCGGTCTCCGCTCCCTCCGCTCGCACACGCAGTACCGGTCGCTTTGTTGCAGGGACAGTATAGCGCGGCTGGCAAGGGGGCGCCAGGGGGAGCGGGCGGCGAGGGCGGGCCGGGGGAGCGGCGGGCAGGCGGCGGGCGAATGAATTCGCGCCTAAGGGCCTGGCGGCCACAAAGCCCGCCTTCGCGGGCTGGGACGCGACGGGTTTCGAGGCCGCGCAGGCGGCCTTTGTGGCGGGACGCCCCTAGCCGCGGGTTTACCCGCCCGGCTGAGATGGCGTCCCTCTCCTCCGCGGAGGACAGGGTGGCCGGAGGCCAGATGGGGTGCGCGCCCTCACGCCAGCAGCGGCGCGACGGGATCGGCGTTCAGGGCGGGCAGCGGCGTTTGCCAGAGGGCGGCGCCATCGGTCGCGCGCAGGCGGGTGACGTAGGTGGTGTCGGTAGGATTGTCGCCCGTCGGCGACGCCTGCCAGATGTAGTAGAGAGCGTCGCCGCTGGCGAGAATAATGCCGCTGTTGTAGGGGCTCACGCCGTCGAAGCGCCAGCGGTCGCCGCCGCGCTGGTCGAGCGCCACGACGCTCTCCAGCAGCCGCGAGCGGGTTGGCTCGGTCAGATAGGCCTGGTTCCCCGCGCCGGGCAGCAGGCCGAGCGAGACCAGCTTCGACACATCGCGGCTCCAGAGCTGGCGGCCATTGGTGGCGCTGAGCGCGTAGAGCCGGTCCGGCGTATTGTTGGAGGTCCAGCTCACGGCGTAGATCGTCTGGCCCGCCACGCGCACGAGTTGCGGCTCATCGCCAAGCGCGGCGCTCCAGCGAGCCGCGCCGGTCGCGGGATCGAGGGCGAGCACGCCCAGGCCTGTCGGGGCGATGAGAGCGCCTGGCGCGGCGACGATCTGGCCGGTGGCCGTCCCGGGGATAGATTGTGTCCAGCGGGTCGCGCCGCTCGCGCCGTCAATGGCGGTCAGTGTGGCGGCGTTGGGATCGGTCAGATAGAGCGCCCCACCCAGGGTGAAGGGCGACGCGGGCTGCGCGCTCGATCCGATCCGCTTCGACCACGCCGCCGCTCCACTGTCCTCGCGCAGGGCGCGCAACGTCTGGTCGCCTCCGCTGGTCTCCGGGACGATCACGCGATGCGCCACGGTGAAGGGCTGGCCGAGGGCGGCGCTGAAACTGACCTTCCAGGCCAGCGCCCCGCTGGCGGTATGGATGGCGTAGAGCGCGCTCTGGCTGCCCGATGGGTCAGTGGTCACGCTGGAGACAAAGAGCAGGCCGCCATCGAATGCGAGCGTTGAGGTAGAGCCCGCCAGGAAGCTATAGCTCCAGAGCTGCTTGCCGTCCTGGGGCCGTATGGCGTAGAGGCCGTGGGCGTGAGTGGCGGGCGGGAAGCCGTGCGTAGGCTCCGTTCCGGCGATGGCGTAGATCACGCCATTGACCATCTGGACATCATCCCATCCAGCGTAGGTCGTGCTGGCACAGCTCCAGGCGAGCGCGCCATCGCTGGCGCGGAGGGCATAGAGCGCGCTGGTATGGAACGATGAGGTGGGGTCACGGGCCGCCAGCGGGACGATGACGCCACCCGCGCCGAGCGCGCCCCGCTGCTGGGCCACGCAGTCTTGCTGGGGCGCCGCGCTCACGAACGGCAGGGAGACGCCACAGGCGGCGAGTGCGCAACTGAGCGGCGCCAGCAGGGCGAGCAGCGCGAGCGCCTTCCCATGCCGCCGCCAGCGGCCACTCTGCCATATCCAGGCGCGCGCCATCGCTCACCTCCTCGAATCACCGCGTCACGCCCCAGAGTCCGCTTGTATTTGCGGACGGCGAGCGCCCACGTGGTTTTACGGCGCGGGGGATACGGCGGGCGGATGAATCCGCGGCTAAGGGCCTACCGGCCACGAAGCCCGCCTGCGCGGGCTGGGACGCGAGGGTGGACCGCGCGGCCGAACGGCCCCACAGGCGCGCATGATTGCGCCGGACGCCTGGACAGGCGCATGATCCCATCAACCGGCATAACGCCGCCCGCCTCTTGATTAAACATTCAATCACGTGTACCATCTTGCTTGAACGATCAATCAAGAAGGAGGCAGTGTGGACGACCGACCTGAGCGCCAGGAGCAGGGAGCCGACAACAAAGCGGATGCGCGGGGCGACGGCCAGGACCGCGAGAGCCAGATTCTCGACGCGGCCTTCGACGAGTTCGCCGCTCAGGGATTTCGCGGCGCGACGATCAAGCGCATCGCCCAGCGAGCGAAGCTGGCGTCGCAGGCGCTGATCTACTGGTACTTCCCGACCAAGGAGGCGCTCTTCCAGGCGGTGCTGGGCCGCCATCTGCCCATCGCCCAGGTGGTCGGCGATCCAACGCTGATCGCGCGCCCGCCCGACGAGGTGTTGCCGCTGCTGGCTCACGCCTATCTGGCGATGGCGGACCGTCCCGCCGCGCTGCGGCTCGTGCGTCTCTTCGCGCCCGAGGCGCTCCGGCGGCCGGATGTCGCCGAGCTGTTGGGCGGCCGGGTCATCGGCCGGGTGCTGTCGTTCATCGAGTCGTATATGGCGCGGCAGATCGAGCTGGGCAGGCTGCGGCCGCATGACCCGCGCGTCAGCGCCCGCGCCTTCGTTGGCATGACCCTTCCCCAGCTCGGCGGCAAGCTCTTTCTGCCAGCGCTGCGCGCCGAGAACCTTACCGACGACGCCTATGTCGAGGAGATTGTCACGATCTTCCTGCGCGGTCTGCGCCCCGAGGCCTGACGCAACAGGGTGTGGCGACGCTCGCGTGGGCGACGGAGGCTGGATCAGGGATCAGGTTACAAGGAGTATCCGCATGAGCGACGCGGCATGGGTCCGCTGGCTTGACCAGACGGACGAGTCGGATGACCAGGAGCGCCAGATCGCCCTGATAGGCGGCAAAGCGGCGAACCTTGGACGCCTGCTTCGGCTGGGGTTTCCCGTTCCGCCCGCGTTTGTCATCACCACCGCGGCCTATCGCGCCTTCCTCGCCGCCAACGACCTGGAGGGGCTGGCGGCGACCGATCCGGCGTCACTACGCGCGCGCATCACCGCGGCGCCGCTGCCGGATGATCTCAGCGCCGCGATCCTCGCCGCCTACCAGCGGCTGGGCGTGGAGCGCGTCGCCGTGCGCTCCTCAGGGACGGCCGAGGACCTGGACAGCGCCTCATTCGCTGGCCAGCACGACACCTTCCTCAACGTCTCCGGGCCGGATGCGCTTCTCAGCGCGGCGCGCGCCTGCTGGGCCTCACTCTGGGCGCCGCGCGCCGTCGCCTACCGCGAGCAGCGTGGCTGGGACGCCGCGCCGCTCGCGCTGGCGGTGATCGTGCAGGCGATGGTTCCCGCGGCGGCGGCGGGCGTCGCCTTTACCGCCGACCCAGTCGCCGGCGACCGGACCCAGACGACGATCAGCGCCGTGCGTGGGCTTGGCGAGCGCCTCGTCTCTGGCGAAGGCGCCGCCGATGAGTGGGTTGCGCGTGAGTCGGAGGCGGGCGGCGAGGCAACACTGGCGCGCGGCGCGGAGGGCGCGCTGACGGCGGAGCAGGCGCTGTCCATAGCCGCGCTGGCGCGACGGATCGAGCGCGGCTTCGGCGCGCCGCAGGACGTGGAGTGGGCGATTGACGGCGAGGGACAACTCTTCGCTCTCCAGGCCCGCCCAATGACCGCGCTGCCCGCGCCAGCGACATCAGTCGAGTGGCGCGCGCCCCTGCCCGGCGGCTGGATGCGCAACTTCCGACTCGGCGAGTGGCTCCCCGAGCCGGTGACGCCGCTCTGCGACACCTGGCTGCTGAACGACATCGAGGAGGCTGAGTTCGCCGCCCAGGGACGCGACATCGGCGCACGCCCCCGGCCACCCTACCATGTGACCGTTCACGGCTGGTACTTCTCCTCTCCCATCGGGGCGGGCATGCCCATTCGCCGCCTTCTGGGCGCGCTGCTGCGCCATCCCCTCCACGTTCTCTCGATTCCACTCAGCCTCATCCGGCCCGAATTCAGCGACCGGGTCCTCCTCGCGCGCATGGCCGAGCGCTGGCGCGCGGAGCTGCTGCCCGCCTATCAGCGCCTGGTCGCGGCGTGGCAGGAGCGCGTGGCAGGCGCCTCCGCAGACGAGCTGACGCGCCTGATTGACGAGATCGCCGCCGCGGCTGGCGAGCAACTCTGGTCGCTCAGCGCCGTCGGCGGCCACGCCTGGAAGACCGAGCGCGCGCTGGCTGCGTTCTATCAAAAGCGCCTCGTCGCGCGCGTGCGCCGCAGCCACCAGGAGCTCCTGCGCGGCCTGCCCACGCCCTTCCCCGACCCGCCGCCACACGCCGTCCAGAGCCTCGATTGGATACGCCCCACGCTCGGCGAGGAGCCGCGGCCAGCGTCGCTGTCTCCAGGGGCGCCAGACGCTTCCAACGCGCGGCGCCTGCGTCTGGAGACAGAACGGCGCGCGGCTGAGGCGGCATGCCGCGCGGCGCTGGCCAGCCAGCCACGGCTGCTTCGCCGCTTCAACGCCCTGCTCGCCCTCGCGCAGCGCTACGCCATCCTGCGGGAAGAGCAGTCCGGCTGGTTCACACTCGGCTGGCCGCTGCTACGGCTGGCCGTCGCGCGTCTCGGCGCCGCCCTGCGCGACCGGGGCGTAATCGCCCAGCCCGATGACGTCTTCTTCCTGACCCGCGCCGAGCTGCAAGCTGGCCTGGCGGGCGACGCGCACGACCTGCGCGCGGTGGCGCCTGAGCGGCGGCGAGAGTGGGCGTGGCGGCGGCGGCTCAGTCCGCCGCTCGCGCTCGGCAATCCGCCCGGTGAGGCGCTGATCGCTGGCGCCGTCAACGTCATGCGCATGCCCGGTGTCGCGCGCCAGGACGGCGCGGAGACGCTCAGAGGCATGCCCGCCAGCCCCGGCCAAGCGACCGGCCTGGCGCGCGTGCTGCGCGGGCCGGAGGACTTCGGGCGCTTCCTGCCCGGCGAGGTGCTGGTGACGCAGGCGACCGCTCCCGCGTGGACGCCGCTCTTCGCGCTCGCCGCGGCGGTCGTCACCGATGGCGGGTCACTGGCGGCTCACGCCTCGCTGGTCGCCCGCGAGTACGGCATTCCCGCCGTTGTCGGGACCGGGAACGCGACCACGCGCCTGCGCGACGGCCAGCGCGTGTTGGTAGATGGAGATCGCGGCAGCGTCGCGCTACTCGATGCGGAAGAAGCCGGAGCGAAAGCGGTCGCCGGGCAATGGCGAGGCGCCCTGGCTTCACATGACCCACCACAATGAGCGCCGCGAAACCGCTGGACCACTGGCGGCGAGATGCGCCGCACGCGATGCGAGAACGGCGGTGGAGTGCGGGCAGGAGGCGCGCATGAATCTGTATACGCTCGCGCTGTTCGCGCATGTGAGCGGCGCCATAGGGATCTTCTCGGGCCTGGGCGTCTGGGCGTTCGGCGTGGCGGCGCTGCGGCGCGCGCGGCGCGTCGAGCAGGTCCGTCTGCTCGCCCCGCTCATCACGGCCTCCAGCGCCCTGGTGGTGAGCGGTGTGCTCATTCTCGGTGTGGCGGGATTCTATATGGCTCTCACCGCCTGGGGCGTCACGGCCACGTGGATCATCGTGGCGACGATCAGCTTCCTGCTGCTCGCGCCAGGCGGCCTGCTCATTCTCGAGCGGCGCATGCGCGCCATCGCCGCGCTCGCGCGTGAGGCGCCGGACGGCTCGCTGCCCGAGACGCTGGCGGCGCGCACGCGCGATCCCCTGCTCGCAACCGGCCTGAGCGTGTATATCGCCTGCCTGTTCGGTATCGTCTTCTTGATGACCAACAAGCCAGCTCTCAGTGACGCCGTTACGGCGATCCTGGTTGCGGTGGCGCTCGGGTTGGTCGTGAGCCTGCCGCTCTGGCGGCCGCGCCTGAAGGCCCGCTCAGCTTCATGATCGAAGCGGCGTTCCGGGCGCGCCGCTGGCTCGCGGCGTACCCATACGGTGAGACAATGCGCGTTCTCTAGTGAGCGTCCCTCCGCCTCCTCGTGTGGAGGAGGCCGCTACGCACGACATCCCCAGGCGAAGGGCATGCGAGGCTATCTCTCGCTTGCCGTGGGAGTGCGCTATCATGGCGAGTGCGAGCGCCACGCCGCACGCCATAGCCATCAGAGAAAGTGAGCCACTCCATGACCGACGACCCCGCCTGGCTGTCCTCCACCCTCGCCGCCGACGCCGCCGAGGGCGCGGGCGCGCTGCCGCTAGACATTCGCCCGCTGGCGCGCGAGTGGCGCACGGTGGGACGCGCCAGCGTCGTGACCATCGCTCGCGATGACAACCTCGACCTGCGCGAGGCGATGGCGCGCGGCCCGCAGCCGGGACCCATCCTCATCGTCGCGGGCGGAGCGCGGTCCACACGCGCCTGCATGGGCGGCCTGATGGCGCGCGAGATGCGCCTGCTCGGCTTCACCGCGCTCCTCACCGACGCCCCCGTGCGCGACGCCGCCGAGATTCGCGCCTCCGGCCTGCTCGTCTGGTCGCGCGGCCTGAGCCCCGTCGCGCCATTCAAGCGTGGCGGCGGCCAGATCGGCGGCGCGGCCCGCTTGGGCGAGGTCATCGTTCGCCCAGGCGACTTCGTGGTAGCTGATGAGGATGGCGCCGTCGTCTGGCCGTGGGAACGCTACGACGACCTGCTGGCCAGCGCCCACGCGAAGATGGAGAGCGACGACGAGCGCGCCCGCGCCCTCGACGCCCAGGCGGCGCACGAGTGACGCCATCGTAGTAGCGCGCTCGCCGCGTGTGATCGAGGCGTGAGGTGTGAACCCCATCCTCTTTGGTGGATTGGCGCCCGGACGGGCCATGCCGCGGAGGAGAACAGCCATGGGCAAGCGACTGGCGCTCGCCGCCATCGGCGCGGCAGCCCTCACCGCCGCTGCGGCGGGCGCGGTCTACGTCGCCTACCTCCCGCTCAAGCGGCGGCTGCCCAGCGAGAGCCGGACGGCGGTAGACGGCGTGACCACCATCGCGGACGCGGTGGACGCCTGCCGGCGCACGGGCATGCGCGGCTGGGGCCTCGTCGCCTACGCCCAGAACCTGGCCGCGCGCAAGTTCACCTATTCGCGGCTGAACACCTGGGACTCTCCCTCACGGGCCTTCGAGCGCGGCATAGGTTACTGCGAGCAGCAGGCGCGGGCGCTCAAGCGGACCTATGATGCGCTGGGGATCGAATCGAGACTGGTCATGGCGAGGCGCTGCCGCTTCCCGCCAGAGATCATAGATGGCATGCCCTGGGCCGGCGGCGTTACGCCGCACGCCTGGCTGCGCGTGAAGATCCACGGTGAAGAGCGTGATGTCTGCCCTGGCTCACCCAACAACCGCCCCGGCGTCACCCACTTCCAACCGCTCTCCAAGGTGCGGCCCCTCCGTCGCTGGATGCTCCCCTGGACGCATCTTGGCTCCTCCATCGAGAACATCCGCCGCGACACCCGCGCTCGCCGCCAGTTCCTGCGCGCCTCGGTCGCCGCGCAGTCTGCTCAGCCCTTCCCCTCGGAGGGGAAGATGGCCGAAGGCTGGATGCGGTCCGCCAGCGACATGACCGCCCGCTCGCCAGCTTGACGCCAGTTCGCGCGCAAGCCTATACTGCAAGGGCGCAGGCGGCTGCCGCCGCGTGTTGTGGGCGATGGCCCCGCGCGCGTGAAGGCCGCCCAGCGGGGTGTAGCGCAGTTGGTCAGCGCGCATGGTTTGGGACCATGAGGTCGCCGGTTCGAATCCGGCCACCCCGACCATTCTCTTTCCGCTCGCTCGCTTGTAGCGAGCCACGAAGCACGAACGCTTGTGGAAGCCTCCCTCAAGGAGGCTTCTTGTTATGCTGTGCGCATGATGCGAATGGCCGCCTCTGACGGCGCCCGCGCCCTTCTGGATGCGCGCGGGCGCCTGGCGGGCCTCGCGGGGCGCGCCGCGACGAGGGGAGCGCCGATGATCGCCGCCGCCGCGCTGATACTCGTCGTGCTGGCCTTCGCCTGGAATCTGGGCGTCCACTACACCGGCGCGGTCATGGGCATGCCCTTCGCCGCGCGGTCCATCGCTGAACGGCCAGCCCTCATCCTGATCGGCGTCTGCACGATTCTTGGCGCGACGCTCGCCAGCGGTGGTGTCGAGACGACTGTCGGCCAGCGCATCATCAGCGATCAGTACGTCCGCGTGCCCGACGCCATTGTGATCGTGCTGGCGGCGGGGTCGCTGACCATGCTGTACAACTACTGGAAGATCCCGACCTCGACGATTCAGATCCTCGTATTCTGCGTCGTCGGTACGGGCCTGGCTGGTGGCATCCCCATCCATTGGGACACCATCGGCAAGCTGGCCATCGTCTGGGTGGTGGCGCCCATCGCGGCCTTCGCGCTTGGCTTTGTCTTCACACGGCTCCTCGACCTCGTCATCCCGCCGGACGCCGCGCGGGCGGAGGCGCGGAGTCAGTTGGAGCTGGAGGAAGGCTCGTCCCCCTCCACAAGCCAGCTGGCTCGCTGGTTTCCCGGCGTCGCGATGGCCCGCCAGCTGCCGCAGGAGGTGCGCTCCGCCGCCGCGCGGTCCGCGGCAGCGCCCACAGCGCTGACACTCGCGGCGCTGCGCTGGCTGCCAGGACTACTCGTCGTCGTCGGCGTCTTCGCTTCTTTCGTGCTCGGCGCCAATGACGTCGCCAACGCGACCGGCGCCCTCATCCTCACGCGCCTCTTCCCGCTCACCATCGCGGGCCTGCTTGGCGGCGTGGCGATGGCGATTGGGACGCTCACCTGGGGCCGGCGCATCCTGCGCACCGTCGCGTTTGATGTGGTGAAGATGGACCTGACGATGGCGAGCGCGGCGCAGGGCGTGCAGGCGCTCGTCGTGCTTGCCGCCGTGACCCAGGGCCTCTTCACGTCGATGAACCAGGCCCTCATCGGCGCGATGGCCGGGACCGGCCTCGCTCGTGGCCGCGAGACCGTGCAGCGCAAGCAGATTCTCGCCATTCTGCGCGGCTGGGTAATCGGCCCACTCTCAGGGCTGGCGCTGGCGTTCGCGCTCGAATGGGCGCTGCGGCTCATCTTCCGCTAGCGCGCTGGCTTTATCATGGCGCGCTGTTGGGTGTCAAAACCCTTCTGGACTGAGTGCTAGAGGAGGACTGGTATAATCTCCGTGGGACAGCGCTCGCTACCACCAGCGCTAAGAGATCGAAAGGAGTGCCTGTAATGCGTGATCCAATCACGAAAGTCGACCTGCGATACAGTGTCCCGGATGCCGTGGCCACGGGGTGGGATGAGACGCGGCGTGTACTCGAAACGGCCGAGGTGTCCTGGCTCACGACGGTGCGAGCCGATGGCCGCCCGCATGTCACGCCAGTTGTTGCTATATGGCTCGACGAGGCCATCCACTTCCGTGCGAACCCTATCCAACAGAAGACCCTGAATCTGCGTGTCAACCCGCACGTGATACTGACGACGGGCTGCAACAACTGGGAGGAAGGGCTAGACGTGGTAGTCGAGGGCGCCGCCGTCCAGCTCACCGACGAGGCCATGCTCGAACGCCTTGCCCAGGTGTGGGCCACCAAGTGGGATAAACGCTACCAATTCCTGGTGCGCGACGGCTGCTTTTACAACCAACAAGGTGACCCGAAGCCAATCTTCGTGTTCTCGGTCAGGCCCACCAAGGTCTACGCGTTCACCAGGGGTGACCATGGAGGCCAAACCTGCTACGAGTTCTGACTCGTAGATCAAGCAGTCACGCCCATCACCTCCGAGAGGTTGCTGTACATTGTGGAATAGGAAGCTGGTGAAATCTATAGAGGTATGCTGGTGAACAAGCAACCTAAAATCGGACCGCAGGGTTAATTTTGCTATAATGCAGCAAGCTTGTCAACCTGGTGTTCCGATGTCGGTAGCCGCCTGATTGCCTGTAGCATACTCTCATGCGCTGATTGACAACTGATGGTACGTTGACACGTGTCAGGCATGGAGGCATAACAGGACGGCCAGGACGGCGATGGGATTGGCCATGTATCTCGCCCTTCCGGTCGTGACGCTCCGCCGGAGAATGGGAAACGGAGTACAGTCACACATCCATCAAGGGAGGCGCGTCTATGCCAACCGTCGTTTCCAGAGACGGAACACCTATCGCCTATGACACCCGGGGCGCCGGGCCTGCCGTGATTCTCGTAGACGGCGCGCTGGGCTTCCGCTCATTTGGCGCGTCGAATGAGCTGGCCGATCTGCTCGCCCCTGATTTCATGGTGTACGCCTACGACCGCCGTGGTCGGGGCGAGAGCGGCAATACCCAGCCGTTCGCGGTCGAGCGCGAGGTCGAGGACATCGAGGCGCTCATTGACTCCGCGGGCGGGCAGGCGCACCTGTATGGCATCTCCTCTGGCGGCGCCCTGGCGCTGGAAGCCGCCATCAGGCTGCAAAACAAAGTGACCAAGCTCGCCATCTATGAGGTTCCCTACGATTCGAGCGCAGATGGCATCAAGGCGTGGCATGAGTACCGGGCTGCGCTCACTGAGGCGGTGGCGGCGGACCGCCGTAGTGATGCGGTCGCGCTCTTCATGAAATTCGTCGGCGTACCTGACGACATGCTTGCCGGCATGCGGCAAACGCCCATGTGGCCAATGCTGGAATCGGTCGCGCCAACCCTGCCCTATGACGCCGCCGCGCTTGGCCCCGACCGCGTCGTGCCGGCCGAGCGCGCGGCCGCCGTGACCGCGCCAACCCTCGTCATGGACGGCGGCGCCTCCATCGTCGTGATGCCCTTCATGCGCGACAGCGCCGAAGCCCTCACCCAGGCCATCCCGAACGCCCAGCATCACGTGCTGGAAGGCCAGAGGCACGACGTTGACGCCAAGGCGCTCGCGCCTGTGCTGGCCGCGTTCCTGAAGTCATAGCAGGTCATAGCCGCAGGGCGTCCGACCACCTGACTACCTGACTCGACTACGCGCCCCGTCGGCGCTCGTCTCGATGTTCCTGGCGTCGCCTGCGCCATACATAAAGGCAGGCGCTGAGGTGTGTATGTACTTCTTCATCAAGACTCAGAACCCACGACCCACGTTCCACCTTGACATGACCGCCGCGGAGCGCGACATCATGAACAGACACGTCGCGTACTGGTCAGACTTCGCGGCGCGGGGCATCGCCATCGTCTTCGGGCCGGTGATGGACCCGGCGGGGGTATACGGCATCGGCGTGTACGAGGTCCAGGACGAGGCCGAGATGCGCGCCCTCCTCGAGCGTGACCCCGCCAACGGCCTCTTGCTCTATGACGTCTTCCTCATGCCGCGCGCGGTCGTCGGGCTCGCGGCCCGGTCGGATGTGGCCCGCGGCGTTCCCGCTCCAGGCTCGGCCCCCGCTGATTGACGCCGCATATCGCGCCGCGAGCGCCCCCGCCCGCATGGCGCCTGCCTTGGCGCGCCAGCTTCAGAGGCGTCGATAGCCAGCCCCAGCCCCATGTGTCAGTTACAGGGCTGCGCGCTATCTACAGGCCGATGGGCTCCGCTACTGTCAATGACATGACATAGCGCATGGTGATCTTGCCGCCGAACTCACGCTCGATGAGCGCCGCGATATCGGCCAGAAAGCCCCGCCGCTGGTCTTCGGGCAGCGCCAGCGTGGGCGAATAGGTGTTCAGCAGTTGCGCATGCTCGTCCGCCGTATAGTCCACGTCCATCACAAAGCGCTCAAACACCGCCAGCCTGAACAGCGCGGGATCGAACGCGGCGGCTGATACATCGGCTGCGGCGGGCAGAGTGGGCGCGGCCTGGTCGCCCCGCGGATAGTAGGTGTCGTAGACCGCCTGGCTGGCGTGAAAGAACGTATCGCCGCGCTCGTCGGATACGTGGTGCGTGTGGATGATGGCCAGGCGCCCGCTCGGCTTGAGGAGGCGGTGCGGCTTCGCAAAGCGAGCGCCCGGCGTAATCCAGTGAAGCGCGGTTGCGGCGAACACGAGGTCAAACGCGTAGTCGGGCAGCTCAACGTCCTCAAAAGCGCCCGTAATGACGCGCACGTTCGCGTACCGTCGCAGCTCCCGACGAGCGACCTCTGCGAGATTGCCGCCCAACTCGATGGCGGTAATGTCGTAGCCGCGCCGGGCAAGCGGCTCCGTCGCCTGCCCGGTTCCCGGCCCTATCTCAACCACGCTGGCCTGTGGCGGTAGTCTGGCCTCCCGAACGAGGGCGTCGAATAGCGCGCTGGGGTAGCGCGGCCTGATGACGTGATAGAGCTCCGCCTCCTGGTCGAACGTCCGCCGTAGCTCTGCGCCATCTGTCATACTCGAACCGCGCCTTCCTCAAAATGCGAGCCAACTCTGGCGGCGAATCATCCCAGCATATCATAACTTCGGCCGATTCCTCGCCTCGCGCTCCAGGCCCCGCGCTCCGGCGGCAGCGCAGCGCTCGCGGATTGTCCCGGTATTCCAGGCTACCGCCCGCATCCTAGCCCGCGAAGGCGGGCTTTGTGGCCAGGCGGCTCCCGCGCCACCGCGTCACACGGCCAGTCACGGACCCGCCAGCGTGGTGTATAATGGAATTTAGGTATCTGGGCGCCCATTGATTTCTCCTGGCTGATCGAGCGCTCCCCGAAGCGGGCAAGCTCAACATCCGAGAGACATCCCGGCGCCCCGGCCGATGGGCGTCCGCTCTTGTCGCGGCGCTCACAGTCCGTATCGCTTCGCCGCGCCCGCCCCGCGTTTGGGCAGGCCCGCGCCAGACAGATTCCCACGTCATGGCGTCGCCGCGAGACGGACATGGAGGACATCACACACCAATGGACGCTGGCTCAAGTAGTCACTCGCGACCACAACCCGCGCCGTCCGAGCCTTTCCCGCCCGCCGGGCTTCGCCCCAGGGCCGCTCAGGACAGGCGTCACATCGTGACACGGAACCAAGAGACAACACGCTATCAGACCCGGCTCGCGGGAGTCATGCCCGCGCGTTCCGGCGTCGCTCCCCTGAGCTAGCCCTTCCCCCTCCAGGAGCGGGTGAGGCGCTCCCACAGGCCCGGCGCCGGACGCGCGCCGCCTGCATCTCCCTCCAGCCTGAGCGCATCATGGCCGCTTTGCGCCATGACGCACAGAGGGAGCCTGCCTCATGAAGCTGCTCGATCTCACCCAACCGCGCGCCCAGGGCGTCAACGACGTCCAGCGCGCCGGTCCGCCGGGCCATTCCCGCGCGCTCTCCCCGCTGCTCTCCCCCATGCTGCGCGGCATGGACAGCGTCAAGCGCGCCAGTCGCGCTGGGCGCCGCAAGGTAGGCCCCACGCTGGAGCGGCGCTGGCGCAAGATCCGCCAGAGCCGGCTGCTCCGCCCCCTCGCCGCGCTCGCCTTCCTTGGCCCCGGCCTCATCGCAGGCTTCGCGGGCAACGACGCGGGCGGCATCACCACCTACGCCGCCGTCGGCGCGCAGTATGGCTACGGCCTGCTGTGGATGCTCATCCCCGTCGGCATTGCTCTGGCGGTCGTGCAGGAGATGGTCGCGCGCATGGGCGCCGCCACCAATCAGGGCCTCTCCGACATGGTTCGCGAGCGCTTCGGCGTACGCGGCGCGGCCTTCGCCATGCTGACCCTCTTCATCGCCAACGCCCTCATTACCATCTCCGAGTTCGCTGGCATCGCCGCCGCCTCCGAGCTGCTTGGAATCCCCAAGCTGCTGACCGTTCCCCTGGCGGTCGTCGGGCTCTGGCTGCTGATCTCGCGCGGCTCCTATGGCCGTATCGAAAAGGTCTTCCTGGCGATGGCCCTGGCGTTTCTCGCGTATCCTATCGCCGCGTTTGTCGCCCGGCCTGACTGGGGCCAGGTCGCCCTCCAGACCGTACGCCCCAGCTTCCAGCTCACCAGCGCCTATCTGTTCCTCTTCGTCGGCACGGTCGGCACCACCATCACGCCCTACATGCAGCTCTACCTCCAGTCCAGCGTCGCCGAGAAGCGCATCCCGCTGGAGGACTACCCGCACGAGCGCAGCGAGACCTACCTGGGCACGGTGCTCGCGATGATGGTTTCAGCGTTCGTCGTCATCGCCACCGGCGCGACGGTCTTCGTCGCCAGCGGCGGCGCGGGCGTACGGCTGGAGACCGCCAGCCAGGCGGCAGAGGCGCTCGTCCCCGTCGCCGGGCAGTACGCCGAGCTGCTCTTCGCCATCGGCCTGATCGGCGCCTCGCTGCTGGCCGCCGCCGTCGTGCCGCTCTCCACCTCCTACGCCGTCTGTGAGTCGTTCGGGTTCGAGCGCGGCGTGTCGCGGAGCTTCCGGGAAGCGCCGATCTTCCACGGCCTCTTCGCTGGGCTGCTGGTCGTCGGCGCGCTCGTCGCGCTCGTCATTCCCAACGGCCTGCTGGTGACGCTGATCATCATTGCCCAGGTGATCAACGGCGTTCTGCTGCCCATCCTGCTGGTCTTCATCCTGCTCCTGGTCAACGACCGCCGCATCATGGGCTCCATGGTGAACAAGCGCGCGCAGAACATCATCGCCATCACCACCGCCGTCATCCTGACCGCGCTCTCGCTGGCGATGATCGCCAGCGTCATCCTGCCCCCGCTCGGCGTTCCATTCCTGCAATGACTCGCCATGACGCGAGCCTCACCCCCTCTCCTCTCACCTGAAGGGGGCAGGGGGTAAGGTCCGCGAGGCCGAAAGTGAGGCTGTCCCATGACCGCGTTGACAGAGCTGCTGCGCAAGCCGATTCGCGTATCCACTGGTGAAGAGGTCGCCACCTTGCAGGACCTGGTGGCGCGCTCTACCGACGCGCCGCCCGGCAGCCCCGACACCTACCCGCCGGTGATTGGCCTGGTAGCGAAAGTCAAGGGGCCGCGCGGCTCGCGCCCAGTCTTCATCCCCTGGGACCAGGTGGCCAGCATGACCCCCGATGGCGTGAAGCTCAAGACGACCGCGCTGAACATGCGCAACTTCGAGCGCCGCGAGGGCGAGATCGTGCTGGAGGAGTCGCTGCTCGACCATCAGGTGGTGGATGTGGAGGGGCGGCGGGTGATCCGCATCAACGACCTCGACGTCCAGCCTTTCGGCGATACCTACCGCCTGGCCAGCGTGGATGTCGGGCCGGCGGCGGCGCTACGGCGCCTCCCGCTGGGCGGGCGCATCTCGCAGCTCATCCAGCGCGAGACGGGGCCGCGCCCGGGGCTGATTGACTGGTCGCAGATCGCGCCGATCAGCGACGGCGGCGAGGTCGGCGAGGTGCGGCTGCGCGTCCCGCGTGATCGCCTGGCGCTGATGAGTCCCGCCGATATCGCCCGCGTCGTCGAGCAATTGACGCCGAAGCAGGGCGCCGCGCTGCTCACCGATCTGGACGACGCACGCGCCGCCGATGCGCTCGAAGAGCTGGAAGACGAGCGGCAGGGCCAGGTGCTGCGTGAGATGGACCCCGAGCGCGCCGCCGATGTGCTGGAGGAGATGGAGCCCGACGAAGCCGCCGACGCCCTGCAGAACATCACCACCGAGAAGGCCGCCGACCTCCTGGGCCGTATGGACCGCGAAGACGCCGCTGAGGTGGCCGGGCTGCTGGGCTATCCCGAAGACAGCGCGGGCGGCATCATGACGACCGAATACGTCGCCGTGCCCGACTGGGTGACCGCCGGAGCGGTGGTGGACGCCTTGCGCGCGCAGGTCCAGGCCGCGGCGGAGGACAAGGATGATCCCTTGCCCGACGCCCTGCCAGAGATCTACGTCGTCGCCGAGGATGAGCCGCCACGCCGCGCGCCCGCCGTCCGCCGCCGCACACCCAGCCGCCCACCCAACCGCACACGCGCCTCACGCGATGGCGCCTCGGGTGGCGTCGCGGTCGCTGGGCCACGCGCCTTCACGCTCTGGACCGAGGGGCGGCTCGTCGGCGTGGTTAGCCTGCGCGACCTGATGCTTGCCAACCCCGATGCGCCGATCACCGAGGTCATGCGCCCGCCGGCCTGCGTCGCCAACCCTCTCGACGACGAGCGCGACGCCGCGCGGCTGATCGCCGATGAAGACCTGGTCGCCTTGCCCATCGTGGATGAGGCCGGCAAGATGCTGGGCATCGTCACGGTGGACGACGCCATTGATGTCATCCTGCCCACCGCCTGGAAGAAGCGTATCCCCCACCGCTACCATTGAAGGGCGCGGACCTCACCCCCTGACCCCCTCTCCTATGGGAGAGGGGGAAACGTGGCTTCCCTCTCCCAGCGCTGCGGAGCGTCTGGGAGAGGAGCTGGGGGTGAGGTTCGCCGATCTCACATCTCTGGCGGCGTGATCTCCGGCGCGGGCGGGGTCGCGGCCTCGTGGCCAGAGGGCTCTAGGTCGTGCGCGATGCGTTCCGCCCAGGCGTCTATGGCCTGCCAGTCGCGGTAGTCGCCCTCCGGCGCGCGTACCGCCTTGACCACCATGCGCTCAGGGAACGAGAGGTCTTTGTGGTCGAGCGCGCCAAAGAACAACTGATAGCCGCGCGGATGGATGGCGTCGCGGAACTCGGCAAGCTCCTTGGGCTGCTCCTCGGCGCCCTTGACCTCGACGCCGAGCGGGCCGCTGCTGAACAGCCACACCGGGCGCGCGGCCAGCGCGTCGCGATGGCGCAAGACGAACTCCGTCGCTTCCTTCATCCACGAGCCATAGTAGATCGCGCTGCCGATGATGGCGGCCTCATAGCCCTTGACATACGGCGTCGCGTCTACCGGCAGCGCCTCCGTCTCATGCCCCAGGGCTGTCAGCCGCTCCGCGATGCGCTCGGCGACCCCGCGGGTCGCGCCATGCTTGCTGGCGTAGGCGACGAGGATGGTCATGTCAGGCTTCCTTTCGGCTGTCGCCTGTGAGTGGCCCAGGCCTGGATAGCCAGCCCAGCCAGGATCACGACGTTGATGATCACGCCGACGATCGCGTCTTTCCACCAGGCGACACAGAGCAACAGCGAGAGCGCCGCCGCGCCCGCGGCCACTTCCTTCCACCAGGCCGCATGCAGGACGAGGCCAGCGGCGGCGGCGAGAAAAGCGGCCATCGCCACCAGCCACAGCACACCAAGGGCCAGAACCACAGGTGAGCCCGCCGTCATCCCCGCCGGGACCGCTGGAACGCTCGCCACGGTGCTGACATCGCCCAGCCCCCACGCGGCGGCGAAGCCCATCATATGGACCAGCCCGTGCAGCAGGAAGAGCGCCGCCACCAGCAGGCGCACGGCGCGGCTGTCCAGCATGCTGGCCGCGCCCGCCGCGCCCTCCCGCCCGGCGGCCTTTCGCTCAGGTTGCGCGCGCATCCCTCCACCTCCTTTCCGCCGAATGCTGCAACACACGCTCTCCAGCCTGCACTATCGCCGCGCAGGCTCCCATTCGCGTCACGAAATCGCGCGCGATGCTCACGGGAGGCGCGCCATCGCTGGTCGCGCGCCGTTGACACGGCGGCGGTTCGCCCGGTAGACTGCCAGGCAGCACGGCCTGAAACGCGCTGGAAGCGCCAGGCAGCGCGGCCTGGCATGGCAAGCCCGGCAGAGGGAAGGCGCCGCGATGGGCGGCGGATGGAAGGAGATTGGCGGTGAATCGCGTCGCGTCATGGATTCTGGGAACGATTTCAGGGCTCCTGCTCGCCTTCGGAGCGATGTCTTTCTCGCTCGTAGGGATTGGCTATGGCATGTCGGCAAGCTGCGCTTCCACCGATGGGCAACCGTGTACACCGATCGTTCAGCAGGCGACGGTGATGCTGCCGTCGCTTTCAGGAGCCGCGCCACTTGCCCTCACCATTCTCATGCTGGCGGTCCTGATCGGGCTGCCGGCGTGGATCGCCACGCCGATCCTGGCCGAGCGGCGCGGCTCCTCGGCGCGCACGGCCATTCTGGTCGTCGCGGTCATCGCGACCGCGCTGCTGCTCGTTGGCGCCATCGTTATTCCGCTCACCGCCCAGGTGTTCAGCGCGCCGGAGGTGTGCATCAACGGCACGGGTGGTTCAGGCGGCGGCCCGATCTGCTTCACGGGGATGCCAGCGTTTTGGGTGGCGTTGTTGGGCGTCGCCTGGGGACCAATCGCCGTGGCGCTGCTCATCGGCGCGCCCGCATGGGTGATGACGCTGACGCAGACGGCGCGCTGGCGGCAGTGGCGCTGGTTCGTGGCGGCACTGCTCCTCTCGCCCGTCGCCGCCCTGCTCTACGCGTTCTTTGGCGCGGGCCATCCACCCGCCCCAGCCGCGCCAGCCAGCCCTGCGGCTCCTGCGGCTCCTGCGCCCGCGGTGTAGCGCGCGGGCTGATGACAGCGCACCAGCCGCATCGGCGCGGCGAGGGCTACAGACAAGAAGGAGCGAGCCAGTGAATCGCGTCGCGTCATGGATACTCGGGACTATTTCGGCGCTGCTGCTCATCTATGGAGTGGCGTGCCTGTCGCTGGTGAGTGGCTTCACCGGGATGGGGCCGTCGTGCGCGGCGCCGCCAGTCAACAGGTGCCTCCCCGGCGCCACGCCGGACCTGGTCATTGTCATGCCCCTGCTGTACAGCGCGCCGCTGACGTTCGCGCTTCCCCTGCTGGCGCTGGCGCTCGTGATCGGCGCGCCGGTGTGGATTGCGACCGTCGTGCGCGCCGACCGGCGCGGCGCGTCGGCGCAGGTCGCGATCCTGACCGTGTCGCTGCTCGCCTCAGCGCTGCTATTGGTGGATCTGTTCATCCTCTTCTCCGAAATCTCCCCGTTCAGCGCGACGCAGGTCTGCCTTGGCGGCGCGACGAACCAGGCGCCCGCCTGCGTCACCGGGACGCGTGGGCTGCTGGTCGCGCTGGTGGGCGTCGGCTGGGGGCCGCTGGCGGGCGCTATCCTCGCGGGCGCGCCCG
>DASTKI010000078.1:0-5397 GCA_035716045.1 Ktedonobacterales bacterium
ACCATAGATCAACAGGGCCGGACGCTTCCCGGGCGAGCCGTTCGGCATCCGCTGGCGGTATCACCCGGTCCTGGCGGCCCATGATGACCAGAAGCGGGCAGGTCACTCGCTCCGCGACGCTTTCCAGCGTGAACGGGCGCAGCCGTTCCAGCGCCTCGGCGCGCGTGGCGGCGCCACTGCGATGGATGAAGGCTTCCTGGGTCAGGTCGGGCATCTGGTCGAACGCGCCGGGGACGTCGTATGGCCCCGCGAGGGCAATCGCCGCGCGCACCCGTGGCTCGAAGGCCGCGGCGCGTGGGGCATAAAATCCGCCGAGGCTCACGCCGAAGAGGCCTACACGCTCCGCGTCAACATCTGGGCGATGCTCCAGCGCGTTGATCGCGGCCCGAATGGCTACTTCATAGTCGGCTCGCATCGGGCGGTCAAATTCCATCTCTCCCTGGCCGGGCCCATCAATCGCCAGAGTCGCAATGCCGCGGCGCAGGAAATCATCAGCGTACTGGTGGAGTTCCTCCTTTACTGAATCTAGGCCGGGAATGAGGATGACGACGGGGGGACGAGGATGATGCCAGGGCTTGCGGAGAATGCCCCACATCGTCACATCCGGCTCATAGGGAATCGCCATGCGCTCGCCAGGAGTATCGAACCAGGGCAGCGCTCGCTCATAGCAGTGGACGGTCCGCTCGTGCGCTGCGCGTAGCTGCTCTGGAAAGGCGACCGCCAGAAATTTCCCAAAATGATAGGCCATCGAAGCGCGGAAGTAGTGCTCAGCCGCCGACTCATATTGGTGGCTCGCGGCGGCATCCTCCCCCATCCGCTCGTGCGTCTCGCCGCACGCCGCCCACTCGCGCGTCCAGTCTTCCCAGGCCTGGATGCGAGCGGTCACGCGCTGGTAATCGTTGAGATCAACACCATTGGCGATGAATCGGGGAGCCCAATTGGTAATCGCTACCTGGACACGCGCATCTACCGCCATGTGTGTGCACCTCGTCGTTCACCGTCACACGCTCTCGCGCCGCGCTGCTCGCATGGGGCCAAATTGGGCCATATGAGACAGGTCAGGGCGGGCCGGTTTTGCGGACGCTTCCGGGACCCGCCACCCCATGCGCAATCGTTCGTCTATGCTGAACAAACGATTGACGCAACAATAGCATTCAACAATCATCTTGTCAAGCGTCCCCATGGCGCGGGAATTGACGTTCTAACAAGCACTACGCTAGAGTTGCGCTAGCCTCACATGGCGCCCGATAAGCGGGCGCGCCAGCACGAGGCCCCATGCGCCCCTGTGGCAGGAGGCTCCATGACCAGCGCCGCCGTCTATGATCCTGACCCTGAGCTGAAGCGCCCGGCGTTTTCGGACGCTGAATATGCCCGCCGCGATGCGGCGACACGCGAGGTGATGCGCGCGTCGGGCGTGGACGCGCTGATCCTCTACGGGACGCCGGGGCTGGACTCGGAGGTCCAGTATCTCTCCGGCTTTCGCGTCACGCGCGAGGCGATGCTCGTCTACCCGCTGGACAGCGCGCCCGCGCTCTACGTCGAGTACTTCAACCATACGTCTCACGCCCGCCGCGTTGTCACGCGCGCCGATGTGCGCTGGGGCGGCGACGACCTCGCGACGACGGTGGCCACCGATCTGCGCGACCGTGGCCTGGCTACCGCGCGGCTGGGCTACGCTGGCATGCTCCCCGTCCAGCGCTACCTGCGGCTGCGCCTGGCGCTACCCAAGGCCGAGTTGGTGGATATCAGTGGCGACCTGCGCCGCCTGCGGCTGGTCAAGAGCGCCGAAGAGCTGGCGTTCCTGCGCGAGGGCGCGCGGCTGACCGATCGCGCCGCCAGCGCGCTCGCAGAGCAGATCAGGCCCGGCATGGCCGAGCACGACCTGATCGCGATCATCGAGGCCGCCTATCTCAGCGCGGGCGGCCAGACCGGCATCCACTATCTCGCCTCCACACCGATGGCGAACCCGGAACGCTGCGTCCCGGCGCAGCAGCCGTCGGGACGGGTGATTCAGGTGGGTGACGCGATTATCACCGAGCTGAGCGCGCAGTACCAGGGCTATTCCGGCCAGATTCTGCGCCCGTATGCCGTCGGCGCCGCGCCCACGCCCACCTATCAGCGGATGTACGATATCGCGGTCGAGGCGTTCGAGCGCATCGCGGGCGTTATCAAGGCCGGGGCCTCGACGGAGGACGCGCTCGACGTCGCCGAGCTGATCCACGCCGCCGGGTATACGATCTGCGACGACCTCCTGCACGGTTATGGCGGAGGCTATCTGCCGCCGATCCTGCGCACGCGCCGCACGAGCGCCACGCCACCGCCGCCGTTCACCTTCGAGGAAAACATGATGGTGGTGATCCAACCGAACGTCATCACCGAGGATGAGCGCAGCGGTGTGCAGGTCGGTGAGCTGGTGCGCGTTACCCGTGACGGCGTGGAGCGCATGCATACGTATCCCATGCGCTTCACGCGCTGCGGGTGACCTCGCCCCCAGCCCCTCTCCCATGGGGAGAGGGGGGCGCCAGGTTTCTCCCGCGCCTCCGCGGAGGAGAGGGGCCAGGGGTGAGGCCTGATACTACCCAAGCAGCCCTAGCGGCTCTTCGATCAGCTCGGCCAGCGCGCCGAGGAACTGCGCTCCGCGCGCGCCGTCCACCACGCGGTGGTCGCACGACAGGCTGAGCGCCATCACTGGCTGAACCGCTGGCGCGCCGTTGAGCGGCACAACCCGCTCGACGATGCGCCCGACCGCCAGGATCGCGGCCTGCGGCGCGGGAATAATCGCGTTGAAGGCGTCCACGCCATACATGCCGAGATTGCTGATGGTGAAAGTCGCGCCCGCCAGGTCGTCCGGGCGCTGTTTGCCCGCCTGCGCGCGCGTGACCAACTCCGCGCGCCGCGCCGCGATATCCTGGACGCTGAGCCGGTCGGCCCCATGGATGACCGGGACCACCAGCCCATCGCTCGTGGCGACCGCCAGCCCGATGTTGATATCGGAATGGCTGACGATGCCCCCATCGCGCCAAGAGCCGTTCAGGCGCGGGTGCGCCAGCAGCGTCTCCGCGACGACCTTCACCAGCAGATCGGTGTAGGTGATGCCGCCCTCTTGCCGCTGTTTGAGGCTCTCGCGCCAGGCGATCATGCGGTTGGCGTTGACCTCGCGCAGCAGGAAGAAGTGCGGTATCTCCTGCCAGCTTTGCGTCGTGCGCTCGGCCATGATCCGCCAGATCGGGCTGATCGAGGTCGCCAGCCCCGCCGCGATCGGCGTGGGTCGTAGTGCGGGCGCGGCCGCGCTGGCCGCCGCCAGCACGTCCGCCGTCAGCACGGCGCGCGCCGGGCCGCTGCCAGTTATCAGGCGCAAGTCAACGCCGCGCTCGCGCGCGATGCGCCGCGCCTTGGGTGAGGCAGGCTGGAGCCGCGCGCCCGCGCTGGCCGCGGTAGTGGTGGCGTCGCCTGTCGCGCGCCCATTGCGGGCCTCGATGTAGGCGAGCACGTCCGCCTTCTGGACTCGTGAGCCGGAGGCTGGCACGTCGGCTAGGTTGACGCCGTGCTCGCTGGCGATGCGGACCGCCAGTGGGCTGGCTTCCAGCGTCGGGCTGGCGGGGGTCACATGGCCGTTCGTGGGAGACGCGCTGGGCGCCACTTTGGGCGCCGCGCTGGTTGGGGTAGATGGCGCCTCGCCAGGCGCCAGGATCGTCGCGATCACCGCGCCGACCGGCACATCTTCGCCCTCATGGGCAATGAACCCGGTGAGGACGCCGCTCGCGCGCGCCTCCAACTCCATCGTCGCCTTGTCGGTCTGGATTTCGGCGATCACGTCTCCCGCGCTGACTGCGTCGCCCTCCGCCTTGAGCCAGCGCACCAGCAGGCCCGTCTCCTGGGCCATGCCGAGCGCTGGCATAATCACGTCTGTCGCCATCGCATGCTTCTCTTCTCTGGCGTTGTTATCGTTCCAAAACGAAGGTCGCGGGCGAGGCTCGCGGGCGGATACATCCGCGCCTAAGGGCGTCCCGCCGCCAAGCCTACCTCCGCAGGCTCCCCCGCCCACCGTATCCCAGGTCGCGGAGGCGGCCTTCGTGGCCGGTAGGCCCTTAGCCGCAGGTTCACCCGCCGGGCGTCTGTGCCGCCAGGCATATCTTCCGCCGCGGGTTCACCCGCCGGACGCTCTTCCCCGCCGGGCGCCGCTCCTATTGTCCAGCTTTCGCCGACGCCCCATCACTGGCCGCCACAACGGGTTGGCGCTGGCCAGCGGCGGTGTTGCGATGCGATTGGGTATCGCGGGTGGTCGTGAGCGGGCCGGTCGCGGTGTAGTAGTGGGCGCCCGCGACGAGCAGCTCCTCGGCGGGGAAGCGCGTGATGACCTCGCAGCCATCCTTCGTGACGATCAGCTGCTCCTCGATGCGCGCGGCGGACCAGCCATCGGACGCCGGCCAGAACGTCTCCAGCGCGAAGACCATGCCTTCCTCGATCACCTCTGGGTGGTCGAGCGAGACCAGGCGGCTGAAGATTGGCTTCTCCCAGATCGAGAGGCCCACGCCATGCCCGTACTGCAAGGCGAATGCGGCCTCTTCGTTCGGGAAGCCGAATTCCTCGGCCTTGGGCCAGCGCGAGACGACATCAGCCGTCGTGACGCCGGGGCGAATCATGGCAATCGCCGTATCCAGAATCTCGCGGCACTTCTTGTAGGCGTCCACCTGCGACTGCGAGGCGCTGCCCACCACGAATGTGCGGTAGTAGCAGGTCTTGTAGCCGTTGTAGCTGTGCAAGATGTCGAAGTAGGCGGGGTCGCCCGGGCGCAGCGCGCGGTCGCTAAAGACGTGCGGGTGCGGGCTGCAGCGCTCGCCGGAGATGGCATTGACGCCCTCGACGAACTCCGACCCCATATCGTAGAGCGCTTTGCTCACCAGGCCAACGCACTCGTTCTCGCGCACGCCTGGCTTCATGAAGCGGTACAACTCGTCATACGCCGCGTCCACCATCATGCAGGCGGTGTTCAGCAGCGTGATCTCGTCCACTGTCTTGATCATGCGCGCGCGCTGCATCAATTGCTGACCGTCTACCACCTGGATGCCCTCGCGCTGCAAGGCGAACAGCACCGGCGGCTCGACGACATCAATGCCCAGCGGCTGGCCCATCAGGCCGCGCTCTTCCAGCTCGACGCGAATCTTGCGCGCCACGTTTTCGGCGCGCCCGACCTCTGGCGCCATCGCGCCACGCTGGGTCGAGAGGCCCGGCCGCGAGCGCTCGGCCAGCCAGGGAGCGTAAAGCTGGTGGTGGCGCGCGGCGGAGCCGAAGTCCCACAGGATCGGCTCGTCGTTCTGCGGCAGCAGCGAGAAGCGCGCGACCTTATCTATCGCCCAGGTGCCGATGTGCGTCGCGGTGATGTAGCGGATGTTGGCC
>DASTKI010000079.1:0-7012 GCA_035716045.1 Ktedonobacterales bacterium
GGATCGTCGCTCTCCAGCTATGCCGGGACTGGCGGGTTTGGGCAGGCGGGAAAGCCGCCCGCCCCGCCAGTGGGAGAGCCCATGGGCCCGAGCTCTCCCAACGCCGTAACGGTCTGGGACCCGCGCTTCGACGCCGGTGGCCCGTCGCGCGCGGCGCCGTCGGCGGCTCGCGCCTGGCCTGGGCCGGGAGGCCGGAAGAGCGGCATTACCATCTCTCCCCTCATGATGGCGGCCATTGGGCTGGGGCTGGTGGCGCTACTGGCCATGGCGGCCACGGTAGGCGGGCTGATCGGCAGCAACAATTCGCTTGGGGCGCTCTTAGGGCCGGGCGCGACAGCGAGCGCCACGGCGCTACCGACCATGACGCCCTCGCCAAGCCCGTCCCCTTCGCCAACGCCTCCAGCTAACTGGCTGAGTGTCCAGCCAACCACGATCAGCCTGGGATGCAAAGGCGCCAAGACGTCGCAGAATGTCTACCTGACCAACCAAGGGCCAGATAAGCTGGAATGGCAGGAGCATACGCAGTCGAACTCAATCCTCACTGGCGTGACCGTATCGCCCGACAGTGGAACGATCGATCCAGGCCATACGCAGAAGATTGAGGTCCAGAATTCGAAGACCTGGCTTCCTGGCAATTCAGGGGAGCTGGATTTTGAGCCTCTCGGTGATAACACCGGCGATACGATGGTCGTGACCTATTCAGCCCATTGTGGCGGATAGCCTTCGCGCTCGCCGCAGGCGTCCATACGAGCGGGCAGGCAGGCGCTAGCGGAACAGGATCGCGTCGCCATACTTGGCGCAGGCGCGCAAAATCTGGCGCTCCCCCGCTCCCGCGGGCAGGAATACCAGCGTGTTCTCGGGCGACGAAGCGGATGACGCGGACAGCGTCCCCGAGGCGGGCGTGAGCGTCACGCCGTCCATCGCCAGCAGCTCGGCCAGCCAGAGGCCGCGCCGCGCCTCCCGCAGCGCGCTCAGTGGCAGCCACATGACATCTCTCTCACCTCCCGCGTCCTCGCCGCGCGCCCGCGCCAAATAGACACGGATAGTCACACGGCGCGGGAGACGCGGGCTAACGCTGCCTGGCGCTTCGATCTCGCCGGGCGCCTCCTCAGAAGCGTCGAGTCGCTCGCATCGCAGGAGCGGCGCATCGCTGGCGGTCGCACGCTGGCGGTCCATCGCATGCCGCGCCGAGGGACCGTATGTCCAGGGGCAGGCGACGGGCTCCAGGTCGAGGCCGAGGACCCGCGCGCCCAGCGCCAGCGCCTCCGCCTGGCCCGCGCCGGGCGCCACGGTCATGGCTGGGAGCGCCAGCGGAGCGAGCGCGCAGCCGGGAGAGCCCTCCCAGGGCCGCGCGGGGCCCAGCGCCATCGCCAGCCGCTCATCGCGTGTGACCAGCGCGGCCACGATCTCGCTCATCTCGGTAGTATTGGGCGACAAGGGTAACTCGCTGGTCATCGGCGCGACTCCACACGACGCGGCGGGTTAGGCCTGTCAGCCGCCAAGCGCCTGGGCGAGCGCGGCGCCAGTGGCGGCGACCATAGCGCTGGCCAGCGCGCCCGCGGTGAGGGCGAGCGCGACGAAGGTAAAGACGGCGTCCACGCCGTGGGCGGCCAGCGCGCGAGCGGGAATGAACGTCGAGCGCCAGAGGCCCGTCACCGCTACCAATGCCACCGGCAGCGCCCAGAGCGCCAGCAGCAGCCCGTGCGGCGCGCCGGTGGGCAGCGCGGCGGCGATCACCAGCGCGCCCGCCAGCGCCAGCGCCGCCACCAGCGGG
This sequence comes from Ktedonobacterales bacterium, assembly GCA_035716045.1. Classification (GTDB taxonomy): domain Bacteria; phylum Chloroflexota; class Ktedonobacteria; order Ktedonobacterales; family JADMIN01; genus JAKAIY01. The sequence goes on from DASTKI010000079.1 coordinate 1,775, forward strand.
GCCAGCGGATGCGGCCACAGCGACTTGATATCAGCGATGGCGCCATCTATGGCTATGTCGTGCGCCTGAATCGTGGCAAAGACCAGCAAGCTGAGCGCAATGCCGAGCAGCCAGAGTGTCGTGTCAGGACGCGCCCGCTGTGTGAATGCCGTCACCATGACCACCCCGAGGCCGAGCAGGAGAGGCGCCACTACGCGGCGGACGACGAGTAGGACGGCGCGCGGCGGCCGCACGCGCAGAACGGCGGGCGGCAGATCGAGCGCGAAGACCGCCAGCGCCAGCGCGCCGAGGGCCAGGGTGGTCCCGGTGGAGCTGGCGAGTAGCGGCAGGGCCGCGAGCGCGGCGGCTATAAGCAGGCAGGCGCCTACGGCGAGATGGGGAAGGCCATCCAGGGGCGCTAGCTTGCTGGCGCGCAGGATCGCCCAGCCAGAGAGCGCGCAGATGGCGGCAAGCGCCTCAGCGGTCACCAGTCCCCAGGAGATCGAGCTCCCGGCAGTAATCAGGAGCGAAACCGCGACCGCGATGGGCAGCAGCGCGAAGCGCCAGAGCCGCGGCTGGCTGAGCGCGAGCAGACGCCTCCCCGTCCGGAGCGTGGCGAGGATCTGGGGCGGAAGGGGACCAGTGAGCGTGCGAAGACGGGAGACGATGGGGCGCCAGGCTGGGACGATTTCTTCCAGCCGCGCATGCTTATCCATGCTTGACCGCAGACTTTCTTCGATGACTGGTGGGGAAATGCGTAGAGGAGTCGCCGGGGATAGCCAGGAAGGGCGCGGCGCCGCCACACGCGCTCACGTCGCGAAAGGAAGCGCGTGTGGCGGATGAGTAGAGACGAGCGATCTAGCGATCGCTGAGGCGCGACAAGCGGCGCAGATCCTCCTCGACGTGCGCGAGCGCCTCGGTGAAGCGCTCCTGCGTGACGCCCAGGGTGAAATCGCCGCGCGTCTTCTCCAGAATACCACGAGTAGCATCGGTGGTGCGACGCAGGTTCCCAGTGATGGCGTCGGGGAAATCGAGCGTGATGAGCAGGCTGTAGATTTCGTCCATGTCGCGCAGGATGTCTTCGCAGCCTTCGAGCTTGCCCTGGCGCATGCGGTCGAGCAGGTATCGCCGCAGCTCGCCGGTGGCTTCGCCCAGGCCATTGAGATAGGGCGCCCACTCCACGCCGAGATCATCAGGCGCCGGCAGCGGATGGCGCTGGATCAGCGCGGCGGTCAGCGCGGCCTCGGCATATTCCTTCTGCGCATCGGCGACGAAGCCCGCATAGAAGATATCGAGATGGTCGCGCAGGTCTTGGGCCATGTCGCGCAGCATGCCCCCCGCCTCCGTCAGGTGGCGGTTGACCAGATCGAACTCGTCACGATGCGCGGCGCGAATGGCGTTGGCGCACAAACGAATAGCCGCGCGCGACTTGGGCAGGGCGCGCTCGCGCGCGAGATGCTTCATGGCCAGGTAATCGCCCGCCTTCTGGCCGATCACTTGCAAGTCCGCCACGGTCGTGTCCCTCAGTATTCCGGCGCCGTCTCTCGCCACATATCATGTGTCCCCATCACGAGTGGGCGCCTGTCTCGCTCGCATAACGGAAGCGGCTCATCATAGAATACGAGCCGTTGACCGCTCGTGTTACGCGCCGGCCAGCTCCCGGCGCATCACGCGCGGCGGCTCCAAATATCTCTCTCCTACAGTGTATCTGTTAGTCTATACGCGCCGCATAGCCCTGTCAAACGAGAGTGGGGCGAAAATGCCTACCGCGGGCGCCTGGCGTCCGACGCCAGGCGAGCCACCTCAGCGCCCGCGCGCGTGATACACTGCCCGGGCGACTGCTGACCGCGCGATCGCGGCGGAGTGGGATGGAGAGCATGGCGAAGCGCGCGAGGACGCCCGAAGGGCCTGGTGATCAGCCAGGCGACACACTCCACACCCGGCTGGGGACGGACCTGGCCGTGCCGGTTTCTCCGGCCGAGCCAGAGGCGCCTCTGCTAGAGGATGATCGCCCGCTCAGCGAGCGGGTCGAGGCGGACCTGCGGGCCGGAGGCGCGCTGTCGCGGGCGTTGCCCGGCTACGAGGAGCGCCCAGCGCAGATCACGATGGCGCGCCGGGTCGCGCGCGCGCTGGAGCGCGACCAGCACATCGTCATCGAGGCGGGAACCGGGACCGGCAAGTCGTTGGCCTATCTGCTGCCCATCGTGCGCTCCGGCAAGGTGGCGCTGCTCAGCACCGCCAACAAGGCGCTCCAGGAGCAGCTATTCTACAAGGACATCCCCTTCGTTCAGGCGCACATCCAGCCCTTCGAGGCGGCGCTGGTGAAAGGCATGGGCAACTATCTCTGCCTGGACCGCCTGGGCGAGGAGCGCACGTTCCAGGCGCTGGCGCCGATGCGCGGCTTCGATCTCCTCGAGGAGGTGATCGAGCGCGAGGAGTGGGATGGCGACCTCGACCTGCTGCCGAGCGCGCTCCCCAATGACGTGCGGGCCCGTGTGGCTGCCGACAGCGACCAGTGCGCCTGGCGCGCGTGCCCGTTCTTCAACGAGTGCTACGTGCGCCAGATGCGCGACCGCGCGCGCGAGGCGCAGGTGATCGTCGTCAACCATACCCTCCTGCTGCTCGACGCGGCCATGGGGGGCTTCCTGCTGCCCGAGCGGGATGTGGTAGTGATTGACGAAGCCCACCACCTGGAGGAGGAGGCGACACGCGCCTTCACCGCCACCGTCACGCCAGGTCGGGTGAACAGCCTGCTCGCGCTGCGCAGGCTACGCGAGATCGCCGAGGAGCGCGTCCAGCGTGAGGTGGCCGCAGCCAATGGGGTCGCCTGGGAGGCGCTGCGGGCGGCGATTGGCGGCATGCAACGTGGCCGCCAGCGCCTCGACCGTCCGCTGGAGGAGGGCAAGCGGCTTGCCAGTTGGATGGACGAGCTGGCGACCAGCCTCCAGCGTCAGCGCCCGCTCAATATGACCGACAAGGATGAACAGCTCTTCGAGAAGCTGGTCAAGCGGACGCGGGCGCTGGCCTCGGACATCCGCGTGGTCTTCGCCGTGGATAAGCCCGAGGAGCGCGTCTACTACGTTGAGATGGTCCGCTCCGGGCGGCGCGACATCCCTCAGCCGTCGGTCTCCGCGGCGCCGCTCGGTGTGACTGACCTGCTGCGCGAGAAGCTGTTCGACCGCGTGAAGACCATCGCGACCTCCGCAACGCTGGCGATTGACGGCGATTTCAACTTCTTCCGCTCGCGCGTCGGGTTGGAGGATGCGGCCGAGCTGGCGTTGCCCTACGCCTTCGACTACGCCAACCACGCGCTGCTCTACCTGCCGCGCCTGCGACTCGATCCAGCCTTCGGCGGCGCCAGTGGGCCATATCTGGATGAGATCGCCGAGCAGATGCGCCTGCTCGTGGAAGCCTCGCGCGGGCGGGCGTTCCTGCTCTTCAGCAGCCAGCGCGCCATGGATGCCGTATACAGCAATATCGGCCCCGACCTGGAGTCGCGGGACTACGCGACGCTCCTGCAGGGCCGCGACTTCGGGCGGCACGAGTTGCTTCGGCAGTTCCGCGAGCGCAGCCACGCGGTGCTCTTTGGCCTCAAGAGCTTCTGGGAGGGCGTGGATGTGGTGGGCGAGGCGCTCTCACTCGTGGTGATAGACAAGCTGCCGTTCGACCCGCCCGACGATCCCGTGCAGGAAGCGCGCGTCAGCCGGATGAAGGCGGCGGGCGAAAACTGGTTCGGAGGCTACGTGCTGCCCGGCGCGATCCTGCGGCTGAAGCAAGGCGTAGGCCGCCTGATCCGCACCCGCGATGACCGCGGCGTGATGGCGATCCTCGACCGGCGCATCTACACCAAAGCCTACGGGCGGCAGGTCATGCTGGCGCTTCCACCCGCTCGCCGCACCGACCGCATCGAGGACGTGCGCCAGTTCTTCGATTGAAGACAGAGGCGGCATGCCTCGCTGGCGGCGTCTGGCGTCTGTGGGGTAGACTCTGTTTGAATCAGCGATCATACCCAACCGAGGAGGAAAATCACTTGGCCAAGCAATACCGGCAGGCGCCGGCGATGGCGATAGACCCCAATAAGCGCTACATCGCCACGTTCCACACCGAGCGCGGCGATTTCCAGGTCGAACTCTTCGCGAAGGATGCGCCCGTCACCGTCAACAACTTCGTCTTCCTGGCGCGCGATGGCTTCTACGACGGCGTGACCTTCCATCGCGTCATCCGAGGCTTCATGGCCCAGGGCGGCGACCCCACCGGCACAGGCACAGGCGGCCCCGGCTACCAGTGGGCTGATGAGCGGAGCGCGCTCCAGTTGAAGCACGACGCCCCCGGCACGCTGAGCATGGCCAACGCGGGCCGCGACACCAACGGCTCGCAGTTCTTCATCACCTTCGTCCCCACGCCGCACCTGAACGGCAAACACGCCGTCTTTGGCCGCGTCATCAGCGGCATGGACGTGGTCAACAGCCTCCGCGAGCGCGACCCAGGCCGCGACCGCGCCCCGGGCGACCGCATGCTCAGCATCGAGATTAGCGAGCAGTAGCCACTCACTGCGCGTGCCTGGAAGTGAGCGACTGCGTTGTCTGAGCGACATATCCCAACGCTGGCGATCATCGCCGACATCCACGGCAATATTCCCGCACTCGATGCGACGCTGGCCGACCTGGAGCGGGTCCGGCCTGACCGTGTCGTCATCGCGGGCGATATCGTCAATCGCGGACCGCAGAGCCATCTGGCCGTCGAGCGGGTGGCTGCGTTGGGGTTCGATGTCATCAGCGGCAACCATGACACGTGGTTGGCAATGCTGGCGCGCGGCGAGGGGTTGCCCGAGGGATGGGAAGACGCCTGGTGGACGCCAGCGCGGCGGGCTGCTGAGGAGCTGACGCCCGCCGATCTGCACTGGCTCGACGCGCTGCCTTTCAGCCTGAGCGTCACCTTGCCCGGCGCGGAGCCGCTGCTGATGGCGCATGGCAGCCCGCGCAACTCGCGCGAAGGCATGGGACGGATGATCTCCGATGAGCGACTGGCGGAGGCGCTAGAGGGCGTGGAGGAACGCACCATCGTCGGAGCGCACATCCACTATCCCTGGGAGCGGTGGTTGGGTGACCAGCATGTGGTCGTGATCGGCGCTGTCGGCTGCCCGTTCAATGGCGACATCAACGCTCAATACGGCCTGTTCACCTGGGAGGACGGCCAATGGCGCTTCGAGCACCGCTCTGTGCCCTACGATCATGAGCCGCTCTATGCCGCCTGGCGCGA
>DASTKI010000080.1:0-10413 GCA_035716045.1 Ktedonobacterales bacterium
CTCGCTGGCGGCGAGCGCTTCCAGCCGTCGCGCGGTCGCTTCCGGCACGTCATGGCGCACGCGCCAGAGATTGCCCATCCGGCCGCGTCCGAGGAAGAAGCGCGGCGCGGGACCGCCGCCCGGCTCGTTGATCGCCACGATGCGCCCCTCGGCGTCATGCGTGAACAGCGCCTCTACCTGGAGCTCTAGCAGTCGCAGATCGGACATTGCCATGCCAGTCGCGCTCCTTCGTCGAATTCGTCATCCGCCTGGATGTCCGCACCCGTGTGGCGCAAGGCTATGGCGCTCGCAGCGCCTCGCGGATCATCGCGGAGAGGCCGCCCGCAGCGAGCGCCGTAGGGAGCCCGAGGACAATGATATTGGCGCCCCCTCCGATGATGGTATCAAAAGCCACCATGAGCAACGCGCCACATGCCAGACCGTGGCAAGCATGAGCGGATGGGCTGTATGTCACCAGGGTGTAGACAGCTCCCACAAATAGTATCAGTACCGGTAGTGATACGCCGATCCAGCCAGTAGCTGCCGCCCGCGCGCCTATTCGCCATGCCGCCCGCTGACCTGGCGAGCGTTGTTGTGGAGACCACAGCAACCCATACGCGGCGCCCAGCGAGAACGCCGCTGGGATGATCGTTGTCAGCCCTATGCTGGAGAAGCCATAGCCGGTAAGGAGACTGCCCGTAAGGGCTGTGACAATCGGGACTGCGAGCGCGAGCAGCGCGAAAAGCAGCGCAAGCGTCCAGAGGAGCGCGCGCTTGCCACCGCGGCTGAGCGCGCTGGCGAGCCGGGCGCGCATACCGACCAGAGCGAGCCAGCCCGCGGGTATCAGCAAGGAGAAGGAACCGAGTGTGAGGCCCCAGAGCGCAGACTGGGTAGGGTTCGCAGGGGTGAGGTGGTTGATGCGAGACAGCGCGAGCGCCGTGAGGGTGGCTACGAGCGCGAGGTAGAGCACGCCAATCCCCCCGCCCGCCACATAGCGTAGCATGGCCCCACCTCGCGCGCCCCGTTCGGTCGGCCTGCCCGCGCCCGCCTCCTCCGGTGGCGCGGCCACTGGCGTGGCGGGCGCATGGTGCGGCGTGGCGCCTTGAAGGCTGGCCTCAGTGGGCGCTGGGGTGAGCAGGGCGCCTGCCGCGCCTCCTACAGCCGCGCCAATCAGCAGGGGCAGGACGCTGGCGCGCGCCAGGTCAAACATTTGGCCGGTATAACATCCCGCGCCGGAACTGGCTGTACAACCGGTCGCGCCCGCAGCGGCAAGGCGAACAGCCATCGTCGTCAACAGGATGGCGCGGTCCAGCTGTGACATGAACGTTAATGCAATCCCCGCGAGGACGCCCGCGAGTGTCCAATAGCCGAGACGGGCGCCACGGTCAAGCGGCGCTAGTCGCGGGGCCAGCATGCTCAAGGTGATGACCAGCATGACGCCGAGCAGGAACCCGCTCCCGAGCGGAGCCAGCATGGCGAACGCGCTGTTGGTCAGGAAGAACGACGGTTGCGTAGCTCGCTCGCCGAACAGCGCGCGGAATATCGCGGCAACCACAACCGGATGGAGCATGACCGCGCCAAGCATCAGAGCCAGCGCGCCAAGGAGTCGCGCCGCAGCGCTCCAGCGCGCGCCCGACGACGCCCTGAGCGCGAAGACCAGCGCGACGATAACCACCGTTATTGGTAAGACAAGCTCGTCAAAAGCGATCAGGAGCGCATTGAGCTCCAGTTGCCGCATGTAGAAATATTGGATGTTGAGCAGGAGCGCAAACAATCCCGCCCGCGTTAGCAGCCCGAGAGACATATTGACGAGCGCGGCGGCGGCGCCGAGCGCGAGAGGCGCCCAGAGCCGCTCATAGCGTGAAGGCTGCGGGCCTACGAGCGGCTCACCACTGGTCCCATCGGCGGAGGCGTCTGGCTGTGCGGCGTCCGTAACAGTCGCTCCGATCTGTCCTCAGGCGTTGGGGATCTACTGTCAGGCACTACGCCGCATGCCACCTTATTCTCTCACCGCCGGTTATCGGCGCTCGCCGCCCGTGTCGCCCAGCGCCAGATACTCCTCCGCCGTGCGGCGGATCAGCGCGCTGTCGCGCACCTCCAGCGTGTCCGCGCCGAAGTGGCGGATGAACGCGCGGTCGTGTGAGACGGCCAGCACGGGACCAGGAAAGGCGACGATCGCCGCCTCGAATGCCTCCAGCAGGTCCAGGCTGATATAGTTCGTCGGCTCGTCGAGCGCCAGCACCGTCGGGCGCAGCGCCAGCAGCCGCGCGATCTCCAGCTTGCGCCGCTGGCCGGGGCTGAGCGACTCCACCGGCGTCGCCACATCCTCCAGTTGGAACAATCCATAGCCGATCAGTCCGGCGATGAAGCTCGCGTCGGGCCCCTCGAGGCCTTCGCGATACGCCTGGAGCAGCGTCAGGCCGGGCGGCGCGGGCGCCGGGTCCTGCGCCAGATAGCCCACCCTAGCGCCGGCCGCCACGCGCACGGAGCCAGTGTCGGGCGGCAGCAGGCCCAGTAGGATGCGCAGCAGCGTCGTCTTACCCGCGCCGTTCGGCCCCACCAGCGTCATGCGCGTCTCAGGCGTCACAATCAAGTCAGTCTCCCGCAGCAGTGTCCGCCCGCCCAGCCGCTTCGAGATCCCTTCGGCGCGGATCAGCAACTCCGAGCGCGGCGCGTCGGAGCGAAAGACTTGCGTGAAGCGCATGATCTTCGGCGGCTTGGGGATCGGGTTCTCCTCGATGCGCCGTAGCCGCTCGGCGGCATTGCGGATCTCGCGTGAAGCGCCGCGCTGGGCCGCCGCGCCGTGCGCATCGTAGGCCATTTTGCCGTAGCGGGTCTGCTCTACCGGCTTTGGCCGCGCGCTCGCCTGCGCCGTCTCGCGCATCCGCGTCCGCAGCGCCGCTATCTCTTCCCGCTGCCGCTCGTACTCTTCCTCCCAGCGGGCGCGCGCGGCGGACTTGGCGCGGGCGTAGGCGTCGTAGTCGCCCGCGTATTCCGTCAGCGTCCGGTCGCGCTCGTCCAGCTCCAGGATGCGCGTCACGAACTCGTTGAGGAAGGCGCGGTCATGCGAGACGATCAGGGCCGCGCCGGGATAGCTGCGCAGGTAGCCGCCGAGCCACGCGCTGGCGGCGTCGTCCAGGTGGCTAGTCGGCTCGTCCAGCAGCAGCGCATCAGGGGCGCGCAGCAGCAGCGCCGCCAGCCCCACCCGCGCACGCTCGCCGCCGGAGAGCCGCTCTACCAGGTGGTCACGTGGCAGGCTGGCCAGCCCCAGACCCGCCAGCGTCTCACCGATGCGGTGGTCAAGCTCGTAGCCGCCGCCGTCCTGAAAGCGCGTCGTGAGCTGACCATACTCCGCCAGCGCCGCGGTGAGCGCCGCGTCGCGCGCCGTCGCCATCTCGGTCTCCAGCTCACGCATGCGCGTCTCGATTCGCCGTAGCTCACCCACCGCCTCATAGAGCAGGTCATCCACCGTCTGGCCCAGTGTGACGATGGGTGTCTGCGGCAGGTAGCCCAGCTCGACCGATGGGCCAGGCGCCACTACGCCGCCGTCTCGCTCCTCCACCCCAGCGATGATGCGCAGCAAGGTAGATTTGCCCGCGCCATTGGCCCCCACCAGCCCCGCGCGATCACCAGCATTGAGCGCGAGCGTCACCTCGCGCAGGATGGTCCGCTGGGCGTAGGACTTGCTAACGCCCCGGACTTGAAGGATGACAGGGGATAGAACCATACAGGCGCCCTCCTCTCGCGCGTCATGCGCGCCACGGAAAGGTCTGAAGACGGGAAGCGCCCAGATTGGATGGGATGATGGGGGGGTGAGGGACGTCGCGGGATGACTCGGCGCGGGAAGCGAGTGGAAGGTAGATGGCATGCGGGGCGCGGGAATGCGCCAGAGCGCGAGTCACAAGAGGCCGGAGGCCAGGCGCGGCGTAGCGACTCCCCCAGCAGCCGTCTCCACGCCATGCGGATGGGACGCTCCAGGGAAGGCAGGGCCTTGTCCCCACGTTAGGAGAGGAGCCCCGCGGTCGCTACCACACGGTTGCCATGCGCTCGTATACCTCCGCCGATGATGATACGCTATCAGTATCGCGCGGCGCAAGATCGCCCGCGCCGCACATAAGGAGGGCGCCATGCGCGCGACAGGGCACGAGCCGCCGGCAGGCGCCGGCGAGCCAGAATCTGGGCTGGCGGAGATGCGCGCAGCCCAGCAGCCCAGCGATACCCATTCCAGCGACACGGTGAGTGAGGCGTCGGAAGGATCATTCCCTGCCAGCGACGCGCCACCCTGGACCACCGGCGCGACACGCAGCGCCCCTGAGCCAGATACTTCCACCCATGGCGACGCCGTCACCCAGGCGTCGGAGCAATCGTTCCCCGCTAGCGACGCGCCGCCCTGGACCTCCAGCGCGACGTGAGCGAGGGGCGCGCTGGGAATCACGCATGATGGAAGGCTACAGCCGCTCTGCAAACGTTCTTACCATGGCTTCGAATTCGGCGGGCTTCTCGAAATACGTAACGTGGCCTGACCCTTCGAGCTCGGCGAGCTGGCAGTTCGGCATGCCGTCCGTGAGGATGCCGATGACGCTCCGGAATATCGGCAAGCTCTCGCTGCCGCGAATGCCAAGGCATGGCGTGCGCATCTGGGCGAGATCGGCGCGCGCAACCTGATACTCCGGCATCAGCAGATCGCCGAGCATCTCGGGTGAGTTCGCGCGATAGCGCTCGTGCGCGGCCTCGGGTATGGCCGTCCACAGGCCGGGACAGACAATCTCGAAGAATGCGTCAACCGCCGCGGGGGCGCCCCCACGTGCGATCGCGGCTTCAACCGCTGGCTTGACCTTCCCCAGGAATTCCCGGGCTCTTTCGGGATCAAGCGCCATCAGCGGCGGCTCTGAGAGGACCGCGCCCCGCACCAAATGCGGATACCGCCGGACGACATCAAACGCGATGCGCGCGCCGCCGCTCGATCCGACCAGGACGCAGGGCGCCAGCCCCAGCGTCTCGATCAGCAAGGCGGCGTCGTCAGCGTGCAGCTGTACCGTGCGTTGCTCAACGTCGCCAAGCGGGCTGCGGGTATGACCGCGCCGGTCGTAGGCCACGCAGCGATAGGATGAGCTGAGGCGCCGGACCTGATCGCTCCAGACGCTCGCGTCTCCACACATCCCATGGATGAACAGCAGCGGCTGGCCCGCTCCGCTATCCTCGTAATAGAGTGCCGTCCCGTTGATCTCAGCCACGCTCACGAGTTGTTTCCTCCCCCTTGAGTGGAGAGCAGCGTGAATTATCCGCCCAGCTCTCCGATCAGTGATCTAACGCGAGGATACCTACTACAAGAGCGAGGCGCATCGGGGTTTCCCCCCATCTCCACGCGCTATTGGCCCTCCGCGCCAGTCCACTCATCTGTGAGAAGGTCGTGCCGCATGGCGAAGTAGGCGGCGGCGGCGCGTGTGGAGACGCCGAGCTTGTCGAAGATGTGGCGCACATGATGCTCGACGGTGCGCTCCGAGATGACCAGCGCCCGCGCGGTCTCGCGATAGGTCGCGCCGCGCGCGATGAGCCTTAACACCTCAACTTCGCGGTCGCTGAGCCCGGACGGCCAGATGCGCCGGGGCGCTTTGCGCGCATGGCCCGCCGCGACCAGTACGGCGTTGACCGCATCGCTATCGAGGCGTCCGGCCTGGGCCTCGCCGCGTAGCGCGTCGGCGGCCATATCTGGCGATAGCGCCGGGCGATGCGGCCGCGGCTCGGTCATGGCATGATAGACATCCGCCGCGGCGAGCGTGCGCGCGCTCATGGAGAGCAGGCCCCCTGGCGTCTGCCGGTAGTATCCCGACGCATCCTGTCGCTCGTGATGCTGCGCGGCCAGCGCTCCAAGCGCAGCGAGCGCGCGCGGTCGGGCAAGCACGCGCTCGGTGTAGTAGGGATGCAGACGCACGCGCTCCCACTCATCTTCGCTGAGCGTGCCCGGCTTCTCCCAGATAGCCACCGAGATGGCGATGCGGCCCAAATCGTGGAGCAGCGCGGCGCGGCGCAGCGAGACCAGCGCGTCCGCAGGCAGCCCCAGTGATCGCCCGGCTTCCTCCGCCAGCGCGGCGACGCCAGTTGAATGCCGAACGGTAAAGCGCGACTTGAGGTCAACAAAATCCGCGATGGCGCGCGCGGCGTCATCGAAAGCGTCCTCGGCGATGACGTGGTGCGCGCCAGGCTCGCAGGCGAGCGTCGCGTCCCAGGGAGAACTGGCGTCAACGAGCGTGAAGAGCGTCGCCGCCACCTTCAGGAAGCGCTCCGCGAGCTCCGAGTCATACATCGAGCCCGCGCGCTGGCGAATGATCGCGGTGACTGTGTCAAGGCCGCCGACGCTATAGAACAGCTCGGCGTCGCGCGCGAGCGTGACGATACGCGCCGGGCGCGCGATGGCTTCGCCCTTGAGTCGGTTGGGCGAGCCTTTTCCATCCCATCGCTCGAACACCTGGCCCAGCGCGGTAGCCACATCCTGGCCGAACCCGAGGCGTGCGGCCAGCATCTCGGCGACCTCACAGTGCGCGGTAAGTACTCGGTCACGCTCGCCGGGTCCCGCGGCCAGCGCGGCGCCAACCGCGCCCACACGCTGCACGAATGGCTTTCCCTGCCCAACGTGGCGCAGAATCAGGCCCAGCGACTCGCGCGCGTCCGCGGGATCAATCAGCGAGATCACCGCATTCACCGCGATCTCATCGCCAAAGCGGGACGCGACGACGTGCGAGTCGGCGACACACCCAGCGCTCCGCAGCAGCGCGACATAGTACACAGCGCGAAGCTCAGCCTCAGCGAGGCCAAGCTCCGCGCCGAAATGGGTAGCCAGTACGCAGGCGCGCAGCGCGTGATTCAGCGGCTGGCCCGTGCCCAGATCGGTAGCGAGCGAGAGGGCGGCGACCAGCTCCGCCCGGCGCAACGGCGAGCCGCGCAGCTCATCATTGGGCATGAACGCCTCCTGAGGCGCGCTCGGGCCTCACATTCACGCCCTGGCTTTCAGATCGCCTTTCGGGCGGCAGCGCCGTCTCCGTCGGGGGCGCCTAGCCGCTCGTGGCCGTCTCATCCGGCGGCGCGGCGCGGTTGGCGCGCGCGTAGGCCAGATACTGGTTGTGCTGCTCCTCAGTGATCAGCCCGCTCTCGTAGTAGAGGTTCATCATCACATCCAGCGTCAGGATACTGATGAGGTTCACACCCACGCGCTTCAGCCGCTCACGCGCGCCCATCTGGCGGTCTACCAGCGCCACCGCGTCATGAACGGCGACGTCATGCTCAGCCAGCAGGCGCGCCGCCTGGGTGATGCTGTTGCCCCCGGTCACCAGGTCGTCAATCACCAACGCCCGCGCGCCGGACATGAAGCGCCCCTCGATGCCGCGCTGGCGGGTGCCTTCCGCCTTCATGCGCGCATAGATCAGCGGCGTGTTGGTTTCCAGCGCGAAGGCCGTCGCCAGCAGCAGGCCGCCCGCGGGCACTCCCGCGATGACATCGTACTGCTGCGCGGGGCTACGCCGCAGCGATTGCGCCAGCGCTACCTCCTGCGCCATCAGCCGGGCGGCGACGCGCAGCGCCTCCGGGTTACTGATGAGCGCCTTGGGATTGATGTAGACCGGCGAATTGACGGTGCTGCCACCAAGCGTGTAGTCCCCGAATGTGACGCCGCCAAGGTCGAAGATCGCCCGCGCGAGCCACAGATTATCCAGCGGCTGGTCTTTCATCGAATATCCGTCTCCTCCTGAAGGCGCCTGGGGAAAAGGCAGGGGCCGCGCCCAGATCAATCGTTGGTGGCGCCGCGTCGCGCAATCGTGCGTCAGTATATCACTATCGCTCCCTCTTGCCATGTCTCGCCCAGCGCCGCCTCAGGGCGGCGCTGGGCCACACGGGCTACCTCACGTTGAAATCGCGGGCCATCATGGTACACTTGCCGGCGTAGAGGCGCAGATGCGGCGTCGTGAGGGCGCGCGGCTGCGAGTGGACGTTGACAGGCTGGAGGCGGTCATGGAGCGACAGCGCGAGAACGGCCAGACGGCGGGGCGGCGGCGCGCCACGGCGAGCGCGCCGCGCGAGCGACACACGACACTCGCCCCGCGGACAACGCGGCAGGTTCCCTCGATGGAGCCGCCGCTCCCGCCACTCAGCCCACACTCCGACCCGCTCGCGTCGCCGCGCGGTCCACGCTCAGGGCCACTTGCGCCGCGTGGTCCACGCTCAGCGCCCCTTGTGCCGCGCGGTCCACGCTCGGGCCCGCCTATGCCGCCGTATGGCCCGCGTTCCGGCCCGCTCGCTCCGCCATCCTCTACCGCGCTCACGCCCTATGCGGGCGAGCGTCAGCTCGCGCCCTATTCTGATGAGCGCCAAGAGAGCGGCGCGCCCATCATTCTCTCTCCTACCCCTACGCGGTCGATCGCCGTCGCGACGCCCCCGAAGCGCGAGCCTACGATCAAGCCATGGATGCGGCTGACCGCTGGGCTGATCGCGATTGTCGCCTGTATTGTCGGCGTGCTGGGCTTCCAGCTCGTGCACCCGGCGACGATCGGTGATAAGGCCAGCGGCGCTACAGGCGTCAATGCGGCGGGCACGCCGGAGCCGAGTGGGCGCGGCCCGCTCACGGCCACCATTGGTGTCATCGTCGCCATGCCCGCGCCAAAGGCCCAGCACGGCACGCAGGGCACGGGGCCAACACCTTCCGGCTCTGGCGCCTACATCGCCTACGGACTCAGTTCCATCCAGCCCTGCCATGACACCGTCAAGTTCGTGTCCAACATCTCGCAGTGGGCGACGCCTCCAGGCTGCTACGCGAACATCTATAAGCCCAACCCCGCCAACTATCCCGCGCGCGCCAGCTGGGGCTGGTGCAACTGGTGGGTCGAAGAGACGCATCCCCAGGACCCGAACATCACGGGAGCCACCTCCTATCGCCGTGGCACAGTGCCAGTCGCGAACGCGGCGATCTTTATAGACGGCGGCGAGCAAGGCGCGGGTCCCGCGGGCCACTGGGTCGAGTCGGTCGCCGTCTCCCCTGGCGGATACTGGATCCTCATCAGTGAGATGAACTTCGCCTGGCGCGGCGCCGGCTGGGGGCTGATTGACTACCGCTACATCCACGTCTCACCGCACGTCCACTTCCTCTACGGCGTGTAGCGGCAGGGGTGCGACGGCGCCGAGCTAGCTCTCAGTCGAATTGATGTTGACGGCAGCGGTATGCTCTTGAGTGCAGCAGGAGCGCCACATGCCAACTACTGTCTCATCTCCGACAACCGCGCGTCCGCGCCTGATCATTCTTTGCGGGCTGCCAGGGTCTGGCAAGACGACCTTTGCCCGGCGCATGGAGAGCGCGTTGCCAATCGTGCGGTTGTGCCCGGACGATTGGATGGCTGATTTGGGCATCAACCATGATGACCGCCTGACGCATGACCGCCTTGAAGAGTGGCTCTCCCAGCTGGCGCTGTCGTTGCTCGGGCTTGGCCAGAGCGTTACGCTGGAGTATGGCTTCTGGGGGCGTTCCGAGCGTGACCAGAAACGCGCCGAAGCCCATGCGATTGGCGTCCCCATTGATCTCTACTATTTTAACCCGCCGTTAGACGAGCTCTGGCAGCGTCTGCTGGCGCGGAACGAGCGCGGAACGCACGGGACGGTCATGATCAGCCGTGCGAATCTAGAGCGGAGCGCAGGTATCTTCCCGGCCCCTGACGACGCTGAGTGTGCGTTATTTGATCGCGCCGTCTTGGTTGCTGACGCACGCACGTTCCCGTTGTGCCCTTCGTAGTGGGAAAAGCGCCGCGCCATCACCACATTGAGGGTCATGTCCCGGCCGCGCCCAGCGCTGGAGGCTTACGGACTGCCTGCCAGTTGAAGAGCAGCGCGCCGGTTAGGATGAGCAGCACGAGCACGGCCAGCACGATTGCGGTCGTTGATACGAGCGGCGTACCGGACTGCTTGATGGCGATACCGGCGAACGCCCAGCAGATCACGAGCGTGTACGCGATATCGCGCCCGCGCGCGATGATCGCGGTCGTGAGCCCCGCCGCGACGACCAGCATGATCGCCGCCCACACCGCGCCGCTGATCCCGAAGCCATCCCAGCCCAGGTCATAGAGCACGTAGGAGGCGTTGGCGATGGTCGCCACGCTGATCCATCCGAGATAGAGGCTGAAGGGCAGCGTAATACGTAGCCGCGCGCTGAGCGTCACGGGAACCGTCCCGATTCCCAGGCGCAGATAGATGGCGATCAGCGTCGCCAGCAGGACAAGCATCGCCACCATGCTGGCCCCAAACTGGAGGTTCTGGAACAGCAGCAGCCACGAGACATTCGCTGCGCAGCTGAGCGCGAACAGGTAGCCGATGCCGAGGTGGAGCGGATTCTCGCGCTTGGACGGCCGCGCCTGGTCAACGACGTAGACTCCCAGCGCCAGATAGATCAGACTCCAGATC
>DASTKI010000081.1:0-21257 GCA_035716045.1 Ktedonobacterales bacterium
CGCGCCCAGGCCCCGACGCCCGCGGCTCGATTGGGCGCGTCGCTATCGTCCAGGGCCAGGTGTATCTCGTCGGCGCGATTCTCATCGCCCAGTTGTTTTTGATCACGACCGCGCTCTATGAATTGCTCTCTGGTCGAACGCAACTCCTATGGTGGATCGCGGGGGCGCAGTTGGCAGGCTTCCTCATCGCGCTCCTCATCATGCTCTGGCCCCGCCAGCATGTCAAAGGATACTAAAGGCTGTACATAAAGGCTTCCCCCTTCGGTTCAAGCAACACGGCGATAATGGAACGCTGGCTGGATGTGCTCGTGGGTCAAGCGCTTGAGCATGAGGCGGATCATGCTGAGATAGATCCAGGCCTCACTGGACGCCTCGAGGAAGTCATACTCCTTGCTCATCCGGCGGTTGCGCCCGATCCAGGCGAAGGTGCGCTCGACGATCCACCGATGGGGCGCCGGCTGGAAGCCCGGCAGCCGGGGCGGTGGCTCCTGGTCGGCCGGCAGCCCAAGCCCACGTCCACCACCCGGGCGCCCGACGACCAGCAAGCGCCAGCCCAAGGTCTCCCAGACCCAGGTTTGCAGCGGTCCTTGATACGCGCTATCCGCCCAGATCAGCGCGAGGCGGGGTAAACTGGGCTGGAGCTGGCGCAGGAGCCAGGGAGCGGTCGTGCGGTCCTGGACGTCGGCGGGATGGACGAGGACCCCGAGCACCAAGCCAAGTGTATCGCCGAGCACGTGCCGCTTGCGTCCGGAGAGCTTCTTCGCCCCGTCGTAGCCATGTGGACCGCCACGTTCGGTCGTCTTGACCGATTGGCTATCGAGGATGGCGGCGCTGGGGGTGGGTTCCCGTCCCCCTTGACGGCGTACCGCTTCACGCAGCCGGGTGTGAAGGCGTTCCCATACGCCCGCGATGCGCCAGGCGCGATAGTACGCGTAGACCGTGACCAAGGGCCGTACGTGCGGGGCAGCAGTCGCCATTGACAGCCACTGCGCAGCACGTAGAAGATGCCATTGAGAATCAGCCGCAGATTGACGCTGCGCGGACGCCCACCGGGCTTGGGTGGCGGCAGCAAGGGTTCCAGGATGGCCCATTCAGGATCGCTGAGATCTGTCGGGTAGGAGACAGCGCATGCAGACGTCATCGCTCACCTCCTGGCGCCACGCGGTGCTGGCGATACTCCTACCCTACCTTACACGGCACGGCGCAATCTCGGTCCTGAAGCCTTTGCGTACAGCCTTTAGGCGCATACCGACGCCACCCTGCGGCCAGCACGACGCCATCGCCCGGCCGCGCACGCGCATCTTGCGCCGACATCCCGGGCGGAAGCCGCTCGCCCTTCACCAGCCGCCGCGCTGAGCCAAGCCGGCGGCCTGGCGCGAGGGTCCCGTCACATTGACACGCCACTTGCCGCCCCAGTAGACTTGACCCCGCGCGCGGTCACGCGATGAAGCCTCGCGGCGCCCAACTGCGCGTGGTAAGCCAGCGTCCACAGGATTGGAGTGAGTCACGTATGCAGGTAGGCGCGCTACGCGATAGGACGTCCCGACTCCGCACACTCGTCGCTGGCGCCGCCGCTGTCATCGCGCTCGCCGGCGGCGCGTTCCTCGTGGGCGTCACGTCCGGCGTCGCGCATGCCGCGCCACTGCTCGCCCCCACGGCCGCGACACCAACACTCGACCCGCTGATCGTGCCGACTAGCGCCCCCGGTCAGACGCTTTCAAATGGCGTCATCTCTACCGGCTCCGGCGGCATCGAACTGGCGGTCATGCTGAGTTGCGCTACGAGCATCGTCGGTCTCATCATCGCCGCCCTCACACTCACTTCGTTGGTCCGTACCGGCTACGGCCCGTTCTTGCGCGCGCTCCTGCCCCGCTGGCTGCGACGCAAGGTCCCCGACCCCGCGGAACAGCCCGTTCTGCGCTATCAGCCAGGCCCTAACAATCCCCAGACAGGCTTCGATCTCTATGCCGAAGCTCCCAGCCCGCGAGGAGGACGCCGTCACGCGCCCCGCGATGAGTGGGCGGACAGGAGCGCGCCACCCCAGCGTCAGATGCGCTCCGGCCAGGCTGTGCGCGGCTCCTCGCGCGGCGGCGGGCGCTCCCGCTACTGACCAATGAGTGTCCGCCTGGTGTATAATGCGTCACACGACATCGCTGCATGTCGTGTGAATCGCAGCGCAAGGAGGACTCGTGCCCTACTCGACAGTCATCTTCGATCTCTATGGCACGCTCGTCGCAGGATATTCCTTTACCGGCCACGAGCGTGTCGTCGCCCAAATGGCCGAGATGCTTCGAGCGCCCGATCCTGCCGCCTTCGCCCAGATCTTTACCTATGAAACCTGGCTCGACCGGAGTACAGGCCGCGTTCCCACCATCCAGGCCAACATCGAGGCCATCTTCCAGCGCCTCGGTTGGCCGTTCGAGCCAGAGCGCATCGCCGATGTTGTACACCTGCGCCGCGCGTTTACCGCTGAGGCGATGACTCCACTGCCTGGCGCGGTCGAAGCCGTGGAAGCCGTGCGAGCGCGCGGCTACTGTATCGGCCTTATCAGCGATTGCGCCGAAGAGACCCCCCTGCTGTGGAATCAGACGCCATTCGCGCCGCTGATCGAGGTCGCTATCTTCTCTTGCGAGGTGGGCATGCTCAAGCCCAACCCTGGCATCTACACCCTCGCCTGCCAGCGGCTGGGCGCCGAGCCCGCAGCGTGCGTCTACGTCGGGGACCGCGAGGAGGAGCTGATAGGAGCGCGCGGCGTTGGCATGTACACCGTCCAGTCACTCCCACCTCATCTAGACACCTACGAGTCGCGCGACGCGAACCGCCCCTCCTGGGACGGCCCCGTCATCCCCAGCGTCGCCGCGCTCCCCGCCCTGCTCGACGCATTGGACGCATAGGCGCGCCTCCACAAGTAAACTCCACAAGTAAACACCCCCGCTCCTTGTGGGGAGCGGGGGTGGGGGGTAAGGTATCGCCTAGCTCGGCGCGACATAGTGTGTGATGTGATAGGCATCCTGATAGAACAGCATCGGGTTGACCATCTGGTTGTTGATCATGATCGAGATATGCAGGTGCGGGCCCGTTGACCAGCCCGTGCTGCCCTCATACCCGATGACCGTCCCCTGGTCCACATTCTGCCCGATGCTGATGCCCGGAGCCAGGCCATTCATATGACCGTAAAGCGTCGAGACATTGTAGCAGTGATTGATCACGACCGACCAGCCAAAGCCATTGGTCGCATCAAACCCCGCCCAGATGATTTGCCCTGCCTGCACGGCATGGATCTTGTTGCCAGCGGGCGCCGCGATATCTACGCCATCGTGAAACCAGGACCATCCACGCACCCAACCGGAATTCCAGTCTGGTGAGATGAACTGATATTTGAGGTCCTCCGACTGCCCACCCGTGAGCGCGTTGCCGTGCACGGGGCTGCAGATCGCCTCGGCGCTGGGCTCGCCCGCCCGCGCGTTCCACCAGTTCGTGCCGAAGACCGTCTGGCCCCACGCGCCGCCGACAGGCAATAGATTGCACACGCCGGACGCCTGTATCTCCTGCTGATAGCCAGCGCCGTAGCTCGGGTTGGTTGGAATCTTGTACTGCTTGCCGATCTGCAGCTCCTGGCCGGGGCACAGCTTATTCAGCTGCATGACGCCGCCGACCTCGACGCCGAACTTCTTCGCAAGCGACTCCACCGAGTCACCCCACTTCGCGGTGTACCAGACGTACTGCTGCGACTTCGTCAGCACGACCGCGCCAGCCAGCGCCTCGAACGATGACACGCCTGGCTGCGCCGCCGCGCCAATCGGCGTCACAGAGATCATCCCGGTCACCAGGAGTGTCGCCACGACCACGAGCACCGCCAGCCGCATCGTCAGCGGACGCTCACGCCGCTTGATGAACGGATCGCCCATCGAGACGCCTGTCCCTGGGATCACCACCGGAACCTGGCGTGACTCCTCGTCATAGGGAGCGAGCTGCTGGTCGTCGCCTTGTACAGCCAGTGCGCGTATCGCGCCTGTCTCATCATCATAAGCGTCCACATACGCGCTGTTGTATGCGTCGTATTCCGCTGAGTCCTCCAGCGCGTCGAGATACTCGCTATCGTCGTGCCTTCTATCCCGACTCGAGCTATCCCGACTCGAGCTATTCCGGCTCGAGCGCCGCCCATCTTCTCTGTCCGAATACCGATCTCGTGCCACTCCGCGCCTCTCCTGACGACTGGCTGGCCCGCGCCAAACACCGGCGCTCACACCAGGCGCGCTCCCCCCCTTCGCGCCCAGAGCGTTTCGTTCCTAATCCTAGAGGCGACCGCGCGCCGTGTCAATCACAACAGACGCGCGCAGTGACCATCGTACCAGCGCGCCGCCATAGCGAAGCCCGCTCCGCTGCGCTACAATCTTGTGGAAGGCCACGCGCTCCCAGCATGGCGCCTTTGGCTGACCACGCGCACATCGCCCGAAATCGTTGAGTATTTGAGATAGAGGTTACCGCTCATGACTGGCTCCATACCCGGCGACCAGCCTGAACCGATGCGCCTTGGGCACAGTCCCGACTCCGACGACGCCTTCATGTTCTATGCCCTGGCTGAGAACATGATTGACGCCGAGGGATTCGCCTTCGAGCACGTTCTACGTGACATCGAGACGCTCAACCAGTGGGCGCGCGAAGGACGCCTGGAGATCACCGCCATCTCCGTCCACGCCTACGCCTACGTCGCCGACAAGTACGCCATCCTCTCCCATGGCGCCAGCATGGGCGACAACTACGGCCCGATGGTTGTCACGCGGGAGCCGTCCGATACCGCCTGGCTGCGCGGCAAGCGCATCGCCATTCCTGGCGAGATGACCAGCGCTTTCCTCGCGCTGCGCCTCTACCTCGGCGATTTCGACTACGACATCGTCCCCTTTGACCAGATTATGGACGCCGTCAAAGAGGGCCGCGCCGACGCCGGATTGCTGATCCACGAAGGGCAGCTCACCCACCGCGAAGAAGGCCTTCACATGGTGGTGGATCTCGGCAAGTGGTGGCACTCAGAGACAAATGGACTACCGCTGCCGCTCGGCGTCAACGCCGTGCGCCGTGACCTCGGCCCAGAGCGCATGGCGGCCCTCTCGCGCGTACTCAAGGCCAGCATCCAGTATGGCCTCGACCACCGCACGCCCGCGCTCCATCACGCCATGCAGTACGCTCGCGGCCTCTCTACCGAGACCGCCGACACCTTCGTCGGCATGTACGTCAACGACTGGACGCTCGACATGGGCCCGCGGGGTCAGGAGAGCATCCGCCTCTTCCTCAAGCGCGCCTGGGAGCGTGGGCTCATCCCCACCGATCCGGCCGTAGACTTCGTGGACTGATCGGGCTATAACCTAGCGTCCTCGCTCCTCCTGCCGCCCGCCGCCTCGTCTCTAGTGATAGCCTCGCGGCGCGGCGCCGGGAGTGCGGGCATCCCTGGGCGCAGATGACTGGCGATCTGGCTCGCGCCGGAGGAGACGCATGAACTGTCCGAACTGTGGCGCGGAAAATCCGCCCAGCGCTCGCTTCTGCGTCTCCTGCGGACAGCCGCTCCCGCGCATCTGCCCCAATTGCGGGGCGTCCAATCCATCGGGCGCCCGTTTCTGCAACCAATGCGGCTTCAACCTTGAGGCTGCTTCGCCCGCTGCGCCCGCCGCCGCCGCTGAGCCCGCCCGTCCGGTGGCGTCCACAGCGCCACTCGCCCAGCATGCCGCGCATGGTGAGGAAGCCGAAGAAGAATCGGAGCAGCGGCGGATTGTGACCGTCCTCTTCGCCGACCTGACCAGTTCCACGACACTCGGAGAGTCGCTCGACGCCGAAGAGATGCGGGCGCTGCTCGCGCGCTTCTTCGCCGCCATGACCAGCGTCATCCACCGCCATGGTGGCTCAGTCGAAAAATACATCGGTGACGCTATCATGGCCGTTTTCGGCCTGCCCGTCGCCCACGAGGATGATCCGGCCCGCGCGGTGCGCGCCGCGCTCGAGATGCAGGCCCGCCTGCGTGAGCTAAACGCCGAGCGCCTCCTGCCCGACGGCTCCAGCGCGCCTGAGCTTGAGATGCGCATCGGCGTCAATACCGGCGAAGTCGCCGCCGCCGGAGCCGCCCGCGAAGGGCAGGACTTCCTCATCACCGGCGATCCAGTCAACGTCGCCGCCCGCCTCCAGCAGCTTGCTCAGCCGGGCAGCGTGCTGGTCGGCCCGCGCGCGTACCGCGCCACGCGCGGCGTCATCAAGTATCGCGCGCTATCCCCCGCGCCTTTGCGAGGCAAAGCGCGTCCCGTCTCCATCTGGGAGGCCACTGGCCGGCTCGACAATGGCGTCCCCGCCCCGCGCCCGCGCGGTCTGGATGGCGCGATCTCGCCACTCGTCGGGCGCGATGTAGAGATGGCGCTGCTCGACGCCGTCTTCACCCGCGTCATGCGCGAGCGCAACCCACACCTCATCACCATCCTAGGCGCGCCCGGTGTCGGCAAGACCCGCCTCGCCCGCGAGTTCATTCGCCGAGCTGTCGGCGCTAGCGCCACGCGCGAACTGACGACGGTAGCGCAGGCCGCCGGACGCGCTGACCTGACCGCGCAAGCGGACCACATCCCCTCAGGGCCGCTACCCCTGGAAGGGCGCTGCCCGCCGTACGGCGAAGACATCACCTACTGGCCGCTGACCGAGATGCTGCGCGTCTACGCAGGCTTCACCACACAGGACCCGCCGGAGCGCGCGCGCGCCAAGCTGCTGGCCGGCGTCCGCGCGCGCCTCAGCGCGGCCAAGCGCTCCGAAGACCCTGAGTTCATTACCGCCTATCTGGCCTATACCATCGGCATCGAAACACATGAGCGATGCAGCGTGCTGCTCCCAACCGACGCGCGCCAGCTCCAGGAAGGCGTCCATCGGGCCTGGCGGGTCTTTTTCGAGACGCTAGCCGCCGGCCGCGGCGTGATCGCCTTGATAGATGACGCCCACTGGGCCGATGACGCCCTGCTCGACCTGCTCGCCTCCGTCGCCGGTCAGGCCAGCGGTGAGCCGCTGCTCTTCATCCTCACCGCCCGACCTGAGCTGACGGAGCGCCGTCCCAACTGGGGCGGCGGCCGCCGCAACTATGTCACCCTTGGCCTGGAGCCGCTCTCACCCATCGACACCCGGCGCCTGCTCGATGAGCTCCTGCCCGGCCCAGGCGTTCCCGACTCCTTGCGCCAGGGCATCCTCGACAAAGCGGACGGCAATCCCTTTTATGTCGAAGAGATTGTCCGCATGCTGATTGACCGCGAGGCGCTGGCGCGCGACGAGGCTGGCTGGCGGCTCGCATCTGGGTGGGAGGGCGCGGGCGAGACACTGGATCCTGTCATCCCCGATACCGTGCAGGGCGTGCTCGCCGCCCGCCTTGACCTGCTGCCCCCCAGTGAGCGCGATGTGCTGCGCCATGCGTCTGTCATCGGGCGCTACTTCTGGCCCAGCGCGCTGCTCTCCCTTGCCCCGCATCTCCAACCAGCCGCGCTGATAGAGACGATCGCTTCCCTGCGCGAGAAAGATCTCATCCGGGTAACCGAGCGCAGCGCCATCGGCTTCGCCCCGCCCGGCGAGGAAGTCTATACCTTCCACCATGCGCTGATCCGCGAGGTCGTCTATTCCTCTATTCCACGCACACGCCGGGCGCATGAGCACCTGCGGGTAGCCGAATGGTTGGAGAGCCTGACACCGACCCAGCCTGGGGGCTTCGCTGAGCTGCTCGGCCAGCACTATTACCGCTATTACACCCTCGCCAACCTGGCCCGCTCGCGGAATGTCGAGCGCCGCCGCGAGACCCGCGCGAAGGTGATCGCCGCGCTGCGCCTGGCCGGTGAGCGCGCCGTGACGCTGCACGCGCTAACCAAAGCCGATACCTACTTCTCCGACGCGCTCGATCTGCTCGCCAGCGACGACGATCCGAACGACATCCCTACCGCCGTCTCGCTGCTCATCGCTCGCGCCAGCGCCCGCTGGCTGGCCATGCGCGCTGACGACGCCTGGGATGACTATCGCGAGGCCTTGCGCGCCTGGGCAAGCCTGTCCAGCGCGCTCAGCTCCGGCGTCTCCGCCACGCCCGTCTCCATACCCGCCGCGACCGGGGCATCCAACGGCTCCAACGCCTCCAGCGGCCGCTTCGCCACGCCTGCCAGCCTCGCGGAGGGTGACTGCGCAGTGAGCGCGCTCCCGCCGGACTGGCGGCAAACGGGCATGCGCCTCTATTGCACACTGGCCCAGCTGCCCGCGCGTAGTTCTGGCCTCTTCCGCCAGCCGCCGCCCCACGAAGAGCTGCTCGCCTATCTAGAGGAGGGGCTGCGGCTGGCCGACGAGCTCGGCCAGCGCGATACCCTCGATTACGCCCAGCTGCTGACCGCCAAAGCCTTCTTCTGGTGGTCGTGGGCTGAGCGGCGTGGTGAGCGCGAGCTCCTGGACGCCTATCGCTCCGCCCGCGAGGCCGTCCGCATCACCGAGAACGTGGGGGATGCGCGCGCCGCCTCCGAGGCGCTGGACGCGCTGGGCAACCTCCAGGCGATCATGAGCGATCTCACTGGCTATCTGGAGAGCCAGCAGCGCCGCCTGCGCTTGGCGGAATCCATCGAAGACCGCCAGGAGCTGGTGGACATCAACACCGAGGTCAGCCAGGCCTGCCAGCTCATAGGCGACTTCGCGGAGTCCGTCCGCTACGCCAGCGCCGCCAACACCCTGGCCACTGAGGCGAGCTCCGATGAGTTGTGCGTCAAGGCCCTCTGGCGGCTCACGCTCGCCTGGTCGGATTGGGACCGCTGGCCCGAGGCCCTCCAGGCGGGCGCGGAACTGGACGAGCGCGCCCAGCGCACCGTCATGCGGCGATCCGAGCACCACCGCTGGGCGCTGCTCTCGCTCGCTACGATCCATACCCGCATGGGCGACGCCGACGCCGCCACACGCCTGGTCCGCGCCGCCGCCGAATCCAGCGAGCCAGCCGAGCGCGTTCCGCAGTATGTCGAGCTGGCGCGCGCACGGCTGGCGCTGGCCCGTGGCGCCACACGCGAGGCCCGCCAGATCCTACTGGCCGCGCTGGACCTCCGCTCAGGCCGCTACAGCATGGTCGCCGTGATGGCCGAGCTGGCGGAGATCGCGGCTCGCGTGGGTGATGGCGATCTCTACGAGCGCTTCGGACCTGGCGCGCTAGAGCTTGGCTGGCGCTCCGGCGCGCGCAAGGCGCTGGCCCAGGCTATCCGCGCGCGCGCTATCGTCGCCATCAGCGCCGGTCGCTGGGATGACGCGCTCTCCGACGTCCAGTCCGCCATCAGACGCTACGTCGAGCTCGGCTGCGGCTGGGAGGAGGCCCGATCACGCTACGCGCTGGCTGGCCTCTATCGCCGCCGCAATGATACCCACGACGCCGACCTCGCGCGCGACGAGCTGACCCGCGCGCTGGCGATCTTCGAGCGCCTCCAGTCCGTGCGCGATATCGCCCGCGCGCGCGCCGCGCTGGCGGGTGGCGACATTCGCCTGCCATAGCCGCCACCTCAGAGCTACCAACTCGCCCGCGTCAGGTGATACTCTAGAAGAAGGCAAGAGCGCCGATTCGCGCGCCATACCAATTAGCTTCGACAAACGTATCTCTCTTCATTCAGAGCGCCGAGGGGCAAGGGAAGACCCTCATCACCGTGCGGGGAGCATGCGTCGGGATGTTCAGTATCAGCGGAGAGCGCTTCTGCCACCTCTGTGGGCAGCGCATCGCGGGCCAGTATACTCAGTACACCACAGGGCTGGTCGTCTGCCAGCGCTGCGAGCGGGCGGCGCCGCGCTGCGCCCGTTGCCGGATACCTGTCCATGCGAAAAGCGCCACGCGCTCGCGGCATGGCGTGCTCCTCTGCGCCGCATGCGCGCGCGTCGTCAACCACTGCGCCAGCTGCGCTGAGCCCATCCTGGAGGTGTGGTACAGCTTCGAGGAGTTGTTGCCCACCCCTGAGCCGCGCCGCTTCTGCGCGGCGTGCGTGCGCGACCGGCCCCGCTGCGACCTCTGCCATGCGCCCACCGATCCGCGCTCCGTCACCCTCACCGATGGACAGTATCGCTGCGGCCTCTGCGCCACTGATCTCGTCATCGGCGAGCCCGCGATCCGCCTGGTGTATACCGACGCCATCGAGGCGATGACTGACATCGTCGGCGCGCCGCTACGCCGTATACCGCCGCTGGATGTCGTCAGCCGCCGCCGCATGGGCGAAATCCGCCGCGCCTACGCCCACGACATTGGGCAGACCACCGGGCGCATGCCCGCGCTGCCCGCGCGTAGCCGCCCCACAAACCAGCCCAGCGGCGCTGCTCCGCTCGGGCGCCACCTGCTCGGCTTCTACGTCCGCGCACAGGGCAAGCCGGTGATCTACGTCGAGGCGGGTCTGACGCGCGGCTTGCTGCTGGGCACACTCGCCCATGAGCTCGGCCATGCGTGGCAGTCCGAGCAGCTTGGCTCCGGCGCCAGCGCGCTGGACCCGCTCGTCAGCGAGGGCTTCGCTGAATGGGTCGCCTACAACGCCTTGCTCGCCCGCAGCTTCCGCACCCTTGCCTCCCGCGCTCGCGAGCGACAGGACGACTACGGCCAGGGCCTCAGCCGCTACCTGGAGATCGAGCGCGCCCATGGCCGCCCCGCCGCCCTCCGGGTGGCCCGCTCCGGCCACTTCTAGTCCGCCGATTGGAGCCCGCGCCGTCTGAAGTATGAGGGATGAAGCATGTCAGGTGAGCGGGAGCGACAGGCCGGAGGCCTCAGCGAGGAGGCGCGCGCCGCGTTCGCTGAGCGCGTGGCCCGCGTGCTTGGGCCAGAGCAGGCGCTCACCGGCAAGACCGTCGCCGCCTACAGCCCGCGCGGCCGCGCGCCAGCCATCGTCGCCCGCCCAGCGTATGCCGAGGGCGTCCGCGCGGCGGTGGCGCTCGCGTTCGAGGCTGGGGCCGCCATCGTGCCATGGGGCTCCGGCTCGCGCCAGGCGCTGGGTTATCCCCCAGAGCGCTGCGACCTCGTCCTCAGCCTAGAGCGCCTCACCCGCGTCGTCACCTACGACCCCGCCGACCTCACCATCACCGTCGAGGCCGGCATGACCCATGCCGCGCTCGCCACACATCTCGCCGCCGCGCGCCAGATGCTCCCCCTCGACCCACCGCTGCCCGCCCGCGCCACCCTCGGCGGCACGATCGCCACCGCCATCAGCGGCCTGCGCGGCGCGCTCTACGGTGAGCCGCGCGACCTCGTGCTTGGCCTGCGCGTCGTGGATGTCTCCGGCCAGATGGTGCGCGCGGGCGGCGCCGTGGTCAAGAGCTCCACCGGCTATGGCATGCGGCGGCTCTATACTGGCTCACTCGGCGCGCTGGGCGTCATCACCGAAGCCAGCCTCAAGCTCGTTCCCGCGCCGGAGGCCGAAGGCACGGTCATCGCCGACTGCTCCGAATCGCGGCAGGTATGGGAGGTCGCCATGCGCGCCAGTCAGCTTGCCACCCGCCCCGCCGCTATCGCCGCCATGCCAGTCGCCGCGCTGCCTGAGCTGACGCGGCTGGCGCCGGAGCATGTGAGTGACGCGTTGCTGGCCGTTCGCCTGCCGGGCGTCGCCGCCGCGGTCACCCGCGCCGCCACCAGCCTGGAGCGCATGCTCACTGACGCGGGCGCGCGGCCGCTGCTCACGCTCGATAGCGCCGTGAGCCACGCCTTCTGGGCCAGCGTACACGACATCCCCGCGCTGCGCGTTGACCCGCGAGAGGCGCTCGTTCGTATCTCCGCTCTCCCCAGCGAGATCATGCCCGCGCTCGAAGCCGCGCAGAGCCTCGGCGCCGAGCACGACCTCGCGCCGCGCTGGCTCGCCGACCTGCAATCGGGGACGCTCTGGCTGCGTTTCACCGAGCAAGCCGCCGCAAGCGCCCCCTCCGGCCAGACCTTCGCCGCCTCCCTGCACGCCACGCTCACCGCGCTCGCCCGCCGCTGGCCGCAGACTCTCCTGCTCGCCTGCCCGCTGCCCTCAGCCGCGGACATCCCTGTCTGGGGCGCAGACCCCGATACCCTCCCGCTCATGCGCGAGATCAAGCGCCGCTTCGATCCCAACCGCCTCCTCAATCCCGGCCGCCTCGTGGGTCATCTCTGATGCGGCGCCTCCTGCTGACCGTCGCGCAGGCCTTCGACCTCGCCCGCATCGGCGCCACGCTGGCGCCCTCGCTCCCGGTGGACGCGCTTCCCCCTATCCAGATGAGGTCATCCTGAAGCGCCTCGACGGGACTGAAGTCACAACGCGCGCCCGCTTCGCCTCCACCCACATCAACCTGCCCTATAGCAAGCGCACGCCCGACAACACCTGGCGCATCGTCTGCGCCCTCCCCAACTTCCGCGCCTCGGGCATCCCGTCCGGGACCGAGGTCTGGATCGAGCCTCAGTAGTCTCAGGGCGCTGAATTCAGCACGCTTTTCACCATCATAAAGTCCCGCCCTGCCCTGTAGAACCCAGCGCGAACATACACGCTCTGCGCCTGCGCGTTGCTTCCCATTGTGATGAGCGCCACCCCTGTACCTCCACGCGCCCTCAGCCAGCGCAGACCCTCGGCCAGCAGCGCCTGCCCTACACCCCGCCGCTGATGCGCTTCCAGCGTGCCGATATAGTCCACCCACCCATACCGTGGCCCACCGCGCGCCCACTCGGCGCTGCTGAAGGAAAGCTCGCAAAAGGCGACCAGCGTCCCATCCGGGGCGACCGCGACGAGATGCAGGTAATCAGGATGGCGCAGCAGTTCGAGGCGATGCCCTGGCGTCATCGGCGCGAAGACCTGATTGAAGAGCGCTGTATATGGCGCCAGATCGCTCTCCGCGGCCTGCTGGATGGTGTAGCCACTCAGCGGCCGCTCGTCCAGCGTCGCCGCATCAAGCGAGCAGCCCATGTAGGTGTTATACCCTTCGCTGAGCGTGAACCCGTGGCGCTCGAGCAGCGCCGTTCGCGCAGGCTCATCCTCGAATGTCGCCGTTCCCAGGCTCACATCACAGGCCAACTCCTTCGCGCGCGTCGCCGCCCGCCTGGAAGCCCACGCCAGCGCCGCATCCTCGACGGTGAGCGCCAGATCGCCCGGCTGGCTGAAGAGCACCAGCCCAACATGTGGGCTTGCCTGGCCGCGCGCCCAAAGCGCCGCAACACAGACCAACGCGCCGCCCGCATCCACCCACACATGCGCATCTTCCGCCGGAGGCCACAGCCGTGTCGTCAGCAACTGCTCCATCCGCCACACGGTTGGATAGCGCCCTAGGCGCGCAGGCCGCGCCGCTCGCCAGTCCAACAGCAGGTCTATCGCCGCGCTGAGATCACGTTCCGATTTTGATACGGGCGATCCCCAACCGTCGAGTCCATAACTTTGCTCGCTCCTCGCATCTGGAATCTGATTCCTGCCCCCTATGCCTCCGCCAGCAATGGTCCCGCTACCTCGCTCACCAGCCGCCGCACGACGCCGTCGGGATAGGGCGGGCGCAGGTTCAGGATGATGTGGTTCGCGCCCGCCGCGATGTAGCCACGCACCAGCTCGCGCGTCGCGGAAAGGTCGCCATAGGTCACGGGGAACTGGATGGAGCGCGCGATAGCCTCCGGGGCACGTCCGACCGCCGCGCAATGCTCATCCAGGATCGTGCTCTTGCGCACGAATTCTTCTACCGACCCGCCGACGAAATTCCAGACATCCGCATACTGCGCCACCACGCGCAGCGTCAGCTTCTCGCCGCTCCCACCGATCACGAACGGCGGCAGTGGCTTCTGGAGCGGCTTCGGCTCGCAGCGCGCATCATGGACCTGATAATAGCGCCCCTCGAAGGTCGGCGCTTCCTCCGTCCACATCCGTCGGATGATCTCGCAGGCCTCACCGAGCATGCGGATGCGGTCGCCCGCCGCCGGCAACGGGATACCGTAGGAAGCATGCTCGAGCTCGTTCCAGGCCGCGCCGATGCCGAAGTCCATCCGGCCGCGCGAGATGATGTCCACCGTCGCGCCCATGTTCGCCAGCACCGTGGGATGGCGGTAGGTGTTGCCCGTCACCATCTGGCCCACCCGGATCCGCTCGGTCCGCGCCGCGAGCGCCGCCAGCAGTGTCCAGCCCTCCAGGCAAGGCCCCGTCGGGTCCGACCCCAGCGGCATGAAGTGGTCGAACAGCCAGGCGTGCGTCAACTCCGGCTGCTCGTCCGCCTCGCGCCACACCCGCAGCATGTCCTCATAGGTCGTGTGCTGTGGCGCCGTCTTGACGCCGAACGTCAACGCCGCCCGCTGTGTCTCGCTCATCCAGACTCCCGCCTTTCAACGCCTGCGAACGTTCACCGCGCGTCGCCGCGCCCGCTCGTACAATAGCGCGCCCACGCCGCCGTCGCCATTGTTCCAGTCGCGCGCCGCCAGCCCGTGAGTGCGAAAACCAGCGGCAGCGCGTAGAGGATCACGATCTGCGCCGCCTGCACTACCCAGTTGGCCGACGACGCCGCGAAGTATAATTCGTCGCCTGGTACCAGCGGCGCCGTGACCACATACTGGGTAAGGAACCAAAACTGATAGGTGAGCAGCGCAGGGACCATAATCGCCAGACAAGCGAGCGCCGCCAGCGCCGCAAACCAGCGACGTCGTCCCGTCCACGCGGCGACGCACAAGGTGGCGACGACCACACCAACGACTAGCGCGCCGTCAGTCTGCATCACCAGTTGTATGAGAAAATGCTGCAGCGCGACCCCGAAAGCGGAGACCTGGCCTCCACCATTGAGGATGCGGAGGACAGCGGCGCTCGTCAGCGCCCGAAACGTCGCGGGAACGAGCGCATGCGCCACAAACGCAAGCCCCACGGCCACCGCCAGCGCCCCATACGCCCCTCGCGCGTCGAATGCGCGCTGGTCGCCCTGACCTGCGTCGACTCGCTGGCCACGGCGCGCGAAAGCGAGTACAAGGCAAGCGGCGATGAGCGGCGTGAACGCCGGGATTGCCAGCAGCAAGGCGCTCAACAGGATGCCAATCAAACCCGAGATCGCCCCCATCGGCGACAATTTCAAATAGAACTGGACGACCGCCTGCCAGCACACAACCACAGCCCCTACGATAAGCAGCGCGACCAGCCAGCCTCTACGCCTGGTTCGAGCGGCGACCACCACCGCCAGCGCGACTGTCGCCGCCACAAGTTCCGCGCAGACGACAGCGAGGATAACGAGCGTCAACCGCATGGGGAGCGATCTGTACGCGAACGGCGCTAATAGCCAGAGCCAGGACATGGCGAAGACGACGTTGTATATCGCCGCCGGGATCGCCAGCGCCGCCATGACCGTCAGCGTCCGATATGTCCTGCTCACTGGATGACTCTCCTCTCCTCAACACTGCTGCGCTGCGCCTAACTCCGCCTGCCATCCACATTACGTCCACCCGCCCGCTTGCCTCACGGTGCTCTCATGGAGGAAGTAGTCGAGGAGGTTTGGATATTTGCGCTCCTCAGCCGCGAGACGGGGGTTGCCAGACTCGCGCGCCGCGCGGCGCCTTAGAGCCGGCTGCGTGTGATCTCAAGCGTGGCGTCCGCCTCCGCTCGTAGCGTTGCGCGCCCACCGCCGCGCAAGCGCGCGAACGCCAGTGCGAGCGCGACGGGGAGGAGCGACACAGCGCTGACCACAAGAAATGGGTTGTGCCTTATCAAGGCAGGCCCCACAAGGATGACGGCAGGCGTGATGACTGGCAGCGCAGCAGCGGCCACTAGAACCAGCAGCCATTTCCGGCGACTGTCAGCCCACGCGACCACGATCGCCAGGATCGCCACCCCATCCATGAGGATAGAAACAGCTATGCGAAAACACAGAACCACGTCGTACAACAATAAAGCAGACAGGAATCCCGGTCCATCTGCCCTACCTCCATAGACGAATCCCTGTCCCACGCTGAGTATGAGCATCGCAAGGTTGATGAATCCCGCTACCAAAGTCACCTCGGAGAGTCTCGCCAGCGCCCTGTACATCCGCTCCACCCGCGCTCATCCTTTCTCGCTCTTTCTCGCTCTCCATGGGCCGCATCTCAGCACGCTCCCACAGTGTAGCAGGCGAAGCGCCTGAACCCAACACAGCCATAGGCTCCCGCTCGCTGGTACCTTTTGGCGCTGGTAGGGCTATGCGCGCCGGAGCCGCCCGGCCCCTGTGCTATGCTACGCCAGATAACCTGCCCGCCTTCGCCCTGGTCTTCTGCGAAAAGAACACTTGTTTTACATGAGTAGTGTCAGCCATCGCAGGGAGAGGCGCGGTGAGCAGGCGGCAGGCGACAGGACGGCGCCGGGGGATAGGGCGCGGGCGCTGGAGCGGTGAATACAGGGACGGCGGAGGCCGGGCCGTGGGAAGAGAGTGAGCGCGTGTTGACGGATACGCAGCGCATCGCCGAAATCTCGCGCGCGGCGGAAGCGTTGGTCGCTGGCCCACCCGATTTCCTGCGCGCCTTCCCCGGCGAGGAGGGCGCCGCCCGCCAGCAGCGCCGCGCCATCATCATCGCCTCCCTGCGCGATCAGGAATCCGTCGGGCGCGTAGGCGTCTCGGTGGATGAGGTAGCCGCCGACCTGGAGGCTGTGCTGCGCTATCGCGGCCTGCCCGCGCCCGATGATCTGCGCGGCGAAGTGGTCGAGATCCTGCGCCAGCTCGAAAACTGGCAAGCGGTGGATGGCGGCCTCGCCCCTGATCGCGCCGAGCGTGACGGCTTGCGCCGCCGTGTCGAGCGCGACTACGCGCTCGCTCGCCCGCTGCGCGTCTTCCTGCCCCACTGGGACGAGATCCAGCGCACGCTGCGCCGCCGCTACATCAGCCTCAGCGCCAACTACTTCGCCCAGGCCATCACCGCCCTTGACACGCTGCTGGACGAGCTGCGCTACGAGGACACCGACCCCCTGCGCTGCCATAGCGCATGGCAGTCGCTGAGCCAGGCGATGCACGGCATCAACACCGAATCGCGCGACTTCGCCCGCGAGCTGCGCTCCCTGCGCGTGGACGGCGCGCACCCAGAAGCGCTGGCCGATATCGCCGACCGGCTGGGCATCCTGCATGAGAAGTTCTTCCGCGTCGCCGCCGAGGGCGCGGCCCAGGTCCGCGAGCGGCTGGAGGTCTTGCGCGACGACCGCCACGCGGGCGAGAACGTCCGCCGCCTGCAAGAGACGCTGCGCATCCGCGAGGAGGAATGGAGCGTCGGGCTGGGCGAGACGCCGACCGAGCTTCAGGAGCGGCTCGACGCCGTCCAGCAGGATGTCGTGCGCGAGCTCATGATCTTCGAGCGTTTCATGGCCGACAGCGGGCCGGGCTCCTGGCGCGAGGGCGCCAAGGTCATCAGCCTGGCGCTCGTCGAGCTGACCGAGCGCATCCACGCCGCTATCTCGCTGCGCCTGCAGCAGACGCAGGCTGTGGCCGCGCTGCTGCGGCGGGCGCGCGACCTGGCCAGCGGCGGCATGGAGGCGACCCAGCGCGCCCGCACATATCTGTGGAACGCGTCCGGCTCGATCTACGCCACCCTGTGGGTGCAAGCCGCGCCCGCCAGCGACCAGCAGGTGCGGCTGGAGCGCTGGCTCGCCCAGAAAGGCGGCTCGCCGCTGCCGCTGGTGGAAGACGCCATCTGGGAACGCTCGCTGCGCCCGCGCACGCGGCCCGCGCCGCCCCCGCCGCCTCAGGCGCTGTTCGTCACCGAGGATTGGGACCCCGGCGACGACCCACGCATCCGCGAGATGGAAGCGGCCCGCGCGCGACTGGTAGAGAAGCTCATCGCCGCTGGCTCACCGCAAGCGCTGGGAGCGATTGACTCTATCGAGGAGCTGCGGCTGCTGGCTTCGTTCCTCTGGCTGCCGCGTGAGAGCGCGCCGCTGCGCCGCCTGGGGCTGCGCATCCAGCCGCCGGGAGCCAATATGCCGCGCCGCGCGACAGTCCCAGGGCCGGGCTTCGAGGTGGAGATGGACAACTACCGCTTCACCGCGACGAGCGCCAGCCGCCAGGCCGCCGCCGAGACCCGCCGCGCCGCCGAAGCCGCCGCGGCGATGGAACGCCTCAGCGCCATCGCCGCCGGGGAAGACGAGATGCCCCCGCCACGTCCCATCGCGCCAGCGCCAGCCGCTGCGGCGACCCATCCACTCGAGGACTTCGACCCAGCGGAGCCAGAACAAGCCTGGATCACACGCCCGCTGGAGGCCATCACGCCGCCCGCCGAGGTCAGGTCAACACGCCCACAGCAGCCGCCCACCACGCTTGGATCGAGCGAGCCGGAGCGCGCGCCCGAAACAGGCGGCGGGCGGCGCTTCTGGCCGCTGCCAGGGCTGCTGCGCCGCGGCGGCGAGTCGCGCCGCGAGCGCCAGTGAGCCTAGCAGTGTGCGCCCAATCAGCTGTAGACAAGGCCAGGCAGGGCAAGCCGTCACATCGCGGACGCGCCATGCTGGCGCGTCTTTGTCAGAGGTGAGACCAGAATGGCGACCTATACGGGACAGCGCGAGCGCGACCTCGCCGTGCGCGTGCGCCGCATGCTGATCGAGCAGAGCGCCCTCATGGCCGAAGACTCGCCTGACGAGCTCTCCTGGCTCACTCGTCATTACGAGACTGAGCAGCGCTTCTTCGAGGAGGAGCTGGGCGCCAAACTGGAGCTGCGCATGGGTCGCTGGGCGCGCGCCTACTGGCCCGCCCCGCCCCGCAACCGTGACCTGCTCATCGCCGACATCTTTGAGCTGACCGCCCGCAAGCAAACCGCATACGCCTGCCTGCTACGCGCCTACCGCAGCGTGCGCCTGCTGGAGGCGGGCGACTCCGCGAGCGTGTTCCGCTTCAGCGAGCTGTTCCGCTATGTGGCGGAGGAAGGGCAACGGCTCTCGCCGTGGCTCAGTTTCGATGAGGCGGTCATCAATGAGGCGCTGGCGACCCAGGGCGACGGCGACGGGGAGCCGGAAGAGGACGACGAGGAAGAGGCCACGGCGAGCAAAGGGCGCAAGCGCGCGACGACGTCCAGGAGCCGCAAGAGCGCGGCCGCCGCGCCCCAGCGGGCGGGGGTGGCGCAGCGTGTGCGCGCCAATCAGCGCGCGTTCTATCAGGCGTTCGCGGCGTTTGAGCGGCGACGGCTGGTACGGCGCATCGGCGCGGACGACCGCCAGCGGCCCGAGGAGCGCTACCGGCTGGACGAGCACGACTTCAGCGGCGTCTACGAGTTCACCGATCTAATTGACCGCTTCCTGCCGCCAGCGGGGCTGGTCGCCTATGACGACCTACGCGGCGAGGAGGAATAGATGGCGGCGCTGAACTACCATCCAATCAAGGGGTCGGGCCGCGCGTGGGTACGCCGCATCCGGCTCATCAACTGGCATGGGCATGAGAACGCCACACTCGACGTGTTCGGCGACATGCTGGCGGTGATCGGCGAGAACGGCTCCGGCAAGTCGCTGATTCTCGACGCGATAGATTGGGCGCTGTTCCCTACCTCCGGCAAGGTGTTCAACGCGGCGGCGCGCGAGGGCGGGCGCGTCAGTCGCCGCACGCTGAGCAACACGATCCTCTTCTTCGATCCGCACGGCGTGGACCGGCCCGACCGTGGCTGGCGGCGGCAGCGCACCGTCGGTTATTGCGCGGTCGAGGTGGAGCATGAGGGCGAAGGGCGCTGGGTATATGGCGCAGGCGCCGTCGCCACACCACAATCCGCCCACCCGTTCTACTACGCGCTGTCCGGCGCGCTGGAGCAGATCACCTTCCTGGAGGCGACAACACAGGGGCAGACCCCGCTACAGATGCAGGATTTCCGCGCGCGCAACGAGACATTGATGAACGCCAGCGCCGGTGGCGGGGTATTCAACGCGACGCAGCTCGAAGACTACAACCGGATGGTGGCGCGGCGGCTGCTCAACATCGAGGGGGCTGACTGGCAGCGGCGCTATGAGGCGCTCTACGACGTGCTGCATCGCATGCTCGGCCTCAAGGTGGATGACGCGCTGGTGGCCGATCCGAGCGGCGTCGTGCGCGAGTTCCTGCCCGTTGTGGACCGGCCCCACCTGGAGCGGCTGGTCGAGGGCCTGGAAGGCATCCAGCGCATCCACCGCGATATAGACGAGTACGCCAGGCTGCGGGCGACGCTGGCGGGCGTCGTCGAGGCTCGGCGGGCCTATCACGACGCCGCCCTGCGTCATGCCGCGCTGACCTGGCTGCGCGCCGCGTGGGAGAGCGACGACGGCGCGCAGGCGCTGGCAAAAGCGGAGGAGCGCCTGCACGAGGCGGAATCCAGCGCGCGTCAGGCCGAAGCCGCCGAAGAGAGCGCCTACGCCGAGGAGAGCTCCGCGCGCCGCGAGCTGGAGGCGCTGCAGCAGTTGCATCAGGGCGAGGTCGTGCAGGCCGTTGGCCGGGCCAATGAGGCCCTGGAGACGGCGCAATTCGAGCAGGACCGCGCGGCCCGCGAGCAGCGCATCGCCGCGGAGCGCTTGCAGCGGTCGGAGACCTCGCTCGCAGCGGCGCGGCAGGCGCTGGAGCAAGAGGTCAGCGGCGCGCGCGTGCGACTAACGGAGCTGCGCGCGCGGGCCAGCAAGGCGCTGGGAGCATTGCCCGCCGAGTTAGACGTCGCCTGGGAGCGCATGGTCGCCCAGCCAGCGGAGCAGCCGCTGGCGGACGCGCTGCACGCCGCATGGGTCGCCGGTGACGCCACACTCGGCGCGCTAGACATCCATGCCCGGCGCATTCGCGAGGCGGCAGCCCGCGCGGGCGAGACGCGGCAGATTGAGCGTGAGGCTAAGACTCAGCAGGACGCCGCCGCCCGCGCGCTCCAGACGGCGCGCCAGGCGATGTGGCATCGCTGGGACAAGATGTCGCAGCGCTGGCCCGAAGGCCTGGGGCGCGCGCCCACTGGCGAGCCCAGCACGATCGCCCTGCCGCCGCTGGCCGAGACGGCGCGCCAGGCCCAGGAGGAGGCTCGCGCCCTCGCTCGTGACGCGGCGACGAGCGCCGCGCGCCTGGAGGTCAGCCTGACCGATCTGGAGCGCCGCATCAGCGCGCTGGACGGCGAGATCGCCCAGACGCAGACCGAGCCTATCCCCCCGCTCTCACCGGAGCGCGAGCGCGCCCTGGAGCGGCTGAGGACAGTGGACCCCACCGTCGAGCCCGCCTATCGCCAGCTCGATCTGGCGCGCGAGGGGCTCCCCTGGGCGGAGGCCATCGAAGGTCTGCTGGAGCATACTGACACGCTGACCTTGCTGCTGCTCAACGCGCCATTCGAGCGGGCGCGCGCCGCCGCGCCACGCGAGGTGGACTGGCACGCGTTGGCGCCC
>DASTKI010000082.1:0-5843 GCA_035716045.1 Ktedonobacterales bacterium
GGCGCGAACGGTCTTGGTCGCCAGCACATCCACGACGGATTCCTGGAACGCGGCGGCGATGTCGTTGATAGCTGCGCCCTCCACGGGCGCCTGGGCGACCTGGCGGGTCAGCTCCAGCGTCGCCGTCTTGAGGCCGCTGAAGCTGAAGTTGTAGGAGCCGCGCAGCCAGGCCCTGGGCAGGGTGTAGGGGTTGGGGCGCGATGGATCGCGTGCGGCGGCGGCGCGCTGAATTGCGGGACCGCCGGGATAGCCCAGGCCAAGCAGACGCCCCACCTTATCAAACGCCTCGCCCGCCGCGTCGTCGCGCGTCTGACCGAGCAGTTCGTACACGCCATGACGCGGGATGCTGACCAGCTCGGTGTGCGCGCCGGAGACGACCAGCGCCAGCAACGGGAAGGCGGGATCGCCGGGCCACGACTCATCGGCGACGGGCATGGAATCGGGCAATGGGCTGGCGGCGTCGCGCAGCCAGTTGGCGTAGATGTGCGCTTCGAGATGGTTGACGCCGATGAAGGGCAGTCCGCGCGCGAAGGCCAGCGCCTTGGCGCCGCTCAGGCCGACGAGCAGCGACCCCGCCAGGCCGGGGCCATAGGTGGCGGCGACCGCGTCAATCGCATCCCACCCAACGCGCGCCTCTTCGAGCGCCGACTCGATGACGGGCGCAATGGCGCTGAGCTGCTGGCGTGAGGCAACTTCGGGCACGACGCCGCCATAGCGGGCATGGATGCTGGCCTGGGAGGCGACGACATTCGACCGGATGAGGCGGCCATGCTCGATGACCGCGGCGCCCGTCTCATCGCAGGAGCTCTCGATGGCCAGAATGCGCATGGGGACGGGCGAGGTATCAGACGCCATCGGTGGCCTCGCTCGTGACGGATGCGCTCTCCGCCTCCAGGCGCCGCATGAGCCGCTCGCGCAGATCCGCGTACCGTGTACGGTAGTCGTCGCTGGTGATGTCCTGTGTAGACATGACGTATGCGTCTTCGTGGTTGTCGCTGTAATAGCGGCGGCGCACGCTCGTCTGGGCAAAGCCGTACTTGCGATACAGGTTCTGCGCGATGGTGTTGGTGACGCGCACTTCGAGCGTGACATAGCGCGATTGAGTGGTATAGGCGATGCCGACCAGCGTCGAGAGCATCAGCTCGCCGACACCGCGCCCGCGATAGTCGGGATGTGTGGCGATGGTAGTGATATGGGCCTCATTGATCATGTGCCAAAGGCCGGCGAAGGCGATGATGTTCATCGTCTCGGGCGGGACAGGATTCGCCGCGCGTGAGAGCAGCGAGAGCGGGAACGGGCGCTTCGCCTCTTCCTGAGAGGTGGGTGTCACTGGCGGCTGGAGCCATGCATCGCGCACGACGAGATAGCGCGCCATGCGATTCTCCTGGATCTCCCGCCGATAGGCGCTGGGTGGCCAGGGAGTCGTGTAGGCGAGCCGCTCGATCTCGACGACGCGCGGCACGTCCGTCATGGTCATGGTGTCAACGCTATAGCGCAAGCCGCTCTCCCTCTTCCCCAGCCGCCGAGCCGGCGCCCGATAGCGCCGCCACGTCGGTCCGCGCGCTCCTGGTGATCGCGGGCCGCCGCAGATAGATGGGCTCCAGCGTCGCGGGGGTTTCGCCACGCCCTGCGCGCAGTCGCGCCTGGGCGAGCGTCGCCAGCCAGCCGCCGCGGCGTGGCTCCGCTGGCTCCAACAGCCGCGCACGCCCGGCAAGCGCCCCTATGAGCGCTGCCCGAGCCGCCGGGCGCAGCTCGCCGGTAAGCGTCGCCCCATCGCGAACGACCGCCGCGAGGGCCTCCGGCGCCAGGATATGATATCCGCCTGGTTCGGCGCCGGGTTGAACCGTTAGCGCGCGCGGAGTCCAGGTCTCCGGCTGTGTGGCGGCGCCAGCGGTGTCATAGACGGCGGCGTAGACCTCGCCGCGTCCAGCGTCGAGCAGCGCCCAGACCTCGACCGGCGCCAGCCGCGCGCCCCAGGCCATCACGTCGAGGGTCGGGACGCCCGCGACTGGAATGCTCAGCGCCAGCGCTAGCCCCTTGGCGGTCGCCACTCCAGCGCGCACACCATTGAACGAGCCTGGGCCAAGCGCGACCGCGATGGCGTCGAGCTGGGCTGGCGTGACGCGCTGTGCGCGCAGCGTCTCCTGCACACGCGGCAGCAGCTCGGAACTGTGGCGGTTCTCCACGCGCCAGGTGAGCTCGGCTAGGATGGCGTCATCCTGGGTGAGCGCGACGCTGGCGTAGGAGGCCGAGGTATCTAGGGCGAGCAGCATCGGCTATACCTCCCCGGCGGCTTGCGCCCACGCTCGCGCAAGCTCGGCGCCGCGCGAGCCGGTAGCGCTGAGGCGCAGCGCGCGGCTCTCTGGGCCGGTCGTGGTCATCTCGATGCGCAACGCGCTTTCGGGCCAGGGCGCGCGCTGCCCTGGCTCGATTGGCTCGCCGCGCTCCGCCCATTCGACAACCGACACACCGTCCGCCTGGAAGTATTCATCGAAGCCGAGCGCGTAAATCTCGTCGGGCGATTCGATGCGGTAGAGGTCGAAATGATACAGCGGCAGGCGGCCCTCGTACTCCTTCAAGATGGTAAATGTCGGGCTGTTGATGACATCGCGCACGTCCAGCCCGGCGCCGATGCCCTGCGTGAGCGTCGTCTTGCCCGCGCCGAGGTCGCCGGTCAGCAGCAGCATGTCACCCGGCTGGAGCAGCGCGCCTAGCGCCTCGCCAAGGCGGCGTGTGCGCGCGGCGCTGTCGCTATGCAGCGTGGCGCTGTCGCCCGTTTTCGCATCACGGGGCACGCCTGATGATGGTGACGCTCGCATGGTCCGTCCGCTCCGGCGACTGATGGCAGGGTCGCTGAGCGCGATTCGCGCTCAGTGTACGATAGATTATAGCATCAGCGCTCATCGCGTCCATGCGCCATTCGCGGGCGCGCTACGCCATGCGCGCGCCGCATGAAGCGCAGAAGCGCGAGTTGAGCGGCATGTGGGCGCCACAGCTGGGGCACGACTTCGACGGGCCGGCGGAGGCGCTGAAGGAGACCGCGCCAGGCTGATATTTCTCCGTCTGGATGGTTTTGATGGCGCTCTGCGAGCGGCTCATGTCCTCATTCAGCTTCGTCAGGCGGTCCGCCAGGGCCTTGAGAGCGGGCTGGGTCAGCTCCCCGCGCTTGCCAAGGTCGGCGACGACGACCGCGAGCTGGTCTATCAGCGCCGCCCGCTCCTTGGTGAGCAGGGACAGCTCGCGCTCCAGCGCCGCGATCCGCTGGCTCTTCTCGGCCTCCCATGCGGCGCGGCCCATCATCGCGCCCGCGGCGCGCTTGGCGCCCTCAAACATATCCGACATATCCTGCCTCCCATCGGCGCTGATGCTATTCTCCGGCGACACTCGCTATTCATCGAGCGTGACAGCGGAGGGATAATGGACAGTCTCCAGCCAGCGGCCCGCGCCATCCAGGCGCACGGCGATCACGTCTATGCGACATGCCGCCTGCTCCGCGCCGCGCTCCATCAGATAGGTCTGGAGGGTGGCGATTAGCTTTCGCCGCTTGGCTGGCGTGATGGCTTCCTCAGGCGCGCCCATCGCGTCGCCGCGCCGGGTCTTGACCTCGATGGCGATCACCTCGCCATCACGCTCGGCGATCAGGTCCAGCTCGCCGCAGGGGCGGCGCCAGTTGCGCTCGACGACGCGATAACCGCGGCTGGTTAGCCAGGATGCGGCGATGTTCTCGCCCCGGCGACCCGTCTGGCCGCGCGAGACGCTGGGCTGGCTCATGGCGCTTTCCCTCGCATGTGGTACGTTACAGACGGTCTTAGGGTGACAGGTGGCGGCGCGGCTGCCTGCTTGAGCAGTGTAGCATGCGCGGCGGCGCCCCTAGCCCCCGCTCCTCTCAGGAGCGGGGGCTAGGGGCCAGTGTGCGCAGTGAGAGGAGCGCGCTCATGGAGGCAATCGGACGGGACGAGCGGTTGATCTTCATTCATGGCTCCGGCGATTCGGGCGTGATCTGGGCGCCGCTGCTGGCGCTGTTGCCCGATGTGGAAACGCTTGCCTTCGACCTGCCAGGGCATGGCGAGCGTCTGGCGGAGCCGGGACCTGAGCGGATGAGCGTGCGTGACTACGCGGAGGATGTGTATCAGTCGCTCACTGCGCGCGGCATGGACGGCGGGGTGGTGATTGGGCACTCGCTCGGCGGCGCGATCACGCTGCGGCTGGCGGTAGACCATCCCGCCTTCGCGCGGCGGATCGTTCTGGTAGGGTCGGGCGCGCGGCTGCGAGTGGCGCCCCGCTTCCTCGAGGAAGCGCGCGCCGCCGGGCCGGAGGGCTCGCTCCTGCTGACCGAGATGGAGTTCGAGCAGGGCCACGAGGACCAGGCGCGCGCGCTGTACACCGCCCGCCCGCAGACCGCCCCAGGCATGCTCTACCGCGATCTGGTCGCCTGCGACGCCTTCGATATGATGAGTGAGCTAGACGCCATCACCCAGCCCGCGCTGCTGATCGTGGGTGAGGCTGACCGGATGACGCCGGTGAAGTACGCGGAATTCTTGCGTCAGCGGCTACCCCAGAGCGAGTTGGTGGTCATCCCCGACGCGGGGCACTACGTCCAGATCGAGCGGCCAGAGGCCGTCGCCGCGGCGCTTCGAGCGTGGCTCGCGATGGGAAGTGCGCCCGCATAGCGCGCCGCGGGCGCGGCCCCTACGCGGCGGCCTTGGCGTAGGCGCTGGTTGGGGCAAGCAGCGTGATGGCCTCGAGCAGCTGCGTGTCCTTGGAAGCGATGACCTGCTTCTGCGTCAGATCGCTCTCGGAGGCCGCCAGCGGTAGCAGTGGTGTGACGTTGGCAGGCAGCGCCACAGGCGTATCAGGCATGTAGCCCTTGCCGTAGATGGACGAGCCATCGGGCAGCAGGAACTCCTCGGTGCCCAGCACCAGCGCCGAGCCGTCCGCCATGACGAACGTTTGCAGGACGGTCCCGGTGCCGAACGTCTTCTGCCCGATGACGTGGACCTCGGGCCGGTTGACCTTGATAGCGCCCGTGGTGATCTCGGCGGCGCTCGCGGTGTCGCCATCCACCAACACGACCAGCGGGATGTCAGTAGCGACGCCATCGGGGTTGACCGGGTAGTTCTGTGTGCTCGTGCGCGACTTGACGATTAGCACGTTGCGATCTGGACCCGCGGCGATGAATTCGCTGGCGACATCTTGCGCCTGCGTGAGATAGCCACCGGGGTTGCCGCGCAGGTCGAGAATGATGCCGGAGACCTGTTTGGACTTCGCTTCCTGGATCGCCTTGCGGATCTCGCTATCGGCGTTCTGCGAGAACTGGAGCAGCTGGATATCCACCAGCGATGTGCCGGGGATATAGAAGCTGGTCACCGTCGGCACGTTGAACTTGGCGCGGGTGAGCGTGACGGTGAAGATCTTGGTGGGGCTTTCGCTGGGACGGATGATGCCCAGGGTGACCTGCGTGCCCTCCTTGCCTGCGATGAGTGGGCGCGCCTGATCTATCGTATAGCCTTTGATGCTCTTCCCATCCACACTGACGATCAGGTCGCCTGGCTTGAGGCCGCCCTTGTCGGCGGGCGAGTCGGGGAAGACCTCTTCGATGCGGATCGGCTTGGCGCCGCCGCCGCTGAGCGAAACGCCGATGCCGACGAGGCCCTGATCCTGGAGCTGCTGGTTCTCCTGCGCGTACTGCTCAGGCGTCTCGAAGCGGCTGTGGCCGGTGTCGCCCAGAGTGTTCACCATCGCGTCAATCGCAGCGTATGCCATCTTCTTCTGATCAATGCGGTCGGTGACGACGAAGTTGTTGTTGATGGCGACCCAGGCCTGATGGATAAGCAGCTCGTCGG
>DASTKI010000083.1:0-13017 GCA_035716045.1 Ktedonobacterales bacterium
ATGAGGTAGGGCGCGATGGTATGGAAATTGGCGCCGAGGAGAGCGGTTGGCTCGTAGCCCTGCGCCAGCACGTAGACCAAGCCGATCACGACGCCGCCCACCACCGCGCCGGGGATCGAGTCCAGCCCGCCGAGGATGATGGCCGGAAAGGCCACCAGCGCGCTCTGCCCCAGAGTCACGCTAAACGCTGGGTTGCCCGCGCCCGCCGCCAGGAAGACGCCACCGATGGTGGCGATGGCGCCCGAGATGGCCCAGGCCAACGCGTACACGGTCGAGATCCTGACGCCCATCGCCAGCGCCGCCTCCTGGTCCATCGCCGTCGCGCGCATCGCCAGGCCATAGCGGGTGTAGCGCAGGAAGGCGTAGAGGCCAGCGCAAATCAGGGCGGTGACGACGATGCTCGCGATGGCGTTGGAGCCGAAGATGACGCCGCCAATCGTGACCGCGCCCAGGATGTCGAAGGGCGCTGGCGAGGCCGGATTCCCCGATCCCATCAGGATCGAGACAGTCGTCAGCAGGAGCGCGTCGAGGCCGATCGTCACCATGATGATCGTGAAGGGCGGCCGCCCGACCATGCGCCGCAACACGACGCGCTCGAAGACCACGCCGATCAGCGCGGTGAGGACGACACCGATCAGCAGCGCCGGGATGAAGCCGAGCCGCCACGAGAACATGGCCACCGAGACAGCATACGTCCCGACCAGCAGCATCTCGCCCTGCGCGAAGTTGATGACTTCACTGGCCTTGAAGATGATGGCGAACCCCAGCGCGATCAGCGCGTAGTCGCACCCCAGCGCGAGACCAGAGAACACCAACTGGATGAACGTCGTCATCGCTCCTCCTCCACCGTGTGGCCCTCGTGGCTGGCGCCGCTTCGCGTTTCAGCTGCGGGTGTCCGCGCTCGCCCCGC
This sequence comes from Ktedonobacterales bacterium, assembly GCA_035716045.1. Taxonomy (GTDB): domain Bacteria; phylum Chloroflexota; class Ktedonobacteria; order Ktedonobacterales; family JADMIN01; genus JAKAIY01. Next base: position 911 of record DASTKI010000083.1, read on the forward strand.
CGCTCGCCCCTGGCGTACCCGCGAGGTCTTCACCCAGATAGGCTTTGATGACTTCCGGATTCGCCCGCATCTCGGCTGGCGCGCCCTGCGCGATGACGCGGCCAAAGTCCAGCGCCAGCACGCGGTCGGCGATGCCCATCACCATCGCCATGTCGTGCTCCACCAGCACCTGCGTCACGCCAAGCTGCCGCTGGATGTCGAGCAGGATGGCCGCGATATCGAGGCTCTCCTCGACACCCATGCCCGCCACCGGCTCGTCCAGCAGGAGCAGCCGCGGCTGCGCCGCCAGGGCGCGCGCCAGGTCCGCCCGCTTGCGCAGGCCGAAAGGCAGGCTGCTGAGCATCCGGTCGTGGTGGCGCTCAAGCCCCACTAGCGCCAGCAGGCGCATGCAATAGGCGCGGTTCTCGCGCTCCTCGGCGGCGGCGGGGCCGAGATAGAGTCCACCGCGCAGGACGCCGCTGCGCATGCGGCTATGCCGCCCGAGCAGCAGATAGTCCAGCGCGGTGATGTAGGGGAACTGGCCCAGGTTCTGGAAGGTGCGGGCGATGCCCGCGCCCACGATCTGGTCGGTCCTGAGTCGCAGGAGGTCGCGCCCGTCATAGATCACGCGCCCAGCCGCCGGCTGGTAGACGCGCGAGAGCACGTTGAAGAGCGATGTTTTGCCGGCGCCATTGGGACCGATCACGGCGAAGAGCTCACCGGGCCGCACGTCAAAGGACACCTCCGAGAGCGCCGTGACGCCCGCGAAGCGCACGGTGACGCCCTGGACCGACAGCAGAGGCGCCTGGGCTACGTCGCTCATACCGACCACACTCTCTCTGGCCGGCGCTCGCGCAGCGCGGCGAAATTGGCGTGGCTCTCGCCTTCATGCAGGCCGAGGTAGAACGCGCGCACGGACTCATCGCCGAGCAGCTCACGTGCGGGGCCGGAGAGCGCGACCCGGCCCGTCTCCAGGACATAGCCCGCGCTGGCGAGCGTGAGCGCCATCTGGGCGTTCTGCTCGACCAACAGCACGGCGGTCCCCCCGGCGCTGATCTCGGTGATGATCTCGCCGATCTGGCGCACCATAAACGGCGAGAGGCCAAGCGAGGGCTCATCGAGCAGCAGCAGCTTCGGGCTGGCCATCAGCGCACGGCCAATGGCGAGCATCTGCTGCTCACCGCCGGAGAGGTAGCCGGCCATCTGGCTGCGGCGCTCACGCAGCACGGGGAAGAGATCCATGACGCGGCCATAGGCGCGCCGCGAAGCGCCAGCGTCGCGCGACGCCAGCGCGCCAGCGCGCAGGTTCTCATCCACCGTCAGCTCGGCGAAGATGCGGCGCCCCTCGAGCGCCTGGGCGATGCCAAGCCGCACGATCTGGTTGGCGTCGCGCGTTTCGATCCGCACACCATCGAAGAGGATGGCCCCACCCGTTACCTGGCCGCCATGGAAGCGCAGCAGGCCGCCAATGGCGCGCAGGATGGTAGTCTTGCCAGCGCCATTGGCGCCCAGAAGGGCGACGACGCCGCGATCAGGTACCTCGAGCGAGACGCCGCGCACGGCGGCGCTGGCGCCTTGATACCGGACTTCGATGTCCTGGACGGCGAGCATACGGCCCCCTGTTCACACTGCGCTGTACGAACGGCGGTGGATGACGCTCTACGGGACTGTTTCGGGGTCGCTCCGGGATCGCGAGTCTGGCGGCGCGCTGGCGTTGGGCCGGGCGGGCGCGTCGGGGTATAATGGCTGCGCGCATTACTTTCCGACCGGCCGGACGGTATGGAAATAGTAAACGATTGTCTTGGGCGCGTCAAGTCCCATATGGCGTAGGGCGCGTAGGGTAGAATCCAAACTGGAGCGGTCTGTTGTCTCGCCCATCTGTCCCGGCGAGCGTGATCGCGAACCATGTTGTAGCGGAAGGCGTCTGACGAGTATGAGCGGAGCGACACCCCGGCGGCTCGGCCGGCCACCCCGGGCGGAAAACCAGCGCGAGCGGATCATGCGCGAGGCGGCGATACTCTTCGGTCGCAGCGGCTACGACACGTCCAGCCTGAACGATCTGGCGGCGGAGGTGGGAATCTCAAAGGCGGGCCTATATCACTATTTCAAGACCAAGCAGGATGTCTATGACGCGATCATCATCGAGGCGCTGGCTGGCCTGTTCGACCATGTAAGCGGCGCGGTCGAGCGGGTGGCGGAGCCGAAGGACAAGCTGATGGCCTTCATGACAGCCCATGCCGAGTTCTTCGAGCGCAACTACTGGGCCTTCCGCTGCATGCTGGTGAGCTTCAGCGGCATGTCCTCGCCAAAGCCGCGCCAGGACGCGGTCATCCTGCGCGAGCGCTATGAGCGGATGCTGCGCGCGATCATCGCCGATGGCGTGCGGCGCGGCGATTTTCGCGACGTGGACCCGGCCAGCGTGGGCCGGGCGGCGCTCTCGATGCTGAACTGGATGGCGCGCTGGTTCCGTCCGGATGGCCCCAAATCCGCGCCGGAAGTGGCCAGAGAATACGGCGACCTCCTCTTCCACGGACTCGCGCGCTGAGCCGCGCTATTCCGCCATGGTCACGTTGTTGGCGGCGAGCGCCATGCCCCCAATCGCGCTGTCTCCACTGCGCCCAGCGCGCCGCCAATGTGGGAATCATCCTTTGACGAGCCGCCGCTATTCCCTGGCGTGATGAAATGCCGCCGCTTCGTCTCAATCTCGTCTCGCTCCACGCGAATCGCCACGGGTAGCGCCGCGCTATTGCTCCGGTGGCGCCGTCGGTGCGGCTGGAGCGGCGGGCGCGACCGCTACCCCCATGCGCCCCGCCGGACGTGGACCAGCCTATGTGGCTTGATTACCGGCATAGGATGAGGTGAGGCGTGATGAGCGAGATGAGTGAGATGGGCCAGCAGGCCGAGCCGCCACAAATCGCGCCGCTCGCCGCCCTGGCCATCGAAGAGGCGCGGGCGCTGGCCGAGGAGGCGTATATCTTCGGCTATCCGCTCGTGCTGATGGATGTGACGCGCGAGGTGATGACCGCCACGGCGCGCGCCGGGGACCACCGGGCGCCGCTCAACCAGTTCGCCCACCTGCGGTCGTTCCCCGACCCGGCGTCCACTGGCCTCGTCAGCCCGAACGCCGATACGCTCTCCTCCAGCGCGTGGCTGGATGTCGCGCGCGAGCCGGTGGTGTTAAGCCTGCCAGATATGGGCGGTCGCTATTACATGGTCTCGATGCTGGACGGCTGGACGGATGTCTTCGCCGCGCCGGGCGCCCGCACAACAGGCTCAGGCGCGGGGAACTACGCCATCACCTGGCCGGGCTGGCGGGGGACGCTTCCGGCGGGCATGCGCATGGTCACGACGCCGACGGCGATGGTGTGGCTGGTTGGCCGCATCAGGGCCAGCGGCCCGAGCGACTACCTCGCCGTACGGACGCTGCAAGACAGGTTCCGGCTGACGCCGCTCAGCGCGTGGGGCACGCCCTATATCCCGCCAACCAATACGCCGATCGCGGCGAATGTGAATCTCTGGGACCCACCCGTAGACCAGGTGGGGCGAATGGACGCGATGACGTTCTTCAGCCGGTTGAACACGCTGCTGGTCACGAATCCGCCCAGCGCGGCGGACGCGCCGCTGATGGAGCGGATCACGCGCATCGGCGTCGCGCCGGGAGTGAGCGAGGACCATGCGCGGCTCGATCAAATGATCGCGGGCGCGGTGCGCGACGGCATGGAGGCGGCGCGGGAAACGATCGCGGCGTCGGCGCGGGCGCTTGGCGATACGGTGGTCAACGGCTGGGTGATTCCGTCCGGGCTGGGGCGGTACGGGACACACTATCTCAAGCGCGCCGCCGTAGCATTGTTCGGGCTGGGGGCCAATCTGCCCGAAGACGCCATCTATCCAACCGCGAGGGTGGATGGCGACGGCCAGCCCCTGTCTGGCCAGCGGCGCTACTGTCTGCACTTCGAGCCGGGCAAGCTGCCGCCCATCAACGAGTTCTGGTCGCTGACGATGTACAACGAGCGCCAGTCCTTCGTCGAGAACCCCCTCGACCGCTACGCGATCGGCGACCGCGACGAGCTATGGCTCAACGCGGATGGCTCGCTCGACCTCTATATCCAGCATGATGCGCCAGGTGGCGACCGCGAGGCGAACTGGCTGCCGGCGCCGGAGGGGAGCTTCAACCTCACGCTGGGGCTCTACTGGCCCAAGCCCGCGATCCTAGAAGGGCATTGGGCGCCGCCGCCGCTCCAGCGCCTGGGATAGGCGGCGCTGGGCGACCCGCTTCAGGGCGACATGCTTGCGCTGGCGCTGTACTATCCGGTCGAGCGCGAAGTCGTCCCGCGGCTCGCGCCGGGCGCGCGGGTAGCGAGGACCTTCACCACGACCTTCGCGGGTACGCTGGTTCGTGGAGAAGTCGCCGGGCAGCAGCTCGATGTCTTCCTCATCCACCGGGTAGCGTCTTGGTCGCCCCGCCAGAGGCGCGGCGTTGGTGGCGCGGGCAGAACGCGCCGCGCTCCCGGTCCGCCTGAGAGCTTCAGCCCGCTACAGGCGTAGATATTTGCAGGCGGGCGGCGGCCCCTACGGCTGGGCGGATCGCGTGTCGCCTCCCCCATGTGCCGTAGGAGGGCTAGATGGCGACTGGAAGGCGGGGGGCGAGCAGGCGCCGCTGGTTGATTCCCCTGGTCGCCGTACTCGTGATCTGCTCGGCGCCCTGCGCGCTTGCGAGGCTGCAAGGCTGGTACTTTCAGCCGTTCCCCCAGATCATCGGGCAAAATTGCGGCCGGGCGCTGAACAACTACGACCCCGATCAGGCCGCGCTCTGCCTGTGGCGCGCCTACACCGCATGCCGGGCGGCTACCCTGGTCTACATATCACAGGGTGTAGATTCCCGCTCCACCAGCGCCATCACCGTCCAGCCGAAAGCGGGAGGTTGCGCTGTAACGGATGTCATACAGGGCGCCAATAGGATCTTTCCTACGAACATCGTCCCGGCGCCTGTTCTGACCCACCAGTGCGCGGGGATGAGACAGCAGAATGGCGGGTTGCTCCTCAGTAGGTGCGGCGGTAAAAGCGTTGATTACTATCTGCCGCCCCGGCCAACGGAGCAGATCGGCCACGTGTGCGGTGTCATAGATAACCAGTACGCCACCCCATATGCGCTCGCCAGTGACGCGGTCGGTGAGCAAGCCACCGTCACCGGGATCGAGGACTGTTTCTGGCAGGCGTACGTCAGTTGCGCGCGCCCCAGCACCCTCGTCATGAATGCACGCGCCATGCTGCCCAGAAACGCGAATGCTGACGCATTTGCGACGCATAATCTGGTCGCGCAAGACTCACCTGGCTCCTGTGCGCTCACCGATACGGTCGTCGAGCGCGACGCGCCGAATACGCAGTCGCGTGTGACCTACACCTGCGCCAGCCTAGCGCATGCAGCGGGCGGCGGCCTCGTGGCGCGCGCTTGCGGCGCGGAGGGCGACCTCACCATTCCTCCCGCTCCTCCACTAAGCACATAGGAGCCTCCAACGCGCCCCTACGCGCGCGGCGCGGGATGCCCAGAGTCCACCCAGGCGACCTCTTCGGGCGACTCCACCGCCGCGATGTCGAGGTTGACGACTACCGGCTCCTGGTCGCTGCGCACAACGACGCACGCCAGCGGTTCGTCCGGGCTGGCGTTGATCTCCTGGTGCGGCGCATAGGGCGGGATGAAGATAAAGTCGCCGGGGCCCGCCTCGGCGGTGTATTCCAGGCGCTCACCCCAGCGCATGCGCGCCCGTCCGCTGATAACGTAGATCACGCTCTCCAGCGCGCCGTGGTGATGCGCGCCCGTCTTGGCGTCAGGGTGAATAACGGCGGTTCCAGCCCAGAGCTTGCTCGCCCCCGCCGTCGCGTAGTTGATCGCCGCCGCGCGGTTCATCCCCGGTGTCTGCGGCGTATTGGTATCCAGCTCGTCACTATGGACGATGCGCACGCCATGCTCGCGCCACTTGGCTTGCGCCCCCGCATGCTCAGAACCCGCCATGTTCTCCTGCCTCCTTCGCGCGCCGATACGCTGAGCACACCATACGACATGCGCGGCCAGTGGACAATCACGCGCGCTCTAGGCCGCGTGACCCCCTTACCACACAACCGCATCCCCTCCGTGCGCCGGACATTCAGGGCCGCGCCTCACTCCACCCCCGCCAGCGCCCGCGCCTGCGCGAAGCGCCGCCGCTCCGCCGCCCAATCCACCTTGTCGGCGTCCAGGCTGGCTGGCTCCTCCTCGCCCTCCGCTCCAGCGTCCTCCCCTTCCGCGCGCGCCTCGCCCAGCGTCGTCAGCGCCGTCTCCAGGATCAGGATCGCCTTCGCCAGCCGCGGGTCGCGCAGCAGCGCCGCCAGCCCCTCCAGTGGGATCTCCCCCTCGCCCAGCCGCGCATGGCGGTCCAGGTGGCTGCCCAGCCCGGCCCGCGCGTCGTTCAGGTGCCACACCGGGACCCGCGCCAGCCCAAACGCGCGGTCCGCCTCATCCAGCGTCCGCCGCGCCGCCTCAGGTGTCCCGATGTCATAGCCCGCGCCCCACAGGTGCGCCGTATCCAGGCAGACCCCCAGCCGCTCCGCGTGCTGTGGCAGCGCGTCCAGCGCGCGCGCGATTGTCTCGAAGCGCCCACCCAGCTTGCCCCCGCCGCCGACATCGTTCTCCAGCAGCAGCAGTGGCCCCGGCGCCGCGCCATCTAGCGCCCGGTCAATCCCCGCGATCAGCCGCTCCAGCCCCGCCTCCTCACCCGCGCCGGTATGGCTGCCGATGTGGAACACCACCGCCATCGCCTCAAAGCGCGCCGCCCGGTCCAGCGTCGCCCGCAGCAGATCAACCGACTTCGCCGCGAACTCCGCGTTCGACGACGCTAAGTTGATCAGATACGCCGCGTGGACGACGACGGGCCAGCCGCCAAGCTCCGCCCGCAGCGCCCGAAACGCCTCCTCCTCGCGCGGCTTGGGCGCCGGCGGACGCCACCCGCGTGGATTGGTCACGAAGATCTGCACGGCGTCACCGCAGACCTCCTCCGTCCGCAGCAGCGCCACCTTCGGCGCCGGGACCACCGGCATGTGCCGCCCAAACCGCACGTCAGTCTATCCTCTCCGCGTCGCCATGAATGAACCCCATACGCCCATAGTCTACGCGATGAGCCGCCCGCCTGTCGCGGGGGAGACGCGACGGCCAGGGCGGAGTCAACGTCGCGGGATCGCCGGAAGCGGGCGCCTGCGCGGGCGCATGCATGCGCCATGTTGCGACCCGCGCAGGCGGGGCTGATGGCCGCCAGGCGAGCGGAGCGAAGCGCCCAGGCGGGAGCCCCCGAATGTCCGGCATTATGGCATATGCGCTCACGCGCGTATTGGCGCGCAACTTGTGCGTCATCCGCCGCGGCATGCGTGGACGTGGCGGGGGATGGTAGTGAGCCATCCTGGGCGGGGCCTGCTGGATGGCATCAATGGCTGGCTTTCGGGCGCAAGGATGGCGCCTCGCGAGGGCTGGCCCGGTGTAGAGGAGGCATGGCGGGGACTCATAGGATCTAGTGCGCAAGGCCGCGACCTGGCGACGCCCGCGCCTCGCTTGCCCTCTGAGCGAGACGCGGGCGTCGTATCCCAACCGAATTCTGACCCAATCACAATCGTTCTCAGCAGACGGCGCCCGCGCCCGCCAGGAGGCGCGGGGGCGCCATGGCGTGATGGAGCGTCTCGCGTATGTGCGCCGTGAAGAAGTGTTGGAATTCGCAGCCATGCGGGCGTCACGCTGGATGAGCGCGACCCCTGGAGGCGGGAGGTGACGAGTATGGACCGGCAGCAAGTTTACCAGGAGATCGAGCAAGCCTTTGGGCTGGCGCCCAGCATGTTCAAAGCGGTTCCCGACGCTGGAGCTGGAGTGGCAACTCTTCAAGAAGACCCAGCTGGATGAGAGCCCGATACCGAACAAGTACCGCGAGCTGATCGGCGTCGCCATCTCAGGCGTGACGAAGTGCCGCTACTGCGCCTACTATCACACCGAGGTCGCCAAGCTCTTCGGCGCCACCGACGCCGAGATCGAGGACGCGCTGCACTACGCCAAGCAGAGCGCGGGCTGGAACGCCTACATCAACGGCCTCCAGCTCGACTACGACGAGTTCACGCGCGAGATTGACCAGGCCTGCGAGCATGTGCGCCGCTCCCAGGGCGCCGCTCCAGTCGGCAGCGCGCCATAGCGAACGAGGCGGGCGGGCGAGCGAGGCGTCCCGCTTTCCATCTGGGCAAGCCAGCGGCGCGGCTGGGCGGACTGGTGTCACTCGGCCGCGCCCCCTTCCCCCGCCCCTCGCATCCCAGCCCGCGGAGGCGGGCTTCGCAGCCCACAAGGCTCTTAGCCGCGACTTGAGCCGCCAGGCGACCGCGCCCATGCGCCGCCCTACCCCCCGCCGCCCTCCGCCGCGTCCCCCGCGCTCACCGCGTCGCGGATGCTCTGCGCCGCCCGCTCGCGTAGCGCCTCAGCCACCTGCGCCCGGGGCAGGTCCGCATGCGGCAGCGCATCCAGGCTGGTCAGGCCGAACTGCTGCAAGAACTCCGGCGTCGTCCCGAACAGCGCCGGACGCCCCACCGTCGCCGCCCGCCCCACCTCCTGCGCCAGCCCGTGCTGCAAGAGGCTCGCCAGCGCGCGGTCGCTATTCACTCCACGAATCGCCTCGATCCGCGCGCGCGTGATCGGCTGACGATAGGCGATCACCGAAAGCGTCTCCAGCGCCGCCGTCGTCAGCCGCACCTGCGTCGGCAGCCCCAGCAGCGCCGCCACGAAGCGCGCATGCTCCGGCGCGGAAACCATCTGCGCCGCCGTCTCCATCCGCTGCACGCGCACCCCGCGCCCCGCGCGCTCCAGCTCCTGCGCCAGCTCGCCTACCGCCGCGCGCGCCCGCGCCTCATCCACGCCCGCCAGCTTGCGCAGCTCCGCGTACTCCAGTGGGCGCCCCGCCACGAACAGCAGGCTCTCGATCACCGCCACCAACTGCCGTCGCTCCAGCGGCTCGCCCGGCTCTGGCGCGGCTGGCGGAGCGGCCTGCCCCGTCGCGGGCTCCAGTGGCTCCAGCGGGCGCGGGCGCCGTCGCTCACGGCGCGGCGCGGATGGCCCCGCGCCATCCCCGCCGCTCACGCCGCTCACCTCCGCCATCCCAGCCCCCTCCGGCGTCCCAGGCTTCTCCGGCGTCTCAGCTCCCTCAGACATCGTCCCGCGCCTCCATCATGCTTCCCACCCGTTCCCCAGCCCGCGAAGGCGGGCTTCGTGGCCACCAGGCCCTTAGCCGCGGATTTATCCGCCCGGGCTGGATGTATCCGCCCGGCCACCTCCACCCGCCTGGGCCACCCTCGCTCACCTGGCCGACTTCGCCCGCATCACCGTCTCTCCACATCATAAACGCGCGGGGTCGCCCACCGGCGCCAGCGTCGCAAGCCTGCGCGCCGCCCGGGCGGCCATCTCAGCGCGGATATGCGTCTCGCTTCTCCCAGTAGAGAGCCATATAGCCCGCCCGGAAATGCCGTGCGAGCGACCATCGCGCGCCGTGTTATACTGCTCAGGCGCCGTGGTGATTCCTGGCGCCAGGCCGGGCTGGGCGGCCGATCATACCCGATCATGCCGATCATCGAGCATTCCGGGATCATTCCGCGACCAATCTCCGTCATCATCTATCATCGGGGATCGTGATCATCCCCATCGCCAGCGCGGGCGGACCGTCGCAAGGCGTGCGTACAGGGAGGCGTTATGCGCGTTTCCGTTACTGGAGTCGTGAGATGGAGCCAGCGTATGGGCCGCCTGGCCGCGCGCGTGGCGCTTGGCGCGATGGTCATGACGCTGGCGCTGGCCGGATGGCTCATCCCCCCATCCGCCGCGCGCGCCGCCCGTCTCGACTCCAACCCCACTGTCACGATTGATATCCAGAACCCGCAGCCCCGCGGCAACGTCGCTCAGGGGCCGGTCGGCGCCAATGTCTACGCCCAGGGCGCGACACAGCCGGGAGACCAGGTAACCATCGGCTTCGCTCTTCAGAGCGTAGGCTGCCAGACCGGATTCCAGCAGATCGCCGGCGCCCAGCCCGACATCCAACCGAACGGTCAGTTTACCGTCGCGTTCAAGTGGCCCGACGCCGCCAACTCCGTCAACACCGAATACTACCTCTGCGCGCAGGACACGACCGCCAGCGCCATTGGGCAATCGCCAGAGCTGTATCTCGTGAACTCCGCCGACGCTCCCGCCATCAACGTCCAGCAGGTAGACAACCCCACCGCCCCAACCGCCATCCCCGGCACACCGACTCCCGCGCCAACCGCGACAGCGCGCGCGGGCAAGATCTATAGCGGCGGCTACCTCCAGATCCAGGGCGCGAACTTCCTTCCCGGCGGCCAGAACGTCTCCTTCTTTCTGACGCCAGGCCCGTTCACTCCCGGCGACTATGCTCCCGGGAACGCGCTCAACGTCATCAGCGGGAACATCCGCACAGCCAATGATGGCTCCTTCCAGGTCGTCGTGCAGCTTCCGGCGGGCGAGACCGGCTCCCTGACCATCAGCGCGGTCTCGCAGGATGGGAACGGGGCGCTGCTGCCTACCCTCGTCGCCAGCCAGCGCCTCTCGATCATCACCCCACCCGCCACGCCCACACCGCAGCCCACCGCCAGCCCTACCGTACAGGTCACCGTGACGCCAGGAAACGGCTCCGGCCACAAGAGCGCGCCCGGCCCGTTCAAAATCACGGGGCTTATCGGCCTGGGCACGCTGAGCGTCATCCTCTTCATCATCGGCGTCAGCTTCCTGATCTCCGCCTCCTCGATGCCTAAGTCATAACCCTGATCTCTCCAACAAACCCAACAAACAGCCCCCATCTCCTCGCGGGAGGAGATGGGGGCCGGGCTGGGCTTGTGAATTGCTGGCGTTGACAGCGGGCTGGCGGCTGAAGCCGCGCCTACGGGCGGCTCGCGCCGCCGCCAAGCCTGCCTCCGCAGGCTCCCTGTTCCCCAGGCCGCGCAGGCAGCCTTCGCGGCCAGAGGCCCTTAGCCGCGGGTTTACCCGCCGGACCTCACTGTGCGATACTGGCGTAACACAGCGCATCCCGCTTGAGTCGCGCCTGAGCCTTGACGAGCTAGCGACGCTAGCGCCGCTGGCGCCGCTCACCCGAAAGAGAGTCTGGTATGGCGCCCGCCGATTGGGACACCTTCTATCGCCTCACCAAAGACAACCCGCCCTGGCCGCTGCTGGTGCGCGCCGCCGACCGCGCGCCGAGCAAGGGTCGCGCGCTCGACCTCGGCGCCGGCGCGGGCCGCGACACGCGCTACCTGCTGGAGCAGGGCTTCGATGTGACGGCGGTAGACGCCGACCCAGGCTCGGTGGCGCTTCTCTCAGCGGCGCCCCAGGCCCGGCTGCGCGTCACACAGTCCACCTTCCAGGGCTTCGACTTCGCCGCCTCTGGCCCCTACGACCTCATCAACGCGCAGTTCACGCTCCCCTTCGTTCCCAAAGACCACTTCGCCACCGTGTTCACGCGGCTGAAAGCCGCCCTGGTCCCCGGCGGCGTCTTCGCCGGCCAATTCTTCGGCGTCCACGACCAGTGGAACACGCCTGACAGCGACATGACCTTTCTCACCCGCGCGGAAGCCGAGGACCTGCTGAGCGACCTCGAAACCATCGAACTCAGCGAGGAAGACGCCGACGGCCAAACCGCCGACGGCTCCTCCAAACACTGGCACGTCTTCCACATCCTCGCCCGCAGGCCCACCGCATCCTGAGTGACGGCGCGCCGCGCTACTCGCGCTACTCGTCCTCCTCCGCCGCCGTCACCCGCTCCACGCGCTGGCGAGTGGCGAGCGCCGCGCTGGCCCGCCCCTCCCACTCGGCCCGCGCCCGTGGAGAGGGTGGGAGCGCTGACCTTCGGGCGGCGGCCGCTTCCTCCGTCAGCGCCGCATAGAGCGCGCGCTCGGCGAATTCCTCCGGCGCGGCGGGGTCGGCGGCGAGCGTCGCCAAGCGGTCGGTAACGGCCAGATGGAACTCGATCAGCGCCGCCTGCGCCCCACCATGCGCCCGCGTATCCTCCAGCAGCCCCAGCAGCGTCTCGTATTCGTCCGCCGCCGCCTGCGCCTCGGCCATGGCCAGCGCCAGCGGG
>DASTKI010000084.1:0-26724 GCA_035716045.1 Ktedonobacterales bacterium
CCTGATACCATGGTGTCGTCCCGCTGGCCGCCGCCGCGAATTGCGCCGCATACTGGCTCTTCGGGTTGTAGCCGATGACCATGCTGTCACCCGCGAAGGTGATGTACCAGGAGACGATGTCGCCGTTCCCCGCGCCTTGCAGCGGTTTGTAGGCCGCCTCCGAGGCGCTGATGAAGACGTCGGGCGCGATCAGCTTGCTCTTGATCTGGTTGGCCAGCGCCGTCGAGCCGGCGCCGCGCCCCTGATAGCCGTATCCGGTGGCCTGAGAGAAGGCCGGGCCGAGATGATGCTCCATCAGGTTGACCAGCGAACCGGCATAGGCGACGCTCACCATCCCTTTGGCGTTCGCCGTCCCGTCGCCGCTGCAGGCCGCCAGCGCCAGCGCCGCCACCAGCAGTGTCAACGTGCCCAGCCGCGTCATGCCCGCCCGCCCGCGTCGCTCCATCGTGTCACCCCTCCGCTCCCGCGCGTCGCCTCTATGGCCTCATCCCTGCGCGCTACGCTACTCAATGATTGAGTATTCATGCGCTAAGTATAGTGGCGCCCGGCGCGTATGGGCAAGTGGCGCGCAGGCGGCGTATGCTACAGGCAAGGAGACGGCGGGCGACGACCTATAGACCTATAGCGGTAAAGGGCGCAAGGTACAGAGGGACGGTATGAGCGCCCATTCTCCGCGCCCGTAACCTCCTGCCTCCATTGATATGCTGATTCGCTGGTTTTGAGAAGCGCGTTCGCCCTATCGTGTTGGCAAAAGAAGCGCGCGCAATGAGCGGAAGAACCTCTCGCGATCGTGCGCATCACAATCAAGAGCAGAAAGACCGCAAAACTGCTATGGATACAGATACCTCTTCTCACCATCTCTCTCGGCGTAGCCTCATTGTAGGTCTCCTTGCGGCGGGGATATCCACGACCATAGTGGGCAGCGTTGGGTATTACCTTCTCACGCGTCCACGCCTCCGATCTCGCCTGCTGTACACCTATAGCGCTCACACAAGTGGAACATTTGCGCTCGCCTGGTCGCCTGATGGTACCCGTATCGCTTCTGTCTCGCGGGATAAGCCTCAGGGACCCGACGGTCTACGTCCCGACTCCGAGTGGGACAAGACCATCCAGGTCTGGGGCGCCTCCACCGGGCGCCAGCTTTTAGTCTACCGTGGCCACAATCACATCCCTGGGTCGATCTCATGGTCTCCGGACAGCGCTTCTATCCTTTCGAGTGATGAAAGCGCGACCCACGTCTGGCAAGCAGGTACTGGCGCGTTGATCTGGCAAATCCAGTCACAGGTGGCAGTGGCTCCATGGTCTCCCGACGGAACACGAATCGTGCTGCAAGATATGAATACGAGCGTCCGGAGCGTCTACCACACCGATACCTGGTCTCCCGCCCCTATCTCCTGGCCAAGTCAGTTCAGGGTGAAGCTGGCCTGGTCGCCAGATAGTACACGGGTTGTTGGCGGATACACCTATACGAATATGGAAACTAATCCTTGGCGCCAGCAACAGCGGATTGCGGTCTGGCAGGCGACCGGCGGAAAGGTCCTCTGGAATATTGTGAGCCTGGAGGGCCTTTCCAATCTCAACGGTCTTGCCTGGTCTCCTGATGGCGCGCGCATTGCCTCCTGTGGAACCAAGCCAATAGTCTTGTTTGCCTCCAACGGCGGCGTGCGCATCTGGGACGCTGCCACGGGCCGATTAGTCATGACATATACTGGCCATGACCAATCGGCGGATCTCTGGGCAGTCGCCTGGTCTCCCAATGGCAAGTACATCGCCTCAGGTGGCAGCGATAAAACCGTTCAGGTCTGGGATGCCGCCACCGGCGCTCATCTGCTGACCTACCAGGGGCATACCAACTGGGTTACCTGCTTGGCTTGGTCGCCCGATAGCGCCCGCATTGCCTCTGGCGCCATTGAAGGTCCAATCCATGTATGGCAAATCGTTGAATAACCTCGTATGAAGTTGCTGCTCGACAAGCTGCTTCTTCTAAGGATGATCTCTGCTCGTGGCTTCCCCGGGTCGACCGCGGGCAATATACGCTATCGTAAATCGTAAGAGTAGGCTCAACCGCTGTGCACATCGCTGGAGCGGGTGAACCCGCGGCTAACGGGAGCCAATAATGACGCCAATAATGACGGATGAAGAGATTTTCGCCCGCCTCGAGCGCCTCGACCGCGAGGCGCCGGCGTCTCTTGGTACGCCACTGCAGCCGCTCATGGCGTACCCGGCAGCATGTGGAGAGCCCCCTCCATCCGCGCCACATCCGCCCGAGCGCCCAGCCGGGTGAAGATGGCGAGCGCCTCCTCCCATCGCTCCCGAGCCACCTCCGGTAGCCTCTGCTCGGCGTGCACAATGCCAGCAAGATACAGGAGCCGCGCCTCGGCATAGGGATAGGGCATGAGTCGCGCCAGCTCCAGGCCTTCCTCCAGGCTGATCGCCGCCATGTCCCACTGCCCCCTGCGCAGCGCCACCATGGACCGCAGCCGCAGCGCCTCCACCAATACCAGCCGCATCCCCTCGGGCCGGGCGCGTCGGAGCGCCTCCGCTACTGTTTCTGCTGCTTCGTCAACCTGCCCCATTTCCAGTTGCGCCCAAGCGAGCACCGGTAACAGAACCGTCACATCGCACTCCTCCAGGCCGGGTCGGTCGAGCAGCGGGACCAGTCGGTCCCTAGCCGCCTCCGAACGTCCCTCCAGGATATCGATCTCCGCCATGGTGGTGGCGGTCCAGCGCAGCGCCTGCAGGTCGCCGCTCCCCTCGGCCAGGTCGAGCGCCTCCTGCGCCGATGCGGTCGCCGTCGTCCACTCCTCCTGGGCCAGGGACAGGCGCGCCTGGAAGATCGGAGGGTAAGACGAGAACCACGAACGGTCGGTCTGGCTGCTCGCGGAGGTGGCCCGATCCAGGTCGGCGTGGGCGCTCGCCCAATCACCGCTCAACATGGCGATCCGGCTGTGGCTGGCCAGGACGAACGACAGATCCGCGGGATTCCCCAGCTGTGCGGCCAGCGCGAGCGCGCGATCAAGGTATTGCCTGCTGGGCGCGAATGCGCCCAGCAGGTTGTGGATATAGGCCAGATCGGTGAGTAGCCACACGAGGCGCCGCAGATCACCGACCGTCTCCGCCAGCGGCAGCACCGTCTCGCCGACCTGCAGCGCGTCCCCAAGCCGTCCCAGCATCTGAAGGATATTGACCCGATTCCGCTCGGCAAGCACCACGGTGCGAGCGTCGCCGCTCGCGCGCGCGAGCGTCGCCGCGCGTTCGCTCGCCGCCAGCGCGGCCTCGTACTGGTTGGCAGTGAACAGCCGCAGGCCCAGCGCCCCGTAGAGCGCCGCCAGGAACGGGGGGGATGCGCCGCCACGCTCCAGGCGATCGAGCAGCGCCGTGATCCGCGCCATGCTCGTGAACATTGTGCCAACCAGCACGGGCGCCACCCCAATCGCCACCGTGACACGCGCCAGGCCCTCCAGGTCACCAACTGCGTCATAGCTCTCCGCGGCCCGCTCCAGCACCTCAAGCGCCGCCGCGTAACGCCCCGCCAAGTAGAGGGCGTCGCCCAGCTTCTCGCGCACGCGGAGCGCATCGCGCAGCCGCCCCAGCCGCTCCAGCCGCTCCAGCGCCTCCCGGTAGTGGCCCTCCGCGGCGCCGTGGGCGCGCTGGCTCCAGGCGTGGTCGCCTGCCGATTCGAGGTAGCGCACGGCCTTGTCTGGGATGCCGGCGCGGACGTAATGATATGCCAGCAGCTCCGCAGACGTAGGGACAGGCGCGCCCTCCAGCGCTTCGGCCACCTGACGGTGCAGCATGGCCCGCCGCGCCGCCCCCAGGTCGGCCTCCAGCACCTCGCGGATCAGGTCGTGCGCGAAGCTATAGGCGTCGTCCCCCTCCTCCTGCAGCAGGCGCGCGGCGCAGGCTGCCTCCAGCCCCGCCAGTATCGCCACCTCTGGCTGCCCCACGACGGCAACCAGCAGTTCACGCGGCGCCCGCCGCCCCACGACCGCCGCCGCGCCCAGCACCAGCCGCGCGGCCTCCGGCAATACCGCTGCCCGATGTCGCACCCCCTGCGCCAGGTCCCACGGCACTTCGTCCACGCAGCCTTGCTGCAGCGCCTGCGCATAGCTGACCAGGAAGAACGGCGTGCCTCCGGCCCGCCGCACCACGCCCTCTACCAGGCTGTGGTCGGCGTCGGTCACGTCCACCAACAGGTCCTCGAGCAGCGCCGTCGCATCCGCTCCGGCCAGCGGCCCCATCTGGTGTCGGCGGACCAGCCGCGCCTGCGCCAGATCCGCCAGCAGCAGGCCGAGCGGGTCCGCCGACCGCACCTCCGTATCGCGATAGGCGCCCACGATACGCAGCGCGGGCACGGGGGCGCGCCAGCGTATCGATCAGGTCCAGAGCGTCCGGCCCCGCCCACTGGAGGTCATCCAGGATCAGCAGGGTTCCGGCCGGTCCGGCCACGTTGACCAGAAAGCGGGCCACCGCGGCGTGGATCAGCCGCCGCTCCTGCTCCGGGGCGGGGCCCACATCCGGCAGCGGCTCCAGCACCCCCGCCAATTCGGGTAGCACCCGGACCAGCCAGGCGCAGCTCGCCAGGTCGCTGGCGCGTCGCTCCGGCGGCAGCAAGGCGATGTAGTGTGCCAGCGCCTCCACGAACGGGGCATGCGGATCCTCCCCACCGCGCCGCTGGCAACCGCCGAAGAGCACACACCAGCCGGACGGGACAGCCTGCTGGGCGGCAGCCTGCAGCAGCCGCGTTTTGCCGATGCCCGGCTCCCCCGCCAGGAGCAGGACGCGAGTGGTAGCGGCCGGGGTACCCTCGCCTGCCAGGAAGCGGTCCAGCAGCGCCAGCTCGCCCGCCCGCCCCACCATCGGCGCAAGGGCCTCGGGGACGAGCGGCGTCCGGGGCGATACGGGAGTCGACGGCGGCAGGGGCTGCGCCTGTGCCGCTGCCAGAAACGCCACATGGCCCTGCCCGGAGAGCCCGAGCGCCGCCGCGAGTAGGGCGATCGTGTCCTGGTGCGGCGCCTGGTGGATCCCCCGCTCGAGATCCTGCAGGCCCCGCTGGCTTATGTGCGCGCGCTCGGCCAGCTGCGCCTGGGTCAAGCCGGCCTCTTTGCGCAGGCGTCGAAGCACGGCCCCGAAGCGGGGGGATGCTCGTGGCTCCATGACGACTCCTTCCTTATTACGCAGAGGATACCACGAGATAGCTGCCGAAGATGTGCCTGAAAAGGTGTATCGCGTGTGTATGGGGGGCTCGCGCAGGCGGATACTGACAGAACTGCGCGGGAATCAGGTCAGCGCCACAGCGCGGTGAGTACGGAGGTGGTGGGGGCGGCACGGACGCCGTCCTGCCCCCATCGCGTACGTCCGGCGGAGGAGGTAGGCATGAGCAGCGCGCCGCGCACGAACTACGCCCGGCTGGCGCGCCAGGCCACGGCGCACGCCGCTGCGATCACGAGGCTGGTGGAGGAGGTGTGCAACCAGGGCGATCCGGCCATCCTCGACGAGATCCTGGCGCCCGCTGAGGGCGCAACCATCGCGCCAACCCTGGCGCCGCTGCCACTCCGGCAGCAGCTGGCGGCGTTCCGCGCCGCGGTTCCCGATGCCCACTGGACGATCGTGCAGCAGGTCGCGGCCGGCGACACGGTGGTGACGCGGCTCGCGGTGCGGGGCGCCTTCAGCGGGCCACTGGTGGGGCTGGCGCCGCCGGGCCGGGCCGCCACGCTCACGGGAGTGGCGTTCGCGCGCTTCAGTGAGGGGCGGCTGGTGGAGGTGTGGCTGCAGGCGGACCTGCTGGGCTTCTTGCAGCAGCTCGACGTGCTGCCGCCGCTGCGCCTGGCTCAGGCGGTGGCGCTGGCGCAGGTGCTGCAGGCCGACACGCTGCTGGCGGACCGGCTGGCGCCCACGCCGCCCCGTGCCCTGCTGTGAGCGCGGGCCGCAGCGGCATGCCCTGATCATCCTATCTCTCTGCGCCGTCGGGTGGGCGGCCTGTCTTCCAGCGACACAGCTACTGAAGCGACACAGCTACTGAAAGGAACTGGCAATGTCACGAATGTCAACTCGTCTCGCGATCACCCTGGCCCTCGTGCTGGCCACCCTGTCGTGGGCCGCCGGTACGTTCCACCCAGCCCACGCCGCCACGCTGACCGCCACCACGCTGACCGTCACCGACTGCAGTGGGGAGACAGGCGTGGGGCGGATCGGCGCCGTCATCGGCAGCGCATCCGCTGGGGACACGATTGGGTTCAGCTGTAGTGGCACGATTCCCATCACCAGCACGCTCACGATCAGTACCAACGACCTGACCCTGGATGGCAGCGGGCAGACGGTCATCCTCGATGGTGGCGGCGCCACGCAGTTGTTCGTGGTGGGCGGAGGAATCACCTTCTTCCTGCAGAACGTCACCCTCTCCCATGGCTTCGCCTCCAACGGTGGCGCGATCAGCAACCTCGGTACGGTGCACATCATCAATAGCACCCTCTCCGGAAACTCCGCCCCCAGCGGCGAATACGGCGGGGCGATCGGCAATGGCGGCACGATGACCATCGCCCTCAGCGCCTTCTCCAGCAACTCCGCCTTCGCCGGCGGCGCGATCTACAACGACAATGGTGGCTCGATGACCATCTCCAGAAGCACCTTCTCCAGCAACTCCACCAATGAAGGCGGAGCGATCTACAACGATAATGGTGGCTCGGTGAGCATCGACAGCAGCACCCTTTCCGGCAACTCCGCCTCCCTTGCGGGCGGGGCGATCTTCAACACCACCCCGGGCAGCACGGTGCGCATCACCAGAAGCACCCTCGCCAACAACGCCGCTCAGGCTTCGAACGGCGTGGGCGGAGCGATCGCCAACGTCAACGGTGGCTCGGTGAGCATCACCAGCAGCACCATTGCCTTCAACTCCGCCCCTTATTCGGGCGGGGGGATCTTCGACGAGGCCCCTGCCACAGCGAGTTTCGGGGCCAGCATCATCGCAGACAACGTCTCGGTGACCCCCGCCAACTCAGAACCCACTGAAGTGAACTGCAACAACTCGGGGCTCTACACCGACCAGGGCTACAACCTGGAGGATGACAATTTTGCGAACTGCGGCTTCAGCGGCTCGTACGCCTACGACATGGTGGGCGTCGATCCTGTGCTCGGCGCCCTGGGCAGCAATGGTGGTCCTACGCAGACCCTGCCTCTATACGAACACGTGAGTCCAGCCGCCGACTATATCCCAGCCTCCACTGCTTTCTGTCATACATACGACCAACGGGGATACGTGCGACCCGACGACGGCGAGACCAAATGCGACATCGGCGCCTACGAAGCTGACGCGAGTGCGCCGCCCGACGCCGACCCGGACCTGAGTAACGTGCCGACCGACATCACCGCCGAGGCCACCGGTCCATCGGGGGCGGCGGTCACCTACACGCCTCCCACGGCGACCGACGAAGCTGGGGACACCGCACCCAGCTCGGTCACCTGCCTGCCGGCCTCCGGCGCCACCTTCGCCCTCGGCGCCACGACGGTCACCTGCACCGCGACCGATGCCGACGATACCAATAGCCCGGTCAGCCAGTCCTTCACCGTGACCGTGCAGGACACCACCGCGCCCACGCTACAGCTCCCGGGCAACATCACGGTGAAGGCCACCAGCGCGTCGGGGGCGGTCGTGACCTACAGCGCCTCGGCCACCGACCTGGTGGACGGCGCGGACGCTGTGACCTGCGCGCCCGCCTCCGGCTCGACCTTCCCGGTCGCCACCACGACCGTCAACTGCTCGGCCACCGACCAGGCCGGTAATACGGCCACGGGCAGCTTCACCGTGACCGTCACCCCGCTCGACAGCAGCGCACCCACCACGACTATCAGCCTCTCCCCGGCCCAGCCGAACGGCCAGAACGGCTGGTACACCGGCGGGGTGACGGCTAGCGTGTCGGCCACGGACCCGGACAACGCGTCAAACACCCTCACCACGCGCTGTGTGCTCGACCCGGCCAGCGCGCCGGTGACCTACAGCGCTCTGCCCGCCGGCAACTGCCCCTACGCGGCCAGCGGGGGAGCCGCTGTCGGCAGCGATGGGGTCCATACCCTCTATGCTGCCAGCGAGGACCCGGCCGGCAACGTCGAGACGGTGCAGAAGAGCGCAATCCAGATCGATCAGACCGCGCCAATCGTCACCTGCGCCACCCCCGCTCCCACCTTCGTCTTCGGCCAGCGCGGGGCCACGGTCTCGGCCACGGTGAGCGACGCCACCTCCGGGCCCGCTCAGGCCTCCATCTCCGTCCCTGCCTCGACCTATAGCGTGGGGAGCAACCTGAGTGTGTCCCTCACCGGGTTCGACAAGGCGGGGAACAGCACGACACAGAGCTGCCCCTATGCTGTCACCAAGGCGAGCACCAGCGCCAGCCTCACCTCCTCGCTCAACCCGTCTATGTCCGGCCAGGCGGTGACCTTCACGGCAACGCTGAGCGTGCAGGGTCCGGGGTCGGGAAGCATCAGCGGCTCGGTGACCTTCAAGGACGGCGACGCCACCCTGGGCACGGGGACGGTGACCACAACCAATGGCGTCTCGACGGCCACCTACACCACCAGCAGCCTGGCGCTGGGTGGCCATTCCATCACCGCCGTCTACGGGGGAGCAGCGTCATGGCGGGCAGCGCCTCCTCGGCCCTGATCCAGAATGTCGACACCAACCTGTCGAGCTACCCCACGCTATCGAGCGGCGCTTACAACCTGAGCAACCTCAACCTCTCGGGTGGCTACTTCGTGAACCTGAATCTGGCCGGGGCCAGCTTCAACAATGCCAACATGAGCGGCGGTAACTTTAGCGGCGCCAACCTGAATGGCGCCAACCTGACCGATGCCAACTTCAGCAATACCAACCTGAGCGACGCCAACCTCACCAATGCCAACCTGACCCAGACCAACCTGAAGGGGGCAACGGGGTTGAGCACGGCCATCCTGACCGGTGTGATCTGGAGCAAGACTACCTGTCCCGACAACACCACGAGCAGCCAGGATGGTGGCTCCTGCCTGAATAACCTCATCCCCTAGCCGATCCATCTTCTGACTCGGGCCGCCGGTATCGCGAGGTACCGGTGGCCCTCCTCATCCGTATCCGACATAGCGAGGCGCCCCATGCGCAGGCGTGTCCTCATCGCACTCCCGCTCCTCATTGGCCGAGTTCGCCTGTCAGGTCGGCGCGAGCCCCACAAGCAGCTTGCGCTCGTCTTCGACCGCGCAGGCTGGAAACCTACGCGCGTCCCCCTGCGCGTGCCCGACCATGTCCATTTGATCTTCCTGCCGCCCTACTCGCCCGAACTCCAGCCCGCGGAGCATCTCTGGCCGCTGACCAACGCCTGCCTGATCAACCGCCATTTCGCCTCGATCGAGGAGCGCGAAGACGCGCCATTCGCGCTGCGCCGCCTTACAACAACGCCCGCACCGGATTCGCTCCACCACGCTGTTCCATGGGTGGCCCAAATGCATCCGCAAACGCCAAGGACCCAGGCAAAGGTAGTATGAAAACCCCCGCTACCGAGTAGCGACAGCACAGCGATTGGAGCCGCATGCGGTCTGCGCGGCGCAAGCGGACGCGCTCCCAGCCTGAACGTTCGCGGCATGGCGCGGCCATAGATTACTGTTCCCCTGGTGAAACGAAGTGCTCAAATATCACGCCTTGCTTGCTGTTCGCATTAGGCTGCCTTGCTTGTTTCGCATGCTCGCTCGATGTACTTCGCCGACCCAGCGGGAACCTGCTAGAGTTCGTGCGCTGCAATGATACAGTGCAGTAGGCGAAGGGTGAGTATGCAAGCGCAAGTTGCCGCCTAACACAGGGTGCAGTCGTCAAATGGGATTCCGCGCGATCAAGAGCATATTTCTGACTTCGGGTGTATCCTGTTCTCAAGTCAAGTCTTGTTCCGAACACCAGCCGGTAACGCAGACCGTTGGGCATTTGTCTTTTCGCGGAGGTGTTTCGATGGCTATGACTGGATTTATCATCATTCTTGGTGTAGTCATCTCCTATCTCACCATGATTTTCGTGTTTCACCCTTGAAAACGGATGGCACGCAGATTACCGAGCAAGAGCTGATCGCCAATGCTTCTACAATGTTATCCCTCTATCGAGGCTGATGGTGTCCATCCAGTAAAGCGCAGCTACATCAAATCATGGGAAGTTACGAATACCTCAACAAGAAAGGGGGCAGCATTTATGCGGCCTCTGTCTGCGGCCTCTGTCGATGAACCAGAGACAGCAACGCTAATTCAAGAGCATGTAGGAAAGAATGTCACTATTCTTTGTAGTATCTCAGAAGAAGTGTTGAAGAAGATCGGGATTATAGACAAGAGAGGAGCGCCCTGGTATGACCGGATCATGTTTCGTGCGCCTAAACGGCCAATCGCAATGCCTGCAACGCTTATCTTCAACAAAGATGGAAGAGTCATTTTTGCGTCCCGCTCCCCTCGAGTAGATGAAGGGCCTCGAGTGGATGACATACTTGTCAGCCTGTCGCTCCTTCCATAAGGAATTATCAAATGTTTCCTCCTGTGTCTTTAGTGTTACAGCAGCGCGTAGTCGAAGCCGAGCTCATGTCATCTCTGACTCTGCCTACATTTGCAGAATCCGGGGATTTCGCTGGTCAGCTGGCGCAAAACCTGTATCCATAGCCACTGCTCTCGTAAGCGCCGCTGTAGAACTTAAGGAGTGTAATGATGGCAGATGATGTGGATGAGCTGCTTGCGCGGCTCGAGCAGGAGGCGCCGCCGCCCAGCGGCGTCCTCTCCTACGGCCGCGAGCCACAGCAGTTCGGGCATCTGCGGCTGCCGGACGCGGAGGAGGCGGGGCCGGGGCCGTATCCGCTGGTGATCGTCATCCACGGCGGCTACTGGCGCGCGCGCTACGACCTGGGCTACTTCGGCGCGGCGTGCGGCGCGCTGGGGCGGCTGGGGCTGGCGACCTGGAACATCGAGTACCGCCGCATGGGCGATCCTGGCGGCGGCTGGCCCGGCACGCTGGAGGATGTCGCCACCGCGGCGGACTTCGCGCGCTCGCTCGCGCAGGCCTATCCGCTGGATCTGGGCCGCGTCGTCACGCTCGGCCACTCGGCGGGCGGGCATCTGGCGCTGTGGCTGGCCGCGCGCCCGCGCCTGCCGGAGCATTCGCAGTTCTGGCGGCCAGACCCGCTGCCGCTGGCGGGGGTAGTCTCGCTGGCGGGCGTGACCGACCTGCGGCGGGCGTGGGAGCTGGGGCTGAGCGACAACGCCGCCGGACTGCTGATCGGGGGAAGCCCTGACGATTTCCCCTTCCGCTATGACGAAGCCTCGCCATATGAGGCGCTGCCGCTGCGCGTGCGCCAGGTCCTGCTGCATGGGGATGCGGATGCCAACGTGCCGATCGAGCTGAGCGCGCGCTACGCCGAGCGCGCCCGCGCGCTGGGCGACAACGTCATGTTCGTCACGCTGCCCGGCGCGGAACACTTCGAGCCGGTCAACCCGGAGACCGGCGAATGGCGTGATGTGGAGCGCTGGACGCGGGAGCTGGCGGGGCGCTAGTCTGGCGATCATTCAGGGCGGCGGCGCGATATGGGCTACCGCTAGGGCTAGGGCGCGCTGGTCAGTGGCGGCGCGGCTGCGGGACGCTCGTGTGGCTCGCCAGCGCGCGCCCCGCGGCTGGCGCGGCGCTCCGCCTCGCGCTTGATGGGGCCGAGCGCGAGCCAGCGAATCACGACGATGCCGGGTGAGAAGGCGGCCCAGTAGCGCCGGAAGATCGCCCGCGCGGATGGGTCGGTGGCCCAGGCGCGCGTCTCGTGGCGGAAGATTGACGCCGCCTCACCCGTTGGGTCGGCGCGGAGCGTCCAGATGATCTTGACGTAGCCTGGCTCGCGGAATCTGGCGTACTCCTCTGGTCCCGGCGCCCGGAATGCGGGATTTACCTTCCATGGCTGTGTGATCGTTCCGAGGATGATCTCATGCCCGGGGACTTCAGCCAGCGCTCGCCAGCCGATAGATTGCGCCCAGGCGATCAGCGCCCGTGGGCGTCGCGCCTCCTCGGGGTCTTCCAGCTCGCCGCCGAGCAGCGCCGCGCGGCTCCTGAATATCGCCTGGATGATGGGCGACCGCCGGATATCAAACTCGGATGCCGCAGCCATCACGGTGTCAGCCGGGGCGGCGACGCGGATGCGCCGGCGCTCGACGACATCGTAGGCTGGCATGAATTGGTCGAGCAGCGCATCAGCTTCGTCAGCGGTTGGGGGAGCCGAGCGCCCGAAACGCAGCCATCTGACGCAGGCATACGTCGCATATGTGGCGGCGGCGAGGCCCGCGCCAGCCGCGAGCCCGACCGTGAGCCACCGGAGCGCTGATCGCGCGGGCCGTATCTCGCTCATAAGTGTGTCCATTTCAGTGTGTCCATTTCGTCAACGTTCGCGGCCTCATTGGCGTCATACTCCGGCTTTCTCGGCCTGCGGCGTGGCGGCTCCCGGCGCGGGCGGCGTTCCGGCCCGCGCCGCCGGGATGAGCCGCATGAGTGGAATGACGCGGGTGGTCCGCTTCGGATAGCGGGCGTAGGTGGGCGCGGTCTGGAGGATGCGCGGCCAGAAGGCGGCCGCTTCTTCGGGCGAGAGCTCCTCGGCGCGCACACCCATGGCGACGCCGTTCAGTTCCATGCGCGCCTGGGCGGTGGCTTTGAGGTTGTAGTACCAGCCGGGGTGACGCGGCTCGCCGGTGTTGGCGGCGACGACGATCATGTTGGGGCCGTCGCGGAACCCGAGCAGGAGGACCGTGCGCGGCTTGCCCGACTTGCGCCCGCGCGTCGTCAGCGCCAGGACATCGCCCGGCGCCTTGAAGGTTCCGGCGATCCGGCCGCGCGTCAGGCGGTACAGGAACACGCCCAGCGGCTCGAACCGCGTGTCCAGCTGATGTTCGACGAAGGTCGAGATCCGCTCCCACAGAGATAGGCCCTCAGGCCGCTGGGCAGGCGGCGGAGCGAAGCGCTCCGCGAAGGCGCGCAGTTCCTGGGTGACGGTGGGGCCGACCGCCGGTGCGCCATGCCCGGTCGCCAGGAGGCGCGGCTCGAGCCGCGCGAGGGTGGCGACGGACCGCTTCGCCGCGCGCCAGCTCCAGGTCGAGATATACGGCGGGCCGGAGATGCGTTGCTTCCTGCGCAGCAGGTCCCATAGAGAATTGACGTTGATCGTCAGCAGGGCGTCGCCGGTGATGAGGACGCCGTCGCTGGGGCGAAAGAAGGAGGCGTGGCCCGGCGAGTGGCCGGGCGTGGGGATAGTCTCCCAGCCCGGCAGGCCGGGGACGCCAGCGCCGGGATCGAGCGTGCGCGCCATCTCCGCGAAAGCGCGCTCCCGCGCGTGTGTCGCGGCCACCACGCGCCGTGGCATGAGGCGCATCAGCGGCAAGATGAGCCAGCGGTCGAGCGGGATGGCGATGCGCCGCTGGAATGCGGCGATGTCCTCGCCCGCTCGCGCCGCCTCGCCCGGGCCGGTGTAGACCGGCAGCCTCCAGGCCCGCGCCAGTTCGAGCGCCGCGCCCGCGTGATCGGGATGGTTGTGCGTCAGCAGCATCGCGGCGGGGCGCGCGCTTGCCCCGAAGAGCGCCGCCGCCGCGCGGCGGATCGCCCGCCCGCTGTTCGCCCATCCGGCGTCAATCAGCGCCCACGACGGGCCGGAGCGCACGAAGTAGACGTTGGATCCGAAGAGGGACAGGCGATACACGCCTGGGGCTATCTCTTCCGGTTGGGAAGCCATGGAACGTTCTCCTTCCACCTCGCGCCATATGCGCCCGCGTCTCGTGGCGCGCGAACGCCTCTTGCCGCTTATTCCCCGCAGAGCGCGGGCCAGCGGGACAGCAGCGCGCTATACTGAGCGGGCGGGCCTCGCGGGACGGATGCGCGTGCGCGCCGGACCGTCGCAGGGGCGTTACAGCGAGAGGAGTGGACGATGGATACGGCGCTACAGGCGCTGCTCGGCAGGCTCGAATCGGAGGGCCAGCGGCACGACCAGGGGGAGCCGGAGCACGACCGGCGCATGCTCAACCTGGAGCGCGCGACGGCGGAGGTTCTGGCGTTGTGGATCCGCAGCAGCCACCGCCGGAGCGTGCTGGAGATCGGGACCTCGAATGGCTACAGCACGCTCTGGCTGGCGTGGGCCGTTCAGCCCGCCGGTGGGCGGGTCACCTCGATAGACCGTAGCGCGGCGAAGCACGCGCTCGCCGATGCGAATCTGCGCGAGGCCGGGCTGCGCGACGTGGTGGAGCTTGCGTGGGGCGAGGGCGCGGAGGTGATCGCGCGGCTCGACGGGCCATTCGACGCGGTGTTCTTCGACGCCGACCGCTACAGCGCGCCCGCGCAGCTCGAACTGCTGATGCCCAAGCTGGCGCCTGATGTCCTGCTCTTCGCCGATAACGCGCGCTCGCACCCGCAGGAGATCGCGGGCTATCTCGCCGCTGTGAAGGCGCTGTCGGGGTTTGTGAACACGATCATCCCGGTGGGCAAGGGGCTGAGTGTGGCTTATCGCGCGGGCGCCGCCCCGGGCGATCAGGGTCGCTAAACCATCAAACTATCCGCTCCCGCTGCCAGTCGTCGCTCGACATGCCAACGGCGCTTTGCGGGGCTGCGCGCCGTCGTTGCCGGGCCCAGCGCGCCAGTAGATAGGCGCCGATGATGAGGAGTATGGCGGCAGCCCCGCTGGCGATGGCGGCCGCGTGTTCGGTTGGCGCGATCACCTGTTGCACATGCCGCATGAAGGCGGCATGGGTCGCGGGAGTGCTATAGTGCGCGCCACCCAGGCAGGTGTAAGGATCCCAGCCGAAGAGCGCGACGTATCTCTGATAGATCGCGTCCGCGCTGATGCGGACCGCGAGTGACTGGATGGCTACCGCGAGAGCGCCTGCGGAGAGAAGGCCACGCAGCGCGAGCCAGCCCCACGAACCGCCTGTTACTGGGCGCAACGTAAGCAGCAGCGCGATGGCCTCGACGCCTAGCGCGATGGCGCCAGAGAGCAAGACCGCCGACCAGATGGCGAGCGATTGCGGCGGAACGCAGGGTGACATGAGCGATTCTCCTCTGTGCGCCCAAGAAATCAGACCTTGCGATACATGACGCCCATAGACCCTGCCAATTATCAGTCCAGGGTGGGCTGAGGCGCCTCGATGGCCATCGGGCTCCTATGGGCTGCCTCTCAATCACCGGCCATCCAGGCTAGCCCAGGCAGCCTGTGAATATCCATGTGGATAAGTTCGTGGAAAACTCTCCAAGATTCGTGGATAAGCGCCGAGAGCGGTGGATAGCGCGCCAGGGCGCTACACGCCTGATGTCCCGACACTGAAAACAAGCCGGTCTCACCGCTCTATCCTCTTGATCTCGCCTGCTCCAGCTACCCCACGGCGCGTCACTTATCCACATATCCACCCGCCAGTGGATAAGCGCTAGCTGGCGCCTGGTTGCGCAAACGGGGCGTGTCGGGTACCGTCATGGATGCCGCTTCGTTTGTGATGTGGCGCCACCTCACCCGCTGATCTCCTCATCGCCCGACGATAAGAGAAGGGATCGCGCGGGAAGCGGGTGTCGTACGTCTTGCGATGGCAGGCCGCGTGCTATACTCTTGTAGAATAGACGTTCTAACGCCCAGCGGGCGGGTGAGCGTCTGGGCCGGTAGGCGCCATACAGGCATAGAGGGGTGTTTGGGGTTATGGCGATGGCGTCGGAGAAGCTGCTGCCGCAGAACGTCGAGGCGGAAGCCGGCGTGCTGGGCAGCCTGCTGATTGACCCGGAAGCCATGGCGCAGATCGCCGACTTCCTCAAGCCCGAGGACTTCTATCGCGAGTCGCATCGGGCGATCTACGAGGCTGCGCAGGACCTCTACGAGAGCGGGACGCCCGCCGACCTGATCACGCTGATTGATGAGCTGCAGCGGCGCGGCAAGCTGGACGAGGTGGGCGGGCCGAGCTACGTCAGCTCGCTGGCCAATCAGGTGCCGACGAGCGCGAACGTCGAGAGCTACGCGCGCATCGTCGAGCGCACGGCCATCCTGCGGCGGCTGATTCACGCGGCGGGGCAGATCGCGGGCATCGCCTACAACGAGCCGGACGCCAACGAAGCGCTCGATCAGGCGGAGAAGCTGATCTTCAACGTCTCGCAGCGCATCTCACACGCGGAGTTCGAGCACATCCGCGACACGCTGCGCGAGTACCTCGACAAGCTGGGCCAGCTGCACGGGCGGCGGGGCGAGATCGTCGGCGTGGCGACGGGCTTCTCCGATCTGGACAAGATGACCGGCGGCCTCCAGCGCTCCGACCTAGTCATCCTCGCCGCGCGGCCTGCGGTTGGCAAAACCTCGCTTGCGCTCTCGATCGCGCACGGCGCGACGCTGCGCTATGGGCATAGCGTGGCGGTGTTCAGCCTGGAGATGAGCGCCGAGCAGCTGGTCGCGCGCTTCCTCTCGATGGACGCCAATGTGGACCAGCAGAAGCTGCGCACGGGCTGGATTGATGACGACGAGTGGGACCGCATCAGCGAGTCGGTGGGGCGTCTCTCCGAGGCCAACATCTACATTGACGACACGCCAGGCATCACGCTGATGGAGATGCGCAGCAAGGCGCGGCGGCTGAAGATGGAGCGCGGCTTCGACCTGATCGTGGTGGACTACCTCCAACTGATGCAGGGGACGGTCAGCGGGCGCGGCGGTGAGAACCGCGTGCAGGAGATCTCGGCCATCAGCCGGGGGCTGAAGGAGCTGGCGCGCGAGCTGGATGTGCCGGTGCTGGCGCTCTCGCAGCTCTCGCGCGCGGTGGAGAGCCGCACCGACAAGAAGCCGCAGCTGAGCGACCTTCGTGAGTCGGGGTCCATCGAGCAAGACGCCGATATCGTGATGTTCATCTACCGGGACGATGTGTACAACCCAGAGAGCGACCGGAAGAACATCGCGGATATCATCATCGCCAAGCACCGCAATGGGCCTGTGGGGACGGTGAGCCTGTATTTCCAGGCGGCGCAGACGCGCTATCGCGATCTGGACCTGCGCCAGCCCGAGCCGGACTACTAGCGTGGAGAGGAGCCCCCAGATGCCTGCGTTCCCCGGGTTCCCTCCCGGCCCTAACCCCTATACGCCGCTGCCGGACGCCTTCTTCACCGACGTCGCGCCGGAGATCGAGGACGCGAACGAGCTGAAGGTGACGCTGCACCTGTTCTGGTTGTTCTACCAGAAGACGGGCGCGCCGCGTTGCGCCAGCGACCGCGAGTTGCTGGCCGATTCGCTGCTGCGGCGCGCGCTGCGGCGGCGGGGCGACCCGCGCCCATACGAGGAGCGGCTGCGGGCGGCGCTGGAGGCGGCGCGGGCGCGGGGGGTGCTGCTGCGGGCGCGGGTGCGGGTGGATGATGAGATTGTGACCTGGTACTTCTTCAACACTGAGCGCAGCCGCGAGGCCATCGCCGGGCTGCTGCAAGGGGAGATCTCGCCGGAGATGCTGCTGGACCTGGAGGGGCCAATCGCGGACGCGAACGCGGATGCCAGCGGCGACGGTGAGTCGGGCGAGCGACGCCTGGCGGTGGAGGTGGAGCGGCCCAACATCTTCACGCTATATGAGCAGAACATCGGGCTGCTCGCGCCGCTGGTGGCGGAAGAGCTGCGCGACGCGGGCGAGCGGTATCCGTGGGACTGGATCGAAGACGCCTTCCGTGAGGCGGCGCAGCAGAACAAGCGCAAGTGGAGCTATATCCGCGCGATTTTGAAGCGGTGGGAGACCGATGGGAAGGGAGGCGAGCCACATGGAACGCATGGGCGATATTCTCGCTAGGACGGCCCGCGCGCGCGCCAGCCGTGGCCGCCTCGAGGGCAGCCGGACATCCTCTCCGGCCCGCCGCGTCACGCCGCGCCCGGCGTCCGTGACGCGCCCGCTCGCGCCCGACACGGCTGGGCCGCTGGACCTGGAGCTGGACAGCGAGCGTATCCTCGAATTGCCGCCGCGCAAACCTCACCCCCTGACCCCCTCTCCCATAGGAGAGGATGAAGCGCGGCTCCCCTCTCCCCGCGGGAGAGGGACTGGGGGTGAGGTCGCCCGGCGTCGTGAGACACACGGCATGCTGGCGCTAGGCGAGGCCGCCGAGAGCTATGCCGCCGCGCTGCGGGCCGCCTTCCCCAAGCCCGCGCCGACGCCTGGGGCGGGTGGGCCGCCCGCGCGCCCGCTGGCGGCGGATGTGTGCCCAGTCTGCCATGGCGCGGGCTTCGTGCGTGAGGATTTGCCGGTGGGTGATCCGTCCTTTGGGCAGGCGGCGCCGTGCGTCTGCAAGGAGCGGACGCTGGAGGAGCGGCGGCGCGCCGACCTGCGGCGGATGTCGAGCCTGGACGCTTTTTTCGACAAGACGTTCGAGACGTTCGATGTCAGCGTTCCGGGCGTGCGCGAGGCGTATGAGGTGGCGCGGCGGTATGCGGAGGACCCGCAGGGATGGCTGGTGCTGAGCGGCGGATATGGCGCGGGCAAGACGCATCTGGCCGCCGCCATCGCCAGTGAGCGGCTGGCCGTTGGGCAGTCAGTCTTCGTCAGCATCACGCCTGACCTGCTGGACCACCTGCGCGCGACCTTCGCGCCGACCAGCGAGACGCCCTACGACGAGCTGTTCGATAAGGTGCGCGAGGCGGGGCTGCTGGCGCTGGACGATCTGGGGGCGGAGAACGGCACGGCGTGGGCGACGGAGAAGCTGTTCCAGATCATCAACTACCGCTACAACTACCGCATGCCGACGGTCATCACCACCAACCACCGTCTGCTGAGCCACATGGATGAGCGCATCCGCTCGCGCCTCTCGGACCTGAGCTTCGTGCGCCATGTGGCGATAGACGTCCCCGACTATCGCGAGCGGCACACCGGCGCGCGGCGGCGTCCTAACTCCGGCGCCGCCACGACGCGCGGCGGGCGCGGCGGCTACCACCCACGGTAGCGCGCCATGCCTGCGTCAGCCTTCAGGTTAGTATCTACTGAATAACCTCGTACGGCCGCATCATCTCGTTGTCCTCGTGCTCGAGGATGTGGCAGTGGTAGACATACTCGGGATTCGTGGCGCCGGGCGGGAGCACGATGGGCGCATACGTGGGCAGGTCGAACTTGGCGACCACTCGCAGGACTTCTCCAGGCATGGCTCTGGCGGTATCTTTGAAGCCCGCTTCGTTGGCGGGCGGCAGGACGGCGGGGCCCGCCAGGAAGTCCGCCAGATTGGGCCGCGGGCCGGTCCGCCCGCCCGCGACCCAGGCGTTCCACGCCGCCAGATAGCCTGCGGTGTTGATTGGCTGGCGGTTGAGGATCTGGAACTGCACGAGGTGGATGTGCATCGGGTGCGCGTCACCTGTCGTATTGATGAACTGCCAGACCTCGGTTGATCCGGCGCCGGGCGTCTCGGTGACGGGATCGTCGAAGAAGAACCCCTCGATCAGCGCGTTGAGCGGCTCGCCTGTGGCGGGGTCCAGATTCTCCACCAGGACAAGATCCCTCGTCGTCGCGCCTGTGGGATCGAGTGGTGTGATGGGCGGCAACACGAGCTGCGCGGCTGGCGTGGTCGTGTCGCTCCCCTGGAGCGGCTTGGTGACGCGGAACTGCATGAGGTTCGTGACCTGACCGCCTCTGCCGCTGGGGAAGGGCGCCTTGGCGTTGTTCTTGAGGGTCAGCGTCGTCCCCATCGGCATGCCGGTGAAGTCAAAGATGATATCCGCCCGCTCCCCTGGAGCGAGCAGCAGTTTGGTTACGGGCGCCGGCGCGCCGAGGAACCCACCATCGGTCCCGATCTGGTAGAACGGGACGGGCGCCCCGTTGTCGAACCAGAGATTATAGAACCGGGCGTCCGAGCCATCCACGATCCGGAAGCGATACCGCCGCGGCTCGACCGCCAGGAAGGGGTAGGCTCTGCCGTTGATGACCGGCGTGTCACCGAAGAACTCGGGTACCCAGACGGGATGGACGGCGGTGACGCCAACATTGGGGTAGAACAGCGAGCCGTCCGGATTGAGGATGCGGTCCTGGATGACAAGGGGAACCTCATAGGGGTCTTTGGGTAGGTTGAGATCGTCCTCAACCGAGTCTCTGAGGAAATACAGGCCCGCCAGGCCGGCGTAGACGTTCAAGCGGGTGATGCCGAGCGCGTGGTCGTGATACCAGAGCGTCGCGGCCGGCTGACCGTTGCCATAGGTGAACGTGTTCGTGATGTAGTGAGGCCCGGTATTGACCGGCGTCACCTGGGACGTGGTGAACCAGGACTCGGGGTGGCCGTCGAACTGGGGCAGGCTGAACCCGCCATGCAGATGGGGAACCGCCGGGGTGGTCGTGCCGTTGTCCGGGTCCGCCCAGTCGAGGGTGGTGTCGAGCGTGAAGATGTGGTTGGCGGGGAGGTTGTTGCTCCAGGTGATCGTGATCGGCGTGCCAGTGCGGGCCTCGATCGTGGGGCCCAGAAGAGGCGCCCCGCCGTAGCCCCACGTGCGCGGGGCCGCCGGGAGCTGGCTGTGGAACTTCCACACGTTGTGGCTCTCACTCATCGCGAGGGCGGCGGTCGCGCCGGGTGTGTTGAGGAACAGTTTGGGCGGGATGAAGAGCGGGTCCAGGTACTTCGTGAGGTTCGGCGATGACGGCATCGGGGCGGCGTGCGCCGCGTCCCAACGCCAGGGCAGCGCCAGAGCCGCTCCAGCCGCCGCGCCGGCGATCAGAAACTGCCTCCTTGAGAGCATGCCTGTTCTTCGCGCCATTGCTACAGGTCTCCTTCTCGTTCTGGGTGTTCTGGCGCGCTGTGGCGTCATCCGCGGGCTTTCTCCAGGTAGCTTGGGAGGATTTGGCCTGGCCGTCTGATAGTGTGGCTGGAGGAGGTCGGGGGATGCCGCGCCGTTGACGCCGCGCCGTGGCGCCTCACTTCCACGCATCGCTCGCCTGGCGCCATGGGAGGCGTGATGCGACTGTGGCGGGCCAGACCTTTGGTCTCCGCCCATGCTTCTGTTACAGGATGAATATCCACGATTCGCGAACAGGCTTGCCGCTAACGTCGCATGGAAGGTGGAGCGATCTCGCGACAACAGGAGAGGCGCGGCAGCGCTCGAATCTCGCGTTGATCCTTCAGTCTCTACCACACATCGCAGCTAGCGGTCCGGCGGCAACCCGCAATTCGCTTGCCATATTCGCATGTGGGATGGACGGGTAGGGCCTCACCCCGGCCCATCTCTTCTCAGGAGAGGGGAGCGACGCCCTGCGCTGGTCGCGCGCTTGGGCGTTCTTAGGGGAAGGTGTCTGGATGGAGCGCCGCTTGCTCATCCTCGTCACCATTGCTACCACGTCCCGTTCCTTAACCAAGATATGCGACGCTGGCGGCCGGATGGGAACTGTCCCCGCGCCGTAAACACGGCGCCCACCACTGCGTCTCAAGAGCAGCGGAAGGCAGGCGGCGAGCGTGACCATCTGGTACCCCCAAGGATGTGTGATGGTTTGGACGCGACGCTTGCCTGCCCGCTTCTTTCTGCGCTATCGGCACGCGGATGGTCTGGCATGCGGCTGGTGGGGCCAGGAGGTGAGGCGCGTATGACGAGCGGGAAACGCGGGCGCAGGCTGGGCGCGCTGTTGGCGCTGGCGCTGGCGGCGCTGCTGGCGGGGTGCGCGGCTCCGGCGCTGCCTGGGCAGCAGCAACGGCAGGCGCCGAAGCCATTGCCGGAGGCCGAGCAGGTGGCGCGGGTGGCGATGCTGGGCAGGGGAGCGGGAGACTTCGCGCGCATGCTGGATCCTGGCGAGGCCAACTTCTATTCGGTGGCGGGCGCGCAGGTCCTGTCGCTGCTCTACAGTGGGCTATTGACGCTGGACGCGCGGCATATTCCCGTTTCGGCCCTTGCGACGAGCTATGAGGTGAGCGCGGACGGGCTGCGGTATACGTTCCACCTGCGCTCTGATGCGCGCTTCGCGGAGGGGACGCCGCTGACCTCGGCAGATGTCGCGTTCAGCCTGAATCGCACGATGGGGGAGTGTTTTGGGGACGCTGGCGCGTTCTTCATGGCGGTGAAAGATGAGCCCGCGCTGGTCGCGAATTGCCAGAGCCACCCGAAGGGGTACCGAGCCGCCGTGACGACGCTGATCGGCGACGCGCTGCTGACGCCGGATGAGACGACGCTCGTGATCATCCTGGCGCGGCCCGATGCGGCGCTGGCGGCCAAGCTGGCCGAGCCGTACAGCCTGATCGTGGAGCGCTCACTCGTCACGCGCTACGGCGCCCAGTGGACGGCGCATGTGGCGGATGGCGGCGGGCAGGGGACCAGCGGCATGTATGCGCTCGCCGCGATGAGACCATGGAGCGCGCAGAGCGATGGCGCGCTGGTCCTCGAAGCGTCGCGCGACTACTGGGGGCCGCGTCCGCATCTGCGGGAGGTGGATATCGCCGTACGGTCGCCGATATCCCAGCAGGGAACGTTTCCAGCGTCCGACGTTCGGCCGCCTGCTATCGCCATCCAGCCAACTGACGATATCGTCTACGATGTCCCGCTGCCGCTCCCATCTGGGGCGAAGGGGCGAAATGGGCTGACATATCACACCGCGCCCGCGCTGGCGACCTACTTCCTGGTCCTCGACGCGCGGACGGCGCCGCTGGATGACGCGCGGGTGCGGCAGGCGCTGGCGCTGGCGCTGGACAAGACGGCGCTGGCGAAGATCGTCAACGGCGTGGCGACTGACCATCTCATCCCGCTAGGGGTGGGCGCGTATCCCGCGCCGCTGAGCGGCGCTATCGCGACGGCCCCGCTGGCGGGCGATGTGGAGCGGGCGCGAGCGCTGTGGCGCAGCTATGCCGCGAGCCACTGTAGCGGCATGGCAGGCGGCTGCCCGGCGATCCAGGTGTTCAGCCCGGAGTGGGCGGGGCAGACGCCGGTGGAGCTGGCGATCATCGCGCGCTGGCGGGCGACGCTGCCGGGGCTACGGCTCTCTGTCATCTCGTATGACGGGACGCTGCGGACTACGCCGCAGCCGTCGCCCGCGGTCATGGGCAGCGCCTGGGTCGAGGACTATGCCGACCCGCAGGACTGGCTCACCTATTTGGTGAGCGCGCCGGGAAATCCTGTCTATTCTTTCCCGGCGCGCGTTCAGGATGCGCGAGTGGGGGCGTTGGCGGCGCAGGCTGAGGCGACGCTGGACGCGGGCGCGCGGCTCGCGCTCTACCAGCAGGCCGAGGACGCGCTGATCAACGACGCGGTCGTCATTCCCATCGCGCAGGAGCAGACCGCATGGGCGGTCAATCCAATTCTGGCGGGGATCCCGACCAGCCCAGCGCCGTGGATTCCGCCCGCCGCCTGGGCGCGCATCGCGCTTACATGACGCCGGTGACGGCGAACCAGGCCACAAAGGCGCCAGGGCCGACGAAGATGATGGGGGCGAAGCCAGGGCGCGGCAGGTCTATATGCGTGTCAATCTCGGCGTCTCCAGTTGTGGAGGCTGGCACGGGATCGGTGAAGATCGGCGCCGCGTTCTCAAAGCTGACGATGGCGCGGAAGGTCGGGATCGGGTTCGTGCCGGTCGCCGGGCCAGCCGCCAGCACCAGCCCCCTCACGCGCACGCGCAGCCGGCCATCGCCGCGCAACTCGCCATCCGCCAGGTCGAGCGCCCAGGGAAGGCCGCCGCCATGGATGCCTCGGATCGGGGTCCCGCCAGCGCCGACGAACGCGCCGGTGACGGGCGCCATCGTGTGAAACCGCACGATGGCGGAGCCAGGGCTGTCGCTTCCCGCGGCCTGCGCTACGCCGGGGCGCCATACACTGCTGAGGCCGCCCAGCGCGACTCCCGCCGCCACGCCACCCGCGCCCAGTAGCATGCCACGCCGCGATACGGCGGCGCTTGCTGTCGCGCGCTCCCGCTCGATGTTCCTTGCCATGTAGCGCCTCTCTCCTTTCTCGCCTCAAGCTGGCGAAGTCTCCACACGATTGGATACGAAGCGGGTTACGCGCCGCGCGATGTGATCTCGCTCATAGACAGGCCGCCGCCGCGCCGCTATACTGGCGCCAGCCCTGGCGGCGGCACGTGACATGGCGCGCGCGAGCCGTGTGACGTGTGGCGGCGAGGGACGCAAGGAGGAGACAGGCGCATGAAGCGGCGGCAGGTCACGGTGGCGCGGCGCGGCGGTGTGGCGGCGCGGGCATGGGTAATGAGCGGGCGGCCAGTGGCGCGGCGGTTGGCGCTCTACGCCGCGCTGCTGCTGGGGCTGCTGGTGGCCGACGCGGTGTGTGTGCGGGCGTCGCTGCCGGTAGAGGTGACGCGCGACGCGGGTGGCGTGACCATCCGCGCGGGCAGCGTGACGCGGCGCATCGCCACCGACGCGCGGTTGCTGGCGGTGAGTCTGCCGTCGCGCGACGCGGTCATCCACGAGTATCAGCTGGATGGCACGGACAGCACGAACAACTACACCCTGGACACCGCCTATCTCCACAGCGTCGCCAATTCGCCGTACTACCGCTTCTACGCCTGGATGCGCGGGCTGGATGACCTCAGCCGCTGGCGCGATGTGTGCGCCTCGGCGGAGGGGCAGGCCGCGCGCTGCGACGCGGCGCCGCCGCTCTCCGGCACGGCGCTGCCGGCGCCGGATGGCGCGAGCCAGCGCGTGACGGCGGCGCTGCGACAGCCGGAGACGCCAGCTTCGCTCGATGTCGCGCTGAGCGATGGCGGTGTGATCGAGCTGACGATTGATCGCAATGACCACGTCATCACGATCACGCAGTACAGCGTGATCCAGCCCGATATCTTGCCCATCAGGGCGTTCTATCCCAATGACTTGGGCGATACGTGGCCGCAGGCGGCGATGACGCTCGACCTGCTGATCCGGGTCCTCCTGTGGGCGCTGGCGCTGCTTGGCCTGGTCTGGGTCGTCGAGGCGGCGGTAGGCCGGGTGAGTAGGGGGATCTCACCCCTTGGCCCCCTCTCCTTAGAGAAGAGGGGGAAGCGCGGCTCCCCGCTGCCCGTTGAAGAGCGAAAGAAACCTGGCTCCCCTCTCCCCATGGGAGAGGGGCTGGGGGTGAGGTTCCGCGCCGCCTGGGCGACGCTGAGCGCCGCGATTCATCCCATCGGGCTGGCGCTGGTTGGGGTGGCGTTTGGCTTTATGGTGTGGGTCGCGCTGGCGCAGTATCACGCGCAGCCGCATATCTACGACGCCAGCGCCTATATGTTCGGCGCGCGGGTGTTCGCCTCGGGGCGGCTCTATGCGCCCGCGCCCGCCGCGCCCGCGCAGTTTCCCGGCCCGTTCATGGCGCTGGTCAATGGCCGTTGGTTTACGCAGTATGAGCCGGGGACGAGCGCGACGCTGGCGATTGGGGTCGCGCTGGGGGTCCCGTGGCTGGTCGAGCCGCTGCTGGGCGCGCTGGCGCTGGTGGGGATGGGGATGACGCTGCGGCGGCTCTATGACCGGCGGGTGGCGACGCTGGCGGTG
Organism: Ktedonobacterales bacterium; assembly: GCA_035716045.1. GTDB lineage: Bacteria > Chloroflexota > Ktedonobacteria > Ktedonobacterales > JADMIN01 > JAKAIY01. Next base: position 25,403 of record DASTKI010000084.1, read on the forward strand.
GCGCTAGGCGCCATCTCGCCATTCTACCTGTGGCTCTCGGCGAGCTATCTGAGTCACACCATCACCCTGTTCTATCTGGTGTGGGGGCTGTGGGCGCTGACGCGCTTCGCGCAGGGCGGGCGCGGCTGGAACCTGCCGCTGGCCGCCGGGCTGTGGGCGCTGGCGATGCTGACGCGCGATACGACGGCGCTGTTCGTGGCGGCGTCGGTGGCTGGATTGGGATGGATGGCATGGCGCGAGCGCTGGCCAGTGATCTGGCGGCGGGAGTGGGCCGCGCCACTCTCCTGGACGGCGGCCGCTGTCGCCCTGTATCTTGCGATCTACCTCGACTACAATGCTCTGCTGACTGGCAGTCCGCTCGTGACGCCGCGCATGCTGGTCTATGCGCCCGACCACTGGGGCTTTGGGCCGGGGGTGGGCTTTTATGGCCAGCACACCCTCGCCGCGGGCTTCGTGACTCTGGGTGAACTGCTGACCAGCCTCTCCATCTCGCTCTACGGCTGGCCATTCTATCTCACGCTGGCCTTCATCCCGCTACCATTCCTGGCGCGGCGCGCGCGCCGCGCCGATGTGTTCCTGTTGGGCGGCGCGCTGCTGATGGCGCTCGCCTTCCTCGGCCTCTACTACCATGGGATCTATCTCGGCCCGCGCTATCTGTTCGAGGCGCTACCGTTCTTCCTGGGGCTGACTTCGCGCGGGATCATCACGCTGATGGAGGTGGGCAGGGACGCGCGGGGCCTCATCCCCAGCCCCGCTCCCTGGAGGAGAGGGGGGAAGGCGCGCGCTCTGCCGGGTCTCGCCGCGCCTGTGGTGATGATGGCGCTGCTGGCGTGCGCCACGCTCTACTACTTCCCCCGGCAGATCGCGCTGCATGCCGATTTCAACGGGATGAGCGCGGAGACGCAATTCCGGACGGCGGCGCTGTCGGCCCCGCCGGTCCACCACGCGATCGTGGTGACGGATAATAGGGTGCTCTACGGGTATACGCTGTTTGGCCTGAACGATCCGCTGCTGCGTGGCGATGTGATCTACGCCTACGCGACGAGCGAGCGCGACTACGCGGCGCTGCGCAAGGCCTACCCCGCCCGGCGGCTATATCTGCTACACTTCGATAAGGCGGGCCAGCCGCGGTTCACGCCGCTGGATGGGTGAGACGCGCTGGTTCCTGACCTTTCAAAAGCTAGCGCGTTTACGCCCTCGCGCGCCGTGCGCCGGCCATTCATGGCCGCGCGCCCTCCCGGCCCCCGTCGTGCGCCGGCCATGAATGGCCGCGCCCCACCTCACGTCAGGGCCTTGCCAATCGCGCCGCAGACGTGGTCAAC
>DASTKI010000085.1:0-17498 GCA_035716045.1 Ktedonobacterales bacterium
AACGAGAGTGGGCGCCTGGTAGCGTGATGTCAAGACTATGTTGCCTCTCTGCTGTCAAGCTATGGTATCCATGTCATATATCGTATCGAGCGTTTTCCGGCTCACACGCCTACCTGGCTGTCCTCACGCCCCCATCTCCTCTTGCGCCATTCGACGTACGCTAGAAGCGTCCATCTGACACTCGTGCTCGCGGCGCCGTGGCGCGCCAGCGCGATGAGACTGGACGCGGATGCCAGCGATCGCGCCAGCCGCCGCGCTCGCGTATGCTCCGTTCGCCCAGCGGCGCCCACCGGGTTCAGGCAGCCGGGGAAAGACGGGCAAAAGCGGGAGGTGTATGATACCCTATGGTATGCGGGCGCGCAGGGCCTTGGTGGCCCGTGGGACGCCCCCGATCGAAACGATGATGTGGCTGCGCGGCGCCGCGCGGCTATGGAGCTTTCGGCCTGACTTCACCCTACGTGGGAGGACGATTGTGGCGACGAGCGTTGGTGACGCGACCATCATTGACGATGTGTACGCGCGGGAAGTGCTGGATTCGCGGGGCAATCCGACGGTTGAGGTGACGGTGACGCTGCTGGGCGGCGCGCGTGGAGTGGCGATCGTGCCGTCGGGCGCCTCCACCGGCCAATTCGAGGCGGTGGAGCTGCGCGACGGCGACCCGGCGCGCTACGGCGGCAAGGGCGTTCTGACGGCGGTACGCAACGTCAACGAGGCCCTGCAGGAGGCGCTAACCGGCCTCGACGCGCTCGATCAGGTTGGCCTGGACGAGCAGATGATCGCGCTCGACGGGACCGACAACAAGGGCGCGCTTGGCGCCAACGCGATCCTCGGCGTCTCGCTGGCGGTCGCCCGGGCCGCGGCGGACGCGGTGGACCTACCCTACTATCGCTACCTGGGCGGCGTCAGCGCGCGCACGCTACCCGTGCCAATGATGAACATCCTCAATGGCGGCAAACACGCCGAGAACTCGACCGACATCCAGGAGTTCATGATCCTGCCGGTCGCCGCGCCGACCTTCGCCGAGGCCACGCGCTGGTGCGCCGAGGTCTACCACGCGCTCAAGTCCGTGCTACACGACCGCAAGCTCAACACCAACGTCGGTGACGAGGGCGGCTTCGCGCCGTCGCTCGGCTCCAACCGCGACGCGCTCGACGTGCTAGTGGCGGCCATCGAGAAGGCGGGCTATACGCCGGGCGAGCAGATCTTCCTTGGCATGGACCCCGCCGCGTCGGAGTTCTACGAGAACGGCAAGTACGCGCTGGCGCGCGAGGGCCGCACGCTGACGGGCGCAGAGATGGTTTCGCTCTACGAGGAGTGGGTCGGCGCGTATCCGATCATCTCCATCGAGGACGGCCTAGCGGAAGACGACTGGGAGGGGTGGGCTGAGCTGACGAAGCGGCTCGGCGACCGTGTCCAGCTCGTCGGCGACGACCTCTTCGTCACCAACACAGCGCGCCTCTCGCGCGGCATCGCCCAGGGCGTAGCCAACTCGATCCTGATCAAGCTAAACCAGATCGGCACGCTAACCGAGACGCTTGCGGCCATTAGCATGGCGGCCCAGGCCGGCTACACGTCGGTCATTTCCCACCGCTCCGGCGAGACGGAAGATACGACCATCGCCGACCTGGTGGTGGCGACGAATGCTGGGCAGATCAAGACCGGCGCCCCCGCGCGCTCCGAGCGCGTGGCGAAGTACAACCGGCTGATGGCGATCGAGGAGGAGCTGGGTGATACCGCGCGCTACGCGGGCTTCAACGCCTTCTTCAATGTGCCGTCACTGGCGGGACGGGCGTAGACCCCACCCCTGGCCCTCTCTCCCATGGGGAGAGGGGAAGTGGAATGGTGGGCGATATTTGAGCGAGGAGCGCATCTCCGGTATGAGCGAGACAGGTGATCCAGGTCGCGCGGGTGGCGCGAGCGCCGCGCCCGTAGCCGCCGCGCGGCGTGATATCGTGCGCAGCATCCACTATACGCTGAGCTATACCGTCCAGAACGCGGCGAGCGGGCCGCGCGGGGCGATCGTGCTGCTGCACGATCTGCCCGGCGGCGCGTTTGTCTGGGAGCCGATCATGGCGCCGCTGGCGGCGACGGGCCGCGCGGTCTATGCCTTCGATATGCTCGGCTACGGCCAGTCCGACAAGCCCTGGCCATCGGATACCTCCGTCTGGGGCCATGCCGACTGCCTGAAATACGCCCTCGAGACGCTAGGGCTCGACAACGTGACTCTGGTCGGCTTCGGCGTGGGTGGCGGCGTGGCGCAGACGCTGGCGACGCGGCTCTATCGCGATGGCGTGGCAAAGCTGGCGCTGGTCAACTCCTACGCCTACCAGACGGCGTTCGCGCCAGACTGGCCGCTGCCAGAGATGGCCAAGCATCAGGACCTGGAAGCGCCGCAGCACATGTCGCAGGAGCAGGTGATCGGCGAGTTGAAACAGACGCTGCCCACCGGCTCGGCGCGGGGATTGAGCGCGCAGCGTGTGGACGCCTATGCGGCGGAATGGAACAGCAAGTTGGGCAAGAACATGCTCCTGCAGCATGTCCGCCTGCTGAACTCGCTCTACATGAACGCGGTGGCCTCGGACGTGATCAAGCTCGATATCCCGCTGCTGCTCATCTGGGGCGAGCGTGACGCGGTAACGCCGCCGAGCCTGGGCCAACGCATCGCCCGTGAGGCGAAACACGCCACGCTGGAGATCGTTCCAGGCGCGGGCCATCTCATCCTGGATGACAGTCCCGATCAAGTGGGCCAGCTTCTGGCGCGCTTTGTCGCCCAAGGATAGTGGGAACCGCTGCCGCTCTCACAGGTCCGCACGGCTCTGCCCGCTAGACGGGCATGCTACCATAGGAGGGGCGCGCGGGGCTCCCAGCGAGAGCGGCAGCGGAGGTTTGACAAGCGATGGCGCGAAGGATGGTGGCGCGGGCTGGCGAGACATGGCGCGGCCCGCGTGGTGGGCGGCTGCGCGCGGCGGGGCTGATTGTGGCGCTTGGGCTGGCGCTGGTCGCCTGTAGCTCCGGTGACACATCCAGCGCGGCGACTCCCACCGCCACCACAGCGGGGCAGGCGACGGCGACGCTCTCCGTTAGTGGCACGCCGTCGCCCAGCCCGACGCCGCTCCCCGGTGGGGCCGCGCAGGCCGGAGTGCAGGACATCTGCTCGCCGTCGTCACCCTTGCCGGTTACAACCAGCGTACCCGCGGAGATACCCGCCTATGCGAACGGGCGCCTTCAGCTGGCGACGCAGATCGGCAGCGACAGCGCGGAGTTCGGCTACTGCACGTCGGATACCGTCAGCGCGGTGGCGACATTCTACACGCAGGGTCTGTCCGGCAAGGGCTGGCAGAATATCCAGACCTTCGACAACCTCTCGACGGTAAACATCATCGGCACGCGCGGTGACAGTGAAAACGTGACGATCACCATCGCTCCCGACGCCAAGCTGGCTGGGAACACCGACCTGCTCATCATCGTCAAGGGACTGTGACCGATGCCGACGCCGTCTCGCCTCCCGGCGCCGGCGCATCCGGCGCGCGCATAGCGGCCGCGCCTGTGATGAATAGCAGCAGGATCAGGCCGACCACCACATATCCCCCGCCCTGGATGTTGAGCAGCGTGACCGCGCCAAATCGCGGTCCCAGCCAGCCGGCGATTCCCGCCCCCGCGATGGCGAACAGTGCCATGCAGGCGCCCAGCGCGCCGAAGACCCGGCCGAGATAGCGTTCTGGCGCGCGCAATTGCAGCAGCGACTGAAGGCCGGTTAACATGGAAACGGCGGGAATGCCAACCATCACGAACAGCCCTAGCTCGAACGCCACCAGCGTGACCGGCGAGAGCCACGAGAGCCACGGCAGCGCCACCATCTCGGCGAAGTAGCGCGGCGCGTTGAAGATCGCCAGATCAATCGCGCCGAAGATCATCGCGCTGATCCCCAGCGACCAGCGCGAGACCAGCCGGCTCCCCAGCAGCCCGCAGAGCACGCCGCCGATCAGCCCGCCGACCGCCTGCGCGCTCATCAGGTCTCCCAGGTCTTGCGCGCCACCATGCAGGTTGGTGACAACGAAGACGACGAAGAGCACACTCATCACACCCTCGCCGATCGAGGTGATGGCGACCACAGCGAAGATCAGCCCCAGCGTGCGCTCGCGGAAGATCACCCCCAAGCCGTCGAGCCATTCGCGCAGGCCCTTCATGAAGGGATGCTCGCCAGTGGATGCGGCGGATTCGCTGACGGCGGGCGCGCGCCAGCCAATCAGCGCGATCAGCAGCGCCGCCAGCAGAAATGTCGCGCCATCCACCAGCGCGACGCCCGTGAGGCCGAAGTATGCAGCGATCAGTCCACCGAGCGCTGGACCGAGCAGCCGCGCCAGATTGTTGGAGACGGAGAGCAGGCTATTCGCGGGCGGGATGTGTTCCGCGCCGACCAGCGATGGCAGCAGCGCGCTCTCAGCTGGGCGGGTGAACTGCTCCAGGCAGGATTCGAGGAACATGATCGGGTAGACGATCCAGACCAGACTATCAGAGCGCACGAGCAGGATAGGCAGCAGCAGCGCCGCCAGCAGCAGGTTACTGACGATCAGCGTACGCCTGCGATCCCAGCGGTCAACGAAGACGCCAGCGAACGAGCCAAAGAGCACGCTGGGGAGCATGGCCACCACCATCGCGACGCTCAGGACCAGGATCGAATGCGTGAGGGCGAACAGCGCGATCGGCAAGCCGATATTCAGCGTCCAGTCGCCAGCCAGCGAGATCAGACCACCAAGCCACAGCAGCGTGAAATCGCGGTTGCGCAGCGTCGCGAGCATGAACGTAGTCCTCTCAGAACGGTCGCCACAGGGACGCGGCCAGCCACGACCTCTGTTGACGCGCGTTTCAGGTAGAGAGATGAAGCCGGAGCAGAGCCGCACCGTCAGCCCGCGTGGCTGACCTCGGCGAGGAGCACGGTATAGTCGCTGGCGTCGGAGATAATATCCAGCCGGGCTGGCGCGCCGACGGCCTCGAAACCCGTGATGATAGCGTCGCGCCCGTCGCGCTCCACGGCGCGCATCGGTAGGGCGCGGATGCGTGGATAGCGCCGCCAGAAACGCTGCGCCTCGACGGTATCCAGCGCGAGATGCCATGCGCTCGCGCCATCTACGATGCCGCAATACGGGCACGCCCCAGTGATCCCAAAAGGCGTGGGCGAGCCAGGAGGCTCCTCGTTGGGACGCACAAGCCGGTATGCGCCGCGCCCGCCGCATATGCAGTCGTCCCAGCCTCGGCGAAGAGCCGTGCGGTAACCGGAGTCGAGTATGAGGCAGTGGCGCGCGAGCAGCGATTTGGGGCTGCTGATCGCGCGCACAAGCTCGAGCGCCCTGACACCGCCCGCGACGGCATGACCTGCGCAGTCGCCCGCGCAGTGGTAGGCGTATTCCCCGGTCTCGCGATCAATACGGTAGCGCAGATAACTCGCGCCGCAGAACGGGCACCAGATGCGGGATTCGATCCAACCGCTCGCGGCGGGCAGCGTCAGGCCCAGATCATCAAGCTGGGCGCGTAAATCATCATCCGCGCCCAACGCCTCACGTATCGCTTGCCGCGCCCGCGTCAGCCGGACGCGCAGCGCGCCTTCGCTGACGCCCCGGGCCTGGGCGGCCTCGCTGGTGGTCGCTTCAGCCAGATAGACCGCCGCCAGCAGGTCGCGCGCCGCCGCTGGCGCCAGGGCCAGCGCCCGCCGGGCCAGCTCAGCCACCTCGTCGCGCTCGATGGCCCCAACTGGGTCGCCCTCATCCACCGCGAGCGACGACGCTCGCCACTCAGCGAGCGAGTCGTCGCCATCGCCGTCCAGGGAGATGACGCGCTGACGATCCGCGCCATGCGCGCGCGCCCAGCGGCGGCAATGGTTGCGGGCGATGGCGGCCAGCCAGGCGCCCAGCCCCTCCGGCGCGCTGACCCGATCGCGCAGGCGCCACGCCGTGAGGAGCGTCTCCTGCGTGAGGTCCTCCGCGGCTGCGGCGTCGCCGGTGAGGCGCTGGCACAGCCGCGCCAGGCGCGGGCGCTCGGCGGCTAGCGCTTCGCTGAGGTCATCGCAGCCTTCATGGGTGGCAGGTCGTGTGAGCGGTTGCTGGAGCATAGGCGGCCGTGCACTCTCTCGTCTCCACGGGCGCGCCATTCACGCCCGATATGCTCCCTTATCGCGAAAGACCGCACCCGCGTTACACGAATATTTTCGAGCGCCACCCGCGCTGCACTCGCGCTATTCGAAGTCCGCGCGGACGGGCAGATGGTCAGACGTATAGACTGGCAGCGAACCCTCGACGCGGTCGCAGCTCACCGCGCGCGCCGCCAGCGTGGGCGAGGCGAAGATGTAGTCTAACCGCACGACTGGAGTGGGTGTCTTGGCCGTATAGCCCTCGCTCTCAGGGCGCAACGCGCGATAGATATCCACGTATCCGGCGGCCAGCACAGCTGGGATGACTTGTCGCGGCAACCGGTATGCGCGCTCGGCGAAGGCAACGTCCTCATCGGGAAACTGAATGTCACCGATATACCGGTCGTGCGGGCCAATGGAGTTGAGGTCGCCCACGAGCAGGCGCGGCTCCGCGCTCGCCGGGCCGACCACGCGCAGGATGGCCTGTATCTCCTCCATGCGCTGGCTCTCGCCTTCGGGGTTGGCTTTCAGATGGATGTTATAGAGGCGCAGCGGCTGCCCCGCCCATTCAACCTCCAGCTCCAGCAGCGTCTTGCGCAGCTCCGGCAGGCGGTGATTCTCGCTGCGGCGGATGGGAAGGGAAGTCAGCCAGGCCATGTGGTAGGCCGAGTTGGCCTCGCCATAGACCAGCCGCATCTCCAGCTCGCGCGCCAGCGACTCGATCAGGTCACGGTCGTTCGCTTCCTGGATAGCGATAGCGTCGGGGCTTTGCCCGCGAATCACGTCCCGGATATAGGGTATGCGCTCGCCGCCGCCTTTGAGGATGTTATAGGTCATCACCCGCAGCGCCATGCGCGCCTCCTCCTACGAACTCACACGAACTCATCCATGCGCCCATCCCCCTGGGCGCCGGATCGCTGCCAGCCCTCACCTCACCTGGGGTTGAATCATCATACACGTTGATGTCGCATGCGCGTAGAGCTTGCCGTTCGCATCCACGACCCGCGCCTCGGCGAACGCTGTCTGGCGCCCCGAATACAAGACAGTCGCCTCGCCAAACACCCGTCCCATACCCGCCAGCAAGGGCCTCATGTAGTTGATCTTGAGCTCGATCGTCGTGTAGAAGTATCCCGGTGGCGCCTTCGTCTGCATGGCGCAGCCAATGGCGGAGTCAAGCAGCGTCGCGGCAAGGCCGCCATGCACCACGCCGATCGGGTTGTAGTGCTGCTCTCCCGGCGTTGCGGCGAAGACGACCCGTCCCTCTTCGACTGAGGCCAGTTCGATGCCCATCAGCCGCGTGATGGGCGGCGGCGGAATCTCGCCGCGCATGATGGCGCGCAGGTACTCGATGCCGTTCAGGCCGCGTTCAGCCGCGATGCGCGGACCCAGCGCTGGGTCCTCCCAGCGAACGATGAGCGTGCGCTCACTGGCTGGGCGATTGGTATGAGCGGTTGCGTCCTGTGTATCAGATGTGTCCAGCGTATCGGCCATGTCTTGGTGTCTCCTCGCGCTACCATCCCGCGCCTGACGTCGCCTCGCGCCGCCCCGCCAGGCGCCACTCCCAGCCCTCCTCAGGCTCGCCAGCGCCTGCGGCCTGGCGGCGGGCTGCCAGCGATTGCCCACTCGCGCGCGCGACGAGCGCGGCGGCCAGAGCGGCCACCTGCTCGTCATCAAGCGACGCGCCATCGCTGACCGCGCCGTCGAGCGCGCTGGGCCGCAGCGCCAACTCCTCAGGCCGCCACTCCTCGGCGATGAAGTCGGTGGAGAAGTCCCCGGCCAGGAAGCGTGGGTGGCGCATGAGCCATTGCGCGAAGGGGATCGTCGTGCGCACGCCCGCGATGACGTACTCGTCGAGCGCCCGCCGCAGCCGAGCGATGGCCTCCTCGCGGTCCTGCCCCCAGCAGATCAGCTTGGCCAGCAGCGGATCATAGTACAGCGGGATGCGCATACCCTCATAGAGGCCGCTATCCAGCCGGACGCCGGGGCCGGCCGGGTCGCGCAGCGCGGCGACGGTCCCCGACGCGGGCAGGAAGCGGTTGGACGGATCCTCAGCCGAGATGCGCGCTTCGATGGCGTGGCCGCGGAAGATGACATCCTCCTGGCGAACGCTCAGCGGCATACCAGCGGCGACGCGCAGCTGCTCGCGCACGAGATCGAGGCCGACGCGCCACTCGGTGACGGGATGCTCGACCTGCAAGCGCGCGTTGACTTCGAGGAAATAGAACTGGCCATCGGGACCCAGCAGAAACTCCGCCGTGCCGGCATTCGTGTAGTTGACAGCCTTCGCCAGCCGGACGGCGGATTCGAGCAGGCGCGCGCGGGTGGCGCCATCGAGCGCGGGCGAGGGCGACTCCTCGATCAGCTTCTGGTGGCGGCGCTGGATGGAGCACTCACGCTCGCCCAGGTGGATGACGTTACCATGCCGGTCGCCGAAGATCTGCACCTCGATATGGCGCGCGGGAACGACCGCTTTCTCGATGTACACCGTCGCGTCGCCAAACGCGCCCTGGGCCTCGCTGCGCGCCAGGCGCAGGGCGGCCTCCAGGTCGTCGGCGCGGTGGACGAAGCGGATGCCCTTGCCGCCGCCGCCCGCCGCCGCCTTGAGCAGCACGGGGAAACCGATGCTCTCGGCCTGCCTCCTGGCTTCGGCCGCGTCCGCTACGCCCGCGTCGTAGCCGGGAGTGACGGGCACCTTCGCCTCCTGCGCCTTGCGGCGGGCGGCGGTCTTCTCGCCCATCTCGCGCATCACGCGCCCGGATGGGCCGACGAAGATGATTCCCGCCGCCTCGCAGGCGTCGGCGAAGTCGGGGTTCTCAGAGAGGAAGCCGTACCCTGGGTGAATCGCGCCTGCGCCACTCTGGCGCGCGGCCTCGATGATCGTCTCGATGCGCAGATAGCTCTCGGAAGCGGCGGGCGGCCCGATGCGGACGGCGGCATCAGCCAGACGGACGTGCGGCGCGTCGCGGTCGGCGTCACTATAGACGGCCACCGCGCGCAACCCCAGGTCATGGCAGGCGCGGATCACACGCACGGCGATCTCGCCGCGGTTGGCGACGAGCACGGTCGAAAATGGGAATCGCTCTACGCGCGCAGAGTCTAGACGGGCGCTGGCGGCTGCCTGCGCCTGACGGGAGGCGGTCTGTGACATCACTGTCTCCAGGAAGATGGCGTCGCCGGGGGCAGTGTATACCGATCAGAGGCCGCGTAGTCCCGGCTGGTCGCGTCAGCCGCCAGTATACCACTCAGACCCGCTTCGGGGCCGATGAAGCTGTCACCGCAGCAGACCCTGCGGGCTCCCGCCTGAGCGCGAGCGCTAATCAGAAGGACCCAGAACGCCAGCGCTCAGACTGCCAGTCCGCGCATGGAAATAGGTAAGCGGTCAGCCCTTCCCGCGCGTTCACACTGGTGTGGCGGGCGATAGTGAAGCTGGCGACTTTGGCGCGCTCATCAGAGCCACCACAAATGAGACGAGTGGCCAGATGATGAGCGGCCCCGGCGCAACGAACGACGCGCCAACCCATCCATCTGATACCTGGCGGTCGGCTGGCGGAAAAGTCATATCGCCAGCCGCGGCGACCGGAGCAACGCCGCCAATGAGATAAAGAATCAAGGCGCCGGCGGCAATAACTGCGATCGGGGTCATGAGTGTGACGATGAAGGCGGTGGAGCGACCTCGAGCGCGCGCAAGGAGCAGACTGAGAATCCAGGCGACGAGGGACAGGAGCAGCGCAGGACCGAGAGCGATCGCTCCCCAGACAACCACCGCCTCGCCGGCTGATGAAACAGATGGACATCTGCTAAAACACAGAAATGATTCGCCGTAGACGTAGGCGAGCATGCCCAGCGCCGTAACGGTGAGCGCGAGAACACTCAGGATGATAGCAGCTGTTCTCATTGGTTCCTCTCTCCTCCGCGGCGCGCAGGAGCGCTAGGTCGAGCTACAAGCCACCTCAGCGCGGCGTCCCTGGCCGCAGCAGCACGGCGATGAACGAGACGAGCGGCCAGATGATGAGCGGCATGACCGCGTAGCGGGTGGCGTTGAGCCAATCCGAGGAGACCTGTCTGTTGGCTGGGGCGACCTCTGGTGGGCCGGAAACGGCGACCGGCGTGAGGCTACCGCCCGCAACATACAGGATGAGCACGGCGGCGATGATAACGACGAACGGCGCCGCCAGAGTGACGAGGAACGCGGTCGAGCGGCCTTGCGCGCGCAGCGCAAGCAAACTCAGTATACAGGCGGCCAGCGACAGGAGCAGCCCCGGCCCCAATGACAACGCGGCGGCGCTGGACAACCGCTGGCCAACGAATGAGACGGGCGGGCAAACGTCGAAGCAGATGAATGCAGAGGCAATCCAGTAGAAGAAAATGCCGCCCGCTGTGGCGACAAGCGCAAGCGCGCCCAGGATGATCGCTGCGATCCTCATGATTCCCCTCCACATGACGCCGCGCGCTCTGAGAAACCGCGCATCGCTCATATTCGAGCGGCAGGCGTACAATATCCTCAAGCATACGCGACGACTGACGCATGGTTGGAGGAATACATGACGCAGGCTGGCCAGTACGCCGAATTGCCGTCTCTCGCTCGCCCACCAGCGCGCGTCTTCGTGGGTGGGCAGGGCGCCCGGCTGGCCCCAGAGGGCGCGCCCCGCCTGCCAGGCTCGAAATATTACACCCTGCGCTACCTGCTCAACGCGCTGCTGGCTGAGGGCGAGAGCGTGGTTCACGCTCCGGCGCTGAGCGACGACACGGCGGTCCTCGTCCGGGCGATGCGGGCGTTGGGCGCGGAGGCGCGCTGGGAGCGAGGTAGTGATGACGCATGGGCGCTACATGTGCGGGGCTGCGGGGGGCGTCCCGCGCGGCCAGCGAATGGGATGATCCAGGCCGGCAACGCGGGCGCGGCGCTGCGGCTGCTGCTGGGCATCGGCGCCCTGCTGCCTGACGTCCGTTTCGAGACAAACCACCCCGAATCGCTGGGCCGCCGCCCCAATGCCGACCTGCTCGACGCCCTGCGCGCGCTGGGGCTGGAGGTCGAGGCGCGCGAGCCGGGTGGGCTGCCGCCCATTACGCTGCGCGGCGGGCCGCCGATAGGTGGCGCGGTCAGCGTCTCAGGCGCGCGAAGCTCGCAATATCTCAGCGCGCTACTCTACCTGGGGCCACTGCTGCGGGATGGGCTGGATATCACCGTGACGGACGGGCTGCGCTCGGCGCCACTGATTCGTATGTCCCTGCGCGCGCTGGCGGAGGCCGGTGTGCGAGTGGACGCCAGCGCTGATCTGCTGCGATTCACCATTCCAGGCGGCCAGCGCTTCCAGCCGCGTGAGTACCGGACGCCGGGCGACATGCCCTCCACCGCTGCGCTGGTGGCGGCGGCCCGCGCGCTGGATGCGCCGCTGCGGCTGGCGGGGCTGGCGCCGGCCGATGAGGGCGCGCGCGCGTTGGTGGCGGCGCTCGATACGCTGGACGTTCCGCTGGCGGAGCGGCCCGATGAGGCGAACGGAAGGACCCTGGCCACCCTGGGCGGCGCCAGGAACACAGTCGCCCCCGTTCGGGAGCTCGACTGCGACCCAATCATAGACAGCGTCCCGGCGCTCGTCGCCCTGGCCTGTATGACGCCAGGCGAGACGCGCTTCATCAACGGCGCCAACCTGCGACTGAAGGAGAGCGACCGGATTGGCGACCTTTGCGCGGAGCTGGCGCGGGCGGGCGCGGATGTCACGCCGCTGTCAGATGGCGTCATCGCCCGCGGGCAGCTCGACGGCATCGCGGGCGGCGTTTCGGTCAACGCCCACGACGATCACCGGCTGGCCCAGGCCCTGGCGATTATAGCCATCCGCAGCCGCGCGGGCCTGACCATTGACGGCGCGGACGCCGTCGCCAAGAGCTATCCATGGTTCTATGACGACCTGCGCCGCATGGGAGCGCAGATCGAGGCGCGGTAACGGCTCTCTGCCGCTGCCGCGCCTCGCGCCGCTGGTATGCTGTTACTACTTGACCGTCACTGTGACCTGCATCGAAGGATGGATGGTGCAGGTGATGGGGAAGGTCCCAGCATGCGCGAAGGTGATCGTCTTCTGATCGCCTGGGGAGAACGCTGTACCGTCAGCCGAGTTGAACTCGCTCGGCGCGCCGCTCATCGCTGTGAACTGGCCGTTGTGCCCGATCACCAGGATATGCGTGCCGCCACTCGACTCGGGGTCGTCAAACAGGACGGCCTGCCCAGCCTTGATGGTTACATCCGTATTGCCGCTGAAGCTGACCCGCCCAAAGCTGATCGTCGCCGCGCTTGGGCCGGTTGTCGCGGTCGTCGCGGTCGGGGCGGGTGTGTCGGTCGGCGCGGCGGTGGCCGTGGCGCTTGCGCCGCCACCGGTATTGCCTGTTGTCGTGGAGCCGCAGGCTGCCAGTGTGAACGTCAGACAGAGCAGGAACAGAGCCGCCAGCTTGCGCATGGAGAGAAACCCGCCTTTCACCTGTGCTATAGCAGTTGGCGGCGCTGGCTCGTTCATCCATTGTAGAGCAGGGCCGCGTCGCGCGCTGAAGTCTAGTGGAAAATACGGAGCGGCGTTACAGTCGCCGTAGCGCGCGCACGGCCACGCGGCCTCGCTCCAGCGCTCTCCATCAGCCCGCGCCAGTACCGCCAATCATCTACGCATTTGAACCTAGCCAGCTCCATTGACAGCCTGCCTGTTGTTATGTTATATGAACCGCCACGGCAGGCGATCTGCGCACCGTCGCGCGGAAGCCTACAAAAGGAGCATAGCGCATGTTTCCCGTGGCACGGACAAGCTGGCGAGCACGCGCGACCCTAGGATCCACTGGCGGGTTCATCTTCTCCCTCACGATGGCCATCGTTCTTGCAGTTGCGTCGCCGGGCGTGGCGTTCGCAAATGTAGGGTTGACCCAAATCAGTAGCGACCCATTTACCTCCTCGACCTGTACTGCTACGAACACTACCTATCACCACACTGAAGTCGAGCCTGACACCTATTCCTCTGGCTCCACGATTGTCAGCGCCTTCCAGGTGGCGCGCATCTTTGATGGCGGCGGATGCGCGATTGGCTTCGCTACCTCGACAGACAACGGCGCAAGCTGGACGAGTGGGCTGCTTCCAGGTCTGACGAAGTACGTCGCCAGCGGCCCGTATGATCGCGCGTCGGATGCCGTTGTCGCCTATGACGCCCGGCACAACGTCTGGATGATCTCATCCCTGGCCCTATCTGAATCGGGCGGAGTACATGGGGTAGCGGTCGTCACTAACCGCTCCACTGATGGCGGGCTGACCTGGGGTAATCCGGTGATAACCGAGAATACGAGCAGCAGCCCCGACAAGAACTGGATCGTCTGCGACGATACCGCGACCAGCCCTTTCTATGGCAATTGCTATACCGAATGGGATGATAACGGCGCGGGCAATGTGCTCCGCATGAGCACTTCCACTGACGGCGGCCTGACGTGGGGAGCACCCTTGTCGAATAACTCGGGCGTCATCGGCGGCCAGCCCGTGGTTCGGCCCGATGGCACGGTGATTGTGCCGACCGACAACGCTAACGAGAGCGCCGTCGGCGCCTTCCATTCAACCGATGGCGGCGCCAGTTGGAGCTCAGTCACGACGATCGCCACCATCTCGCATCACACTGAGGCGGGGAGCCTGCGCTCCGGCGCGCTGCCTACCGCCGAGATTGACGGCGCTGGAACCGTATATGTCGTCTGGTCGGATTGCCGCTTTGAGCGTAGCTGCCGGGCCAACGACCTGGTGATCAGCCACTCAACGAATAGCACTGGGACAACCTGGTCCTCAGTGAGCCGGATCCCGATCGACGCGGTAGGAAGCAACGTAGATCACTTCATCCCTGGTCTGGCCGTAAACAAGAGCACGTCCGGCGCGACGGCCCAGCTGGGCTTGACCTACTACTACTATCCGACATCCAAATGCGGTACGACCTGCGTGCTCGACGTAGGCTTCGTCTCCTCAACCAATGGTGGCGGCACATGGAGCGCCGTTACCCAGCTTGCTGGCCCGTTCAATGTGACGTGGGTGGCCAATACCAGCCAGGGCCGCATGGTAGGCGACTACATCTCCACTTCGTATGGCTCGGACAATCTGGCGCATGGCGTGTTCATGACCGCCACCGCTCCCACGTCCGGGACGAACTGCGGCGATGTGGCCAACAATTGTAACGAACCCACGGACTCGCCTGCTTCTGGCCTCGCGATCGCCGGCGGCGCCGCCAGCTCCGCTGGTGATGCTGTGCTGTTCAGCGGTGGCGGCGTCAATGCCGCTAGTCTCTGGAATGTCGTTGACAATAACGGCATCAGGCATCGCGATTAGTTGCAGGGGCGCAAACGGTAAGCCTTGCTCGATGCAGGGCGTAGCCGAGCGATGTGAAGCTCATCCGCATCAACAGGCGGCGTAGAACCAAGCGCGAGGCCTCACGCAAAGGAGCGTGAGGCCTCGGATTTTCAGAGATACGAACCGCGGCCTAGAGGATATACCTGCTGAGGTCCTCGTCCTCCATCAATGGGGCGAGGCGCTCCTTGACGAACGTGGCGTCCACGGTAACGGCTTGGCCGCTCATCTCGGGACCCCGGAACGAGATGTCTTCGAGGACGTGCTCCATGATCGTGTGCAGGCGCCGGGCGCCGATGTTCTCCACTCGGTCGTTCATGCGCGCGGCGCAGCCCGCCATCTCCTGGAGTCCATCGTCGGTGAAGCGCAGGGTAACACCATCTACCGCGAGCAGCGCCTCATACTGACGAGTGAGCGCGTTCTCCGGCTGCCGCAGGATGCGCTCGTAGTCGTCGCGGCTGAGCGCGCGCAGCTCGACCCGCAACGGCAGGCGCCCCTGGAGCTCCGGGATGAGGTCCGATGGCTTGGCGTTATGGAAGGCGCCAGCGGCGATCCAGAGGACATGGTCCGTCTTGACCGGGCCGAAGCGCGACATCACCGTCGAGCCCTCGACGATCGGCAACAGGTCGCGCTGGACGCCCTCGCCCGACACATCTGGGCCGGTGTCCACCTTGCTGCCGACGATCTTGTCAATCTCATCGAGGAAGACCACACCCGACTGCTCGACCCGCTGGGTGGCATCCTCCACCACCTGCTCGAAGTCAATCAGCTTGTTGGCCTCCTCCTGGGCCAGCAGGCGCCGCGCCTCCTTGACGGAGACGGAGCGCATGCGGCGGCGCCCGCTGGGGATGCCGCTGAGGAACTCCTGGAAGCCATCGCCCGAGTCATCGCCCATACCGGCGACGAACTCGAAGACAGAAGGATAGCCCTCATCCGGCTCCAGCTCAATCTCGATGATCTGCTCGTCCAGCTCGTTACGCGCCAGGCGCTCCGCGACCTGCTTGCGCGTCTGCGCCTTCACGCGGCGCGCGCCGCGCGCGCCGGTGGCCTTGACGCTCGCCAGCGCTGGCGCGATCGCGGGCGCGGCGGGCGTGACGACCGGGGACGTCGTCTTGGAGCGACCGCCCCGGCTGGTGGCGCGCGCGGGAACCGGCTCAGCGGGCTCCGGCGTCTCAACCTGCTCGGAAACCGCCTTCTCGGTCAGGATGTCTATGATGCGCTCCTCGGCGACGCGCACGGCCTGCTCGCGTACCGCGCTAGCGCGCTCGTCATGGATCATCGCGACCGAAGCGTCCATCAGATCGCGAATGATGCTCTCGACATCGCGCCCGACATAGCCGACCTGCGTGAACTTGGTCGCCTCGACCTTGACGAACGGCGCGTCGGCCATCTTCGCCAGGCGGCGGGCGATCTCGGTCTTGCCTACGCCCGTCGGGCCGATCATCAAGATGTTCTTGGGTGTGATCTCCGCTTGCATCTCCGGCGGCAGGGCGAGGCGGCGGTAGCGGTTGCGCAGCGCGATCGCGACCGCGCGCTTGGCCTCCGCCTGCCCCACGATGTAGCGATCCAACTCCCTGACGATCTGCTGGGGAGTCAGGTCTTTCATGGCTTTACTCCTGCCTTCGGACACACCCAGAAGCGCCACGCCGCTCCCGGCGCGCGTGTCACGTGTCATGCTCATACCTATATTATATACGCCAGCGACGCGAATTTCTCAGGCCCCCGCGCGGGCGCCCGCACGCTTGGCTGGCGCCGTCTTCTCGTCCGTCGCGCTGACGGGCTGCTCGTCGCCGAGTGTGAAGAGCAGGATGCGGTCATTCGTGTAGATACACATCGAAGCGGCGATGTCCATCGCCGAGCGGGCGATCTCGCTCGCCCCCATCGAAGTGTGCCGAACCAGCGCGCGCGCCGCGGCCTGGGCATACACGCCGCCAGAGCCAATCGCCGCCACGCCGTCATCCGGCTCGATCACATCGCCGTCGCCCGTCAGCACCAACAGTTCCTCGGCGCTGGCCACTAGCAGCATCGCCTCCAGCCGGCGCAGATACTTGTCCGTCCGCCATTCCTTGGTCAGCTCGACGGCGGCGCGCCGCAGGTTGCCCTGGTAGCGCTCCAACATCGCCTCGAATTTGTCGAACAGGGTCAGCGCGTCGGCGGTCGAGCCAGCGAAGCCCGCCAGCACGCGCCCTCCGGCAAGCTGGCGGATCTTGCGCGCGGTGTGCTTCATCACCACGTCGCCGACCGTCACCTGGCCGTCGCCCGCCATCGCCACGTCATGCTCGCGCCGCACGGCGAGAATCGTCGTCGCATGCATCTCGCCGGTCACTCGTTGTGTCATCGCGTTCGTTCTTCTTCATTCATGCCGGATTCAAGCCGGCGTGTCTCGCCGCCTGCTCGCGCCGTCCCCGCCGCTATCGTTAGGACGCCGCGGGCTCCATGGCTTTGCGCGTTGTGGCGCGTTTCGCGGTCGTCGAGGATGTGCGCGCTTTGGTAGCGGACCGCGCTTTCGTCGTGGTTGTGGCGCGGGTCGCCCTCGTCGTCTTTGCGGTTGTGGCGCTCGTAGTAGCCTTCGCTGTCTTGGCGCGGGTGGTCGTCGTGCGCTTCGTCGTCGTGCGCTTCGTCGTCGCGCTACGCGTCCCGGTCGCGCGGGTGGCCGTGCGCCGTGGAGCGGCCGCGGCGGCGCCATCGGACGAAGCGCGGCGCGCGCGCCGCGGGCGCTCGGCTGCTGGCGCACGGTGACCGACGACCTGCGGCTGGCCCTCCGCGACGCCAGCCACCAGCGCCCCACAGCTCACGCAGGCCGCCTCGGCCTTGCCATTGGGCTGGGTCAGCAGCCCGCCGCACTCCGGGCAGGGCAGCGTCAGCGGCCGGTCCCAGGCGACGAAATCGCAGGTCGGGTAGTTGACGCAGCCATAGAACACCTTGCCGGTCTTGCGCCCCTTGCGCTCGATCAGATCACCGCCGCACTTCGGGCAGATGGCTCCCGTCTTCACGACATATGGCGCCTTGTACTCACATTCCGGGAAGCCC
>DASTKI010000086.1:0-11231 GCA_035716045.1 Ktedonobacterales bacterium
TGACGACGTTCGGGCGGCCGGGCTACCTCCGCCGGGCGCTGGAAAGCGGGGCGGTTGGCTTTCTGCTCAAAGACGCCCCGCCCGCCGAGCTGGCCGCCGCCGTCCGGCGCGCGGCCGCCGGGCAACGCGTCGTTGATCCTGAGCTGGCCCTGATCGCGCTGAGCGACGGCGCCAGCCCGCTCACGGAGCGCGAGCGTGAAGCGCTCGTGGCGGCCAAACCTGGCGCGAGCGTCGCCGATATCGCCGCGCAGCTCGCGCTCTCCGAGGGCACGGTCGGCAATTACCTCTCCAGCGCGATGCAGAAGACGGGCGGTCGCAGCCGCATCGAGGCGGCCCATATCGC
Source organism: Ktedonobacterales bacterium (assembly GCA_035716045.1). GTDB lineage: Bacteria > Chloroflexota > Ktedonobacteria > Ktedonobacterales > JADMIN01 > JAKAIY01. The sequence goes on from DASTKI010000086.1 coordinate 344, forward strand.
CGAGGAGAAGGGCTGGCTGTGACCGCCATCGAACAGGAGCAACGCGGCGCTGTCTTCGTCCATGAGGAAACCCTCTCGTTTCCCTGTGTGCGGTAGGCGCGCCTACAAGCGCATCAGCCAGCCGATAGGGTCGTCATACCGATGCCCGCGCACAAGCGGAAAAACGGTAGCGACGCAGCCGCTCGCGTAGGCATGAACGGGCTGCGCCGCTACACGTCGCTCGACGAAGCGACCGATGGTGATCATCAGCGGAGCGCCGTGACTGGCGGCTCTCTGACGTATGACTGCGCGGCGCTATGGGCTGCGCCCAGCGCCTTTCTGTGCGCGCTCGCTCGGACGCGCGTCTGGGATCATCGCTGGTAGCCCCGGCGCGATTCCGCGTGATGGAGCGGGAGTGGCGGCAGTCGCGGAATCCTGGCGATGTCCTAGACGAGCCGGGCCGTTACGGTGATGTCCACATTGCCGCGCAAGGCGTTGGAGACGGGGCAGCCCGTTTCCGCGGCGCGCGCGGCCTCCGCGAATTGCTCTTGTGTGAGGCCTGGCACCTGCCCCTCAACGTTCAGCACGACGCGACTGACCTTGAAGCCGCTGTCCGTCTGTTCGAACGTGCAGTCCGCCACGACGGAGAGTTGCTGGGGCGGCGTGCCGCTCCTATCGAGCGCGCCGGAGAAAGCCATCGCGTAGCAGCTCGCATGGGCGGCGGCAAGCAACTCTTCCGGGCTGGTCTTGCCGCTCAGATTGTTGGTGCGCGAGGCCCACGAGACGGGCAGATCGCTCGCCGCGCCACTCTTCAGTGAGATGACGCCATTGCCGTTGGTAAGCGCGCCATCCCATCGTACTGAGGCTTGTTGTGTCGCTTTTACCATGTCGTTTCTTCCTCCTTCGTCCATGATGAGACACATCATTTGTGGGACGCATGGTGGGACACGAAAGGCGCATGACGTCCAATCCTGTATGGGCGGCCGTTTCCTGTCCCGCTGATCCCTCTGGGCGGCGTCCAGTGGAGCCGCCCCATGTCATACGCCATCTCCCGCCGGGGCCACCAGCGATTCTATCATACATCTCTGATGAGGCCTTCCGGCCACGTGGCGATCGAGCGAGGGGTTAGGCGCCAGCTCATGCTGGCGATATCACATGGGCGCGCTTTCGGAGGCTGGCGGCTATTCGTGCCCTATGCCGCACGCGTCCAGCCTGGCGGCTCAAGCCGCAGCTACGGGCCTCCCGGCCACAAAGCCCGCCTTCGCGGGCTAGGATGCGGGCGGTAGCCTGGAAAACCAGGACAATTCACAAGCCCTATCCCTGCTGGCCCCACGCATGGGCGCGAGCGCGCGATGCTGATATACTGTGCTCAACTGAGCGACTGATACTGGATCTTCAGAGGAGCGTTCGCACATGGCCGATGTCCGGCCCCTGCCCGGTATCCGGTACGCGCCGGAGAGCGACCTGGCCACCGTCGTCACACCCCCCTACGATGTCATCTCACCCGAAGCCCAAACCCGCTACTACGACCGCGAGCCGCACAATATCATCCGGCTGGAGCTCGGGCGCGATGAGACCGGCGACGATGAGCTGGACAATCGCTACACCCGCGCCGCGCTGACCTTCGCCGAGTGGCGCGTCTCCGGCGTCCTGCGTCAGGACGCGCCCGCGCTCTACCTCTACGAGCAGCGGTTCACCATCCCGGGGGCGGGGGGCGCCCGAAAGCGACGCGGCCTCTTTGCCCGCGTGGGTATCGAGCCATGGGAGGAAGGCGTCATCCTGCCGCACGAGCGCACCCTGAGCAAGCCCAAGGATGACCGGCTCAAGCTGACCCGCGCCACCGCCGCGACGCTCAGCCCGATCATGGCGCTCTATGACGACCCCGATGGCGAGCTTGCGGCGCTGCTTGGCAAAGCCGCGCGCCGCAAGCCGGAGGTCACCTTCACGGATGAGGCCGGTGAGGAGCACCGCCTCTGGCCGCTGCGCGACGCCGCGCTGACCGCGCGCGTCGCGGCCTTCTTTCGCGACCGCCAGCTCTACATCGCCGATGGCCACCACCGCTATGAGACCGCGCTGGCCTATCGTGAAGAGCTGCGCGAGACACGCCGCGAGCTGGCGCCCGACGACGCCGCCAACTTCACCCTCATGGCGCTCAGCGCGATCGAAGACCCCGGCCTGGTCGTGCTGCCGACCCACCGTATCGTGCGCGGCGCCGCTCCGGAGCGACTGGCGACGCTGCGCGACGATCTGGAGACATACTTCGAGATGACGCCGCTCTCGCAGCCAGGCGAGCTGGCGACGCTGGATGTGGCGGAGACGGTGGGCAAACTGGCCGCCGCCAGCGAGGGCGGCCAGCGCGTCGCCTTCGCGCTGCTGACCCCTGGCGGCGCCTTTCTGCTGCGCCAGACGGCCGCGGGCGAGGCGGCGATGGATGCGCTGGATCCCGCGCGCTCCGGCGAGCATGTCGGCGTCTCGGCGGCCTGGCGGCGGCTGGATGTAGCGTCGCTGCACGAACTGATCCTGGCGCGCGCGCTGGGCGTCAACGAGCAGATGGTGCGCGGGGGCGAGCACGTTGCGTACACGCGGGACGCGAGCGCCGCCATCGAGGCAGTTCGCACCGGCGAGAACGGCGCGCAGCTCGCCTTCTTGCTGAATCCCACGCCGCCGACCGCGATCCGCGATGTGGCGCGCGCGAGCGACCGCATGCCGCAGAAGTCTACGTACTTCTATCCCAAGCTGATCACCGGCCTGCTCATCAATCCCCTCTGGTAGGCGCATTATTGGTGAAGGGGAGCCGGGAGCGCCGGGAGCGCGCCCGAAGGTGGAGAGGGAGGAGTCAGATTTATGGATGGTATCCCGAATACCCCCGGCGGTGCGTCAGACGACGGGTCTCAGCCGGTCGCCATCTGTCCCACCTGTGGTGAGACTGTGCCGCTGGCGCGCTTCTGCGGCGCATGTGGCGCGAGCCTGGCGGCGGAACCTGGGCCAAGCGAGTCCGGCGCTGTCGCCGTCGCCACAGAGCCCGCGCAGCCCGCCGAGGCTGACCAGGTGGCGTCCGCGCCCGCCGCGGCCGCTCCATACCTGCCGCCTGTCCCACCGCCTCCGCCTATGTGGCCAGCTGGGTCTGACCAGGCGGCGCCCGTCGGGCCTGCCGCGCCGGTGGCTGGCGATGGCAAGACCTGCCCGTGGTGTGGCGCCGTCAACCCGCCTGGCGCCACGACCTGCTCATCCTGCAAAGCCACCTTCCCCACGCCCGAAGGCGACGAAGCGCTGGAGCGCGCCGCCCGCGAGCGTATCGAGGAGATGCAGAAGGAGATCAACAAGCCGCGCGGCTCCTCGTGGTGGCCATTCCGCTCGCGGTGAGCGTCACTGGATACGATGTATGGCATACGTGAAATAGGGGAAGCGGATGATCCTGGTAGTGGGAGCTGGACTGGCGGGCCTGACGTGCGCGAAGGCGCTGATGGCGGCGGGCCTTCAAGTGCGCGTCATCGAGGCCGCCGACCACGTGGGCGGACGCGTGCGCACCGACCACAGCCCTGACGGCTTCCTGCTCGACCGAGGCTTCCAGGTTCTGTTCACCGCCTATCCCGCCGCGCGGCGCAACCTCGACTACGCCGCCCTGCGGCTGAAGAAGCTCAGGCCCGGCGCTGCGTTGGTGCGCGAGGGCAAGTGGCATGAGATGGGCGACCCGCTGCGCGCGCCCGGCCTGCTGGCGCCCACGCTCGGCAATCCGCTGCTAACAACCGGCGACCGGCTGCGCGCGCTGCGGCTGCGCGGCTACGCCCGGCGGCGCAAGCCGCATGACATCTTCTATGGCAAGCTGCGCGGCAGGCGCGGCGCGGATCGCTCGACGTACGATGAGCTGAAGCGCCGCAACTTCAGCGACCAGGGCTTCATAGAAAACTTCGCCCGCCCATTCTATGGCGGCATCTTCCTCGACCGCTCGCTGGAGACGAGCGCCCGCATGCTGCTGTTTACCTTCAAGATGCTCGCCAGCGGCGATATCGTCATCCCGGAGCAGGGCATGGGCGCGATCACCGACCAGCTCGCCGCCGCGCTGCCACCCAACGCCATCCGGCTGGAGACGCGCGTGGAAGGCATCGTGCAGGCCGATGGCCGCGCCGTCGGCGTCACCCTGACGGGCGGCGAGGAGATGCAAGGCGACGCGGTGGTCGTCGCCACCGACGCGCCCTCCGCCCAGCGCCTGCTCTCGCGCGACCTGCCGAGCGAGCCAGCGTCCGTCACCTGCCTCTACTTCGCCATGACCGAAAGCCTCTACAAGGGCCCCAAGCTGCTGCTCAACGCCAACCCCGACGCCTTCGTCAACCAGGCCATCCAGATCAGCAACGTCGCGCCGACCTACGCGCCCACAGGGCAACACCTGCTCTCTGCCACGATCCTGGGCGTCCCCGACCTCAGCGACGCCGATCTGCTCGCCCGCGCGCGCGAGGACATGGCGCCCTGGTTTCCTGGCAAGGACATGGCGAAGCCGCGCCACCTCGCCACCTACCGCATCCGCTTCGCCCAGTTCCGCCAGCCACCGGGGATCTTCAGCGATCTGCCACAGGCAACGACCGATGTGGAGGGGCTCTTCCTGGCGGGCGAGTATACCCAGTCCAGCAGCATCCATGGGGCGATGCTCAGCGGCGAGCAGGCGGCCGAGGCCGTCATCAAGTGGCGCGCCACCGCTGCCGACGCCGACTGAGCGGCGCGTGGTAGGATAGGGAGCATGGTCTTCTTCTTCCTCAAGGCGCTGGTCGCGCTGTTCACCGTGGTGGACCCCATCGGCCTCGCCCCGGTGACGCTGTCGCTGACCGCCGACCTCACGCCCTATGAGCGCGCCTTCGTGATCACCCGCGCGACGATTATCGCCGCCGTGGTGGTGGCGATCTTCGGCCTGCTCGGCGAGGCGATCTTCGCGGCGCTGGGCGTGACGCCGCCCGCGTTCAGCCTGGCGGGCGGCGCGCTGCTATTCCTCGTGGCGATAGATATGCTCTTCGGGCGGCAGTCCGGCGCGCGCGAGACGGCCCGCGAGGCGCGCGAGGCCAGGAAGCGCGAGGATGTTAGCGTCTTCCCACTGGCCATTCCGATGATCGCCGGGCCGGGAACGCTGACGACGATCATCCTGCTCAACGACTCCGCCGGCCCCGACCTCAGCCTACGGGCGATGATCGGCGTCGCGGCGGCGATTACGCTCGTCGCCTGCTGGATCACGATGCGCGTCAGCCTGAGCATCCAGAAGCGCATCGGCGTGACCGGCGTCACGGTTCTCTCGCGGGTGCAGGGCATGCTGCTGGCGGCGGTCGCCGCGCAGTTCATGCTCAACGGCCTGGCGGAGTTCCTGCACATCTCGTAGACGCGGGAGGGACGCGGGGGAAGGGCGCGGCCCTCAAGGGCCGGCGCACGGGGCGCCGTTTCAGGAAACAGGAAATAAAGGAGCTTTACCCTATGAGCGAAGCGATGCCTATGGACGCGGACGGGCGGCCAAAGCGGGCGCCGCGGCCTATACGCCGCGAGCTGGTCCCGCTCTTCGATGAGCTGCGCGGCGAGCGCGTCATCGTGCGCCCGCACCGGCTCTCGGACTTCGACGAGTTGTTGGAGGCGATCCAGGAGTCGCGCGATGAGCTCCGCCCCTGGATGCCGTTCGCCGATGAGTCGCCCGACGACCTGCGCGTCTGGCTGGTGGGCGCCGTCGCTCGCTGGCTGACCCGCGAGACGCTGGGCTGCGCCATCCTCGATCGCGCGACCGGGCGCATCGCGGGCAATATCGGCCTGATGACGCGCGACTGGGAGATCGGCTACTTCGAGATCGGCTACTGGCTGCGGACGAGCGCCGTGGGCAAGGGGTTCATGACCGAGGCCACGCGCCTCCTCACTGACTTCGCCTTCGACCATCTCTGGGCCAACCGCATCGAGATCCGCTGCGACGCGGACAACGAGCGCAGCGCCGCCGTGCCGCGCCGCCTGGGCTTCACCCAGGAGGGCCACCTCCGCTGGGATGGGACCTTCGTGGGCGACAGCGTCCGCGATACGCGCATCTTCGCCCTCATCCGCACGGACCCGCGCTGGCCGGAGCGGTAGGCGGGCGCGCTGCGCCGCTCCACTCGCTCGCGCCGATACCCTGTCTGTATTCTGGCCCAAGTCGTGCGCCGCCGCGAGCCGGTCAGGGTATCGGCGCTGGGCAGCGCATGCGCGCTGCCCAGCGCCTTCCGCCCACATCGCGCTGTCAAGTAGCGCGCGGCCCGCCTGGCGGGCCGCCAGCGAGCGCCAGGGAACGCAGGAGGAGGCATGTTCGACGCCTATCGCGTCGTGCGGGTGGTGGCCCGCCTCGCGCTCCCGCTGCAGATGCGGCTGCGCGCGACCGGCGCGGAAAACCTTCCGGCGGAGGGGCCGGCGCTGGTGGTCAGCAATCACCTCAGCCTGATAGACCCGCTCGCCATCGGCGTCTCACTCCCGCGTGAGCTGCATATCCTGGCGAAATCGGAGGTCTTCGAGTGGCCAGTGATCGGCGGCCTTGCGCGGCGATGCGGTGTTGTGCCCATCCGGCGCCGCCAGTGGGATATCGCCGCCCTTGCCGCCATGGAAGACTTGCTGCGCGCCGGACGCTGCGTCCTGATGTTCGCGGAAGGCACGTATCCCAAACCGCCACGACCATCGGCGCTGCTGCGGTTCAAGGTTGGCGTCGCCTGGCTCGCGGCGCAGGTCCGCACGCCGGTCGTACCGCTGGCGATCTGGGGCAGCGAGCCGATCTGGGCGCCTGAGCGGGGATGGAAGCCCTCGCCCCGCCCGCAGGTCTCCATTCGTGTTGGCGCCCCATATTTCCCCGATCTTCGGGCGAACGATTTGTCGCACGCCGCGCTCCAGCCCATAGCCGATGAGATGGCGCGCCGTATTCGCGACCTGCTGCCTGAGCGATATCATGGCTATTACCACACATAGCGCCGGATTAGCGCTTTAGCTCAAGGCCGGGACGTGTCACAATACCAGACGATACAAACCAGCGGCGCCGCGCCCACCCACAGGGAAGCGGCGCCATGTTGGCCTGCGCGGCGGGCGTGGAGGCATGCGATGGATTTCTCACTGACGGACGAGCAGCGAGCGCTCGTCACTCGCGCGCGGGCGCTGGCCGACGGGCCGTTTCGCGAGCGGGCGGCGGCGTATGACCGCGAGGAGCGCTGGCCAGCGGAGAATGTGGCCGACCTGGTAAGCGCGGGGTTCATGGGCATGGCGCTGCCCGCTGAGGACGGTGGGCAGGGGCGCAGCGTCTTCGAGACGGCGCTGGTGGTGGAGGAGATCGGGCGGACCTGCGCGACGACCGCGCGCATCGTGGTGGACGCCAACATTGGGCCAGTGGGAGTCCTGCTCCATCTGGGGACGCCGGAGCAGCGGGCGCGCTATCTGCCGCTGGTCCTGGCGGGCGACAAGCCAGCGATCTGCATCACGGAGCGCGAGGCGGGCTCGGACGCGGGGGCCATGCAGACGGCGGCGCGCCGGGAGGGGGATGGCTACCGGCTGGAGGGGCGCAAGTGGTTCATCACCGGAGCGGGTGTGTCGCGCATCTATATGGTGACGGCGCGCGTCGAGGAGGAGGGCGAGATCGGCTGCTTCATCGTCGAGGGGGAGACGCCAGGGCTGACGACACGGCGCATCCCAACGATGGGCGTGCGGGGCATGCCGGAGGGCGAGGTCATCCTGGAGGGCTGTCACATTCCGGCGGCCAATCGCATTCCCACGCCGCGCGGCTTCAAGGACATCCTGACGGTCTATAACGCGCAGCGCGTCGGGGCGGCCGCCGTGGCGCTCGGCATCGCGCAGGGGGCGCTGGAGCTGGCCGTCGCCCGCGCCCGCGAGCGGCGCCAGTTCGGGCAGCCGATTGGGAATTTCCAGGGGTTGCAGTGGAAGCTGGCGGATATGCGGCTGGCGGTGGAGTCGGCACGCTGGCTAGTCTACCGGGCGGCGTGGGGCGCGGGGCACGCGCTGCCCGATCCCGCGGAGGCCGCGCTGGCGAAGATCGCCTCAGCGGAGGCGGCGCAGCGTGTCACCAACGAGGCGCTACAGATCTTCGGCTCGTATGGCTACAGCCGCGAAGAGCCACTGGAGCGCATGGTCCGCGACGCGCGCATGTTTACGATCGCTGGCGGCACGGCTGAGGTGCTGCGCAACCTCGTCGGCAAGCGGCTGCTCAGAGACGGTATGGAGCAGCCAGCGGGCGAGTGAGGCGGCGTGGCGACTATGGCTCAGGGCTGTGGCAGCGGGTCAATGAAATAGGTGCTCCAGTCAGGTATCCCGCCGCTCGATATCGCGTACCCGCCAGCGCAGCTTGGCCCGGGAGAGACTACCTCGACTGGCAGCTCATGCCAGGTAAAGCGATACGTCGCGACGCTGAATGTCCCAACTGAACATCCGACGCCTTGCCAGCGGGCGATATAGCTGTCTTTGAGCGACATCCGTGGGCGCTCGGTCATGGCCGCGCGCCACCGGGCAATGGTCGCCGGATCGGTGATCGTCCCGCTGATGGTCGAGCCTGGTCCATTGGGATTGACAGTCTGGATGGTGTACTGCACAGCGTCCGGCTGGAGCAGGCGCACGCCTACCTCGAAGGCGACGAAGGCGACCACCAGCGAGGCAATGATCGCCAGCGCACTGCGGCGCGTGAGAAACCGGCGCATAGCGCCTTGCCTCCTTTCTCGCTGTACTGACGGAGATGTGGAGCGCAAGGTTCCTGGTAAAGAGACAATCCACCAGGTTCACCGACGAGGGTTGATTTAAGAGCATTAGTCAGTATATACTGACGGTCAGTGATGACTGACATAGTTGGCGGGTATACAGGCGGCCAATGAACACCGACATCGCTGCTGGCCTTGAGACCCTCGGCGAGTCCACTCGACGTCTCATCGTCGAACGGCTTGCTCGCGGGCCTCTGTCCGTCCATGAGATCGCCGACCGTCTGCCAGTTGGCCGCTCGGCTGTCTCCATGCATCTGCGCGCGCTCAAGGATGCGGGGCTGGTGGTTGACCGGCGGATGGGAACCCGGCGCCTGTATCAGTTGAACCCAGAGGCGCTCGCCGCGCTGCGCGACTACCTCGATTGGTATTGGACGCAGGCTCTCGCAACGTACAAGCAGGCGGTGGAACATCAGGAGAAAAGGGGCGTCGGCGCCATGGCGCAAGAGGTACGACCAGAGGTGAGCGTGTCGAAGGCGATCGTCGTCGAGGCGCCGCGCGTGCAGGCCTTTGAGTTCTTCATACGGCAGGAGGCGTGGTGGCCGGTCCAGACACATCACCTCGCCGAGCCGCCCGGGGAGACCGTCATCCTCGAGCCGTTCGTCGGTGGTCGCTGGTTCGAGCGATGGTGCGACGGGCGGGAGTGCGACTGGGGCACGGTGCTCGTCTGGGAGCCGCCTCGCCGGGTTGTGGTCACTTGGCAGGTCGGGCCTGGCTGGGTCTATGAACCCGATCCGGCCAGGGCCTCGGAAATCGAGGTGCGGTTCCTGGCGGAGTCGCAGCATCGAACGCGCATCGAGCTCGAACACCGCCACCTCGAGCGCTACGGCGAGCATGCGGAACGGATGCGCGCGATTCTCGACGCGCCCGATGGGGCGGCCGGGGTTCTCCGGGCGTACGCCGTCCAGCTCAGAGAAGCCCAGGGAGAGGCTCCCGTTTCACTTCAGTAGCTCAGGCGCGATGGAGGAGGAGTCACGTGTTACAAGACAGGCTCCGGCTATCTCCACCCGCGATACGCTCGTTGGTCATCACTATGTGGAGCTCGATACCGATCACGAACGGCGACTACGCGCGTCTGACTGCCGCTGGCGCGCCCTCGCTCAGCCTACCGCACGACTTCCTGACCCACCTCCGCGTCGCGTGGGTGGCGGACCCGGATGGCAATCCCATCCAGCTCGTTCAGCGCCGCTGAGCGACTTTTCTTCCTGGGAGGGTATGCGCATGTTCTTGGACTTCCAGATCAACATGATCGTCAAGGACGTGGAGCCTTGCGTGTCGTTCTACAAAGCCATTGGTTTCGAGGAGACGTACCGCACTCCCGCCGAAGGCGCGGCCGAGCACGTCGAGGTGCGAGCGCTCGGGCTGACACTCGGCATCGCTTCCGTGGCCGCGGCGCGAGAGGTTCACGGGATCCACACGTCCGTCGAAGGCAATGCCGTCCAAGTGTGCCTGTGGTGTGACGACGTGGACGCCGCCTTCGCAAAGATGCTGCAAGCTGGGGCTCGCGCCGTCCGCGAGCCGCGCGACTTTCAAGGCGGGCGACTTCGAACCGGATGGGCGCTCGACCCGGCCAACAACCTGATCGAGGTCGTGCAGCAGCGAGGGTGATGGCAGGCGCGCATCTCCTGTCCACCTTTGCCGATTCCTGCCCCATGCCGTCCGTAGCGGCCCATTCTCGGCGTGCGCTACACTCGCCAGCGGGCGGCGCGTAGGGCGGCGTCGCGGGAGCGTGAAGGGAGCGTGCGAGATGCGGCGGAGGCAGCGAGCGGCGGAGGTTGGCGTGACGGAGGGGGTGACAGGCGCGGTGAAGCGGGCGCGGCGTGAGGAGACGCCAGCGGCGCAGACGGCGGAGTCAGCGGCGATCGCGTTGGGTGGTGGGATGCTCGCGCCGGGCGCGCCGATACGCCCGACGCCGGGATTGGGCGGGCCAGGCGGTGGGCCGCGGCAGTGGGCCTTCCCGCCGGGCTACAATATCGCCCAGCTTCCGCGCTCCACCGAGCAGACCAGCTTCGCCCAACTGCGCGGACTGGCGGCGCTGTATGACGGTATCCAGCTCTGCGAGCGGGTGTACTTCGATCTGCTGGGCCGCCTGGAGCCGCGCATCCTGCCGCGCGCAGAGCTGCTGGCGGCGGGCGAGAATCCCGCCGCGCCGCGCTGGCGCGAGCCTGCCCGCCGCATCGAGG
>DASTKI010000087.1:0-3126 GCA_035716045.1 Ktedonobacterales bacterium
GCGCATGCGGGCCGCCGTGGAGCAGGCGCTAGAGCTGACGCGGGCGAACCTGGAGGAGGCGCGGCGGTCGGTACTGGACCTGCGCGCCGCCTCGCTGGAGGGGCAGACGCTGACTCAGGCGCTGCACGCCCTGGCCGCCGAGGTCGAGCGCGAGGGCGGCGGGCGGGTCACCTGTGAGATCACCGGCGGCGGGCGCCCGCTGCCCGCGCGCATCGAGACCGGCCTCTACCGCATCGCGCGCGAGGCGATGAACAATGTCGCGCGTCACGCCCAAGCCCCACGCGCCCGCCTGAGCCTCGTCATGACACCCGAAGAGGCGCGGCTGGTGATTGAGGACAACGGGCGCGGCTTCGATCCGGCGGAGGCGCCGCAGGGTCGCTACGGGCTGCGTGGGATGAGCGAGCGAGCGCGGCTGCTGGGCGGCACGCTGCGCGTCGCCACCTCGCCGGGCGAGGGGACGCGCATCGAGGCCGTCATTCCGCTGAGGGCGCGCGTATGAGTGATGTGAGCGACGTGATCCACATCGTCGTCGCCGACGACCATCCCATCGTGCGCGACGGCCTGGTGATGGTGCTGAACACGCAGCCGGATTTCGCCGTCGCAGGCGAGGCGGGAACGGGCGCCGAAGCGGCGCGGCTGGCGCTGGCGCTGCGCCCCGATGTGCTGCTGCTGGACCTGGAGATGCCGGAGGGCGACGGCGTCGAGACGCTGCGGCGGCTCCAGGAGGCGAATGCGTCCGCGCGCGTGATCGTCTTCACCGCATTCGACACCGACGAGCGCATCCTGGCCGCGCTGCGAGCGGGCGCGCAGGGCTACCTGCTCAAGGGTGCGCCGCGCGAGGAGCTCTTTCGCGCGGTTCGTACGGTCGCGGCGGGCGGCTCGCTGCTGACGCCGGTCGTGGCCTCGCGGCTGCTGCGCCACGTCGCCGAGCCAGAGGCGGCCCCCGCCCCCGCGCTGACGGAGCGCGAGCGCGAGACGTTGCGGCTGCTGGGACGCGGCCTGCAAAACAAGGAGATCGCCGCGCGGCTGGGTGTCCGCGAGCGCACGGCGAAGTTTCATGTGGCTGCGCTGATGCGCAAGCTCGGCGCGGGCAATCGCACCGAGGTGGTGACGCTGGCGACGCAGCGCGGATTGTTGAGCCTGGCGCCCGATGAGTAAGGGCCCGGAGTGTTCCTGAATACGGCGATGGCGTTGGAATACAGTCCAATTGGGTAATAATCGTACCATACGGCAGCCCAGGCGCGGCGCCCAGGCGCAAGCGATGTCCGCGGCCGAGCTGGCAGTTGCAGCAGAACAAAGGGCGCTAATGGCGAAAATAGCTTCCGGCACAGTCTACCCACTCTCCGCCCTCAGAGCGACAGTGTTGAGCATCCAGCGTCTCACAGCGCCCAATGGAGCATCGCCCGCTCCCACTCCCGACGCGATGGTCGATCTGGTTCGGGCGCTCGGCTACGTGCAGATCGATACGCTGCATGTGGTCAACCGCGCCCATTACGTCACCCTGTGGGCGCGCTTCGGCGCGTACAACATTGACGACCTCCACAAGCTGATCTACACCCCTGGTCAGCGCCAGCTCTATGAGGGTTGGGGGCATGCCGCCAGCATCATCCCGCTGGAGCATTATCGCTACCATCGGTGGCGGATCGGCTCCGACTTTGCCGAATGGCTGAACAAAGATGGCAATCGCGAGCTGGTCGCGCGGATGTTGGAGCGCATCCGCTCCGAAGGTGGGCTGCGCGTCGGAGATTTCGAGTACAACGGTCCTCAGCGCGGAGTGTGGTATGACTGGAAGCCTCCCAAGATGGCGCTGGAGGCGCTGTTCGCCTACGGCGACCTGATGGTGGCGGATCGGGTGAATTTTCAGCGGCTGTATGATGTCAGGGAGCGGGTGCTGCCGGAGTGGGTCGATACCACGCCGGTCGCCCCCGACGAAGCGCGCCGCTTCTGTCTGGAGGAGGCGGCGAAGGCGCTTGGTGTGTTTGAGCCGCGTCACCTGACCTGGTACGCTCACATGTTCGCTACGCCTGCCAGATCAATTGTCAGGGCGCTGATCGAGGAAGGCGCGCTGGTCAGGATTCAAGGCGAGTCCATGGATGGCGTCAGACCGTGGATGGTCCATCGCGACAACCTGGCGCTGCTTCAGCGCGCCGCTGACGGCGAGATTAAGGCGGAGCGCACCACCTTCCTCGCCCCCTTCGATTCACTCCTCTGGGCGTGGAATCGCGATCAACGGCTGTGGGGCTTCAACCAGGTACTGGAGTGCTACAAGCGCGCTGAGGATCGCGTCTATGGGTACTTCTGCTTCCCGATCCTGCACAAGGATAGGCTGGTGGGCCGCTTCGACCCGAAGCTAGATCGTAAATCGGGCGCGCTGCGCTTGAATGCGCTCTATCTTGAGCCGGAGATCGAGCTGGACGATGAGCTCATCGCCAGCGTCGCCATCGCCATGCGCGACTTCCTCGCCTGGCATGGCGCGAAGAGTCTCGTGATCGAGAAGAGCGATCCGGCGGCGTTCGGCGAGAAACTGGCGAGCGCGCTGTAGACGTTCTGCTCCTTGTAAAGCGCCTTGCCTGCTAGCCGTGATCCACTGATATTGTGAGCTGGCTCCCGAAGAGGAGAGGGGGAGCGGCGGTACTGTACTGTACTAATGGTCAGGGGCGCGCTACGCCGCATGGACAGTGCGGCGAGGCCCGGGCTGGCTTACGCTGTGGAGTGTCAGGCAGGCGCGCGACCGCGTCCCAGCCCGTGGAGGCGGGCTTCGCGGCCACCGACCCTTAGGCGCGGGTTCACCCGCCCGCTTTACCCGCCCGCTGTATCCCCGACAACGAACATGCCAATGGAGGCAAGAGATATGACGACACAGACCGCATTGATCACCGGCGCGTCGCGTGGGCTGGGGCTGGCGCTGGCGCGCGAGCTGGCGCGGCGCGGGTGGACCTTGCTGATTGACGCGCGCGGCGCGGAGGCGCTGGCGGCGGCGCGCGTCGAGCTATCCGGTTTGACGCGCGTGGTCGCGCTGGCGGGCGATGTGACGGACGCCGCGCACCGCGACGGGCTGGCGGCGGCGGCGCACGCGCTGGGCGGGCTGGACGCCGTCATCAACAACGCCAGCACGCTGGGTGTCAG
>DASTKI010000088.1:0-13587 GCA_035716045.1 Ktedonobacterales bacterium
CGCGTCGAGCGCCGCGATCTGGAGCGCTACGCGCGCGAGGCGGGCGTGCCGGAGGAGCATCTTGCGCTTTTCCGCGGCCCCGGCGCGACCTTCCTGTTCGCTACGAAAGACTGAAGCGGCACGGATCTCATCTGGCCTTCAGGCTTTCCTGGCGGGTCAAGATCACATGCCCATGACGATGCCTGCTCGCGCCGCGCTCCCTTCTCCTCCCATGAGAGGGGCCAGGGAGTGAGGTCCGTCCCACTGTCTGAGCGCATGCGCATGGTAGAATCGGGGTATCACTCGTGCACACGGCGGGCAGTCAATGTGGCTACCTGATCTGCGTTGACCCCGCGTGGTCGTGGGCTGCCTGAAGCCCCACCCCATCCCGCACGCGAGGAGGCGTCACATGCGTCATGTGGGCCATACGAGCGGTGACGCGCTCTATCTGGGGGCGCATGCGCCCGACAATCCAGCGCGATGGGTGCGGCGCGCCCAACTCCTGGCCGGATTGGGAGTGGGCTGGCATGCGGTCGAGGCGGCTGTCGCTATCCTCGCGGGCGTGGTGGCTGGCTCCATCGCCCTGGTTGGCTTCGGCGCGGATTCAGTGGTTGAGGCGCTCGCTGGAGTCATCATTCTGTGGCGCTTCGCCGCCGCGTGGGCATCCTCCGAGCAGGCCGAGCGGCGGGCGCAGCGCCTGATCGCCGCCAGCTTCTTTCTGATCGCCGCCTATGTCGGCATAGAGGCTATTCGCAACCTGCTTGGCCGCGAAGCGGCCCAGGCGAGCGCGGTGGGCATCGGCCTGGCCATCGTAACCACCGTCACGATGCCGCTGCTGGCGCACGCGAAGGCGCGGGTTGGCGATCATCTCGGCTCGTCTGCGACGAAGAGCGAGGGGCGGCAGAACATGCTCTGCGCCTATCTGTCCGTTGCCCTGTTTGTTGGCCTGGGCGCCAACGCCGTCCTGGGCTGGTGGTGGGCCGATCCCATCACGGCGCTGGCCATCGCCGCGGTCGCCGTCAAGGAAGGGTGGGAATCCTGGCAAGGTGACCTGTGCTGCGAGGAGGATGGAGCCTTGCTTGCGCACGGGCGCGCGCAGCGCGCTGGCGACGGCGCTGACTGCGACGACGTCTGCTGTCGGTGAGTCATCCTTTGCGCGCTCAGTCCCAGCGGGCGACCAGATCGCTCACCGGGCGGTGGGGGCGGCGCTTGGGGTCGCGGGCGACGTAGCCGACGGGGATAAGCGCGTGGGGGATGAGGCTGGCGTCCAGGCCCAGCGCGACGCGGGCGGCGTCGGGACTGAAAAGCGGCGCGCACATCCAGCCGGTATCCAGCCCGATGGCGTAAGCCGCCAGCAGCATGTTCTGCACCGCCGCGCCCAGGCTCTGGATTGCCATCACCTCCTCGGCGCGCTGCCGCTGCGGATCGGGATAGGCGTCCAGGTCATCGAGATAGAGGCACGCCAGGATCAGCGCCGGGGCCTCGCGGATACGC
The DNA here is from genome assembly GCA_035716045.1 of Ktedonobacterales bacterium. Taxonomy (GTDB): domain Bacteria; phylum Chloroflexota; class Ktedonobacteria; order Ktedonobacterales; family JADMIN01; genus JAKAIY01. The sequence goes on from DASTKI010000088.1 coordinate 1,474, forward strand.
GCGCGCGACTTCGCCAGCCGCAGGGTGACGGTCTCCTCCGACTGCCCATCCTGCGCCAGGACCCCACGCCAGTCATCGCCCATCGCCGCCGCCAGCCGCTCCTTCAGCTCGGGGCGCGTCAATACGACGAAGCGCCATGGCTGCCGCCCGTGCGGCGAGGGCGCCCAGCGCGCCGCCTCCAGCATCTCCTCCAGCGCCGCGCGCGGGACCTCCCGCTGCTGGAACGCGCGCACCGAACGCCGCCCGCGCGCCAGCGGCGGGAAGTCCACCCCACGTCCCGCCCGCAGCCACTCGCTCACCGGCGCGGCGTCCAGCTCAGTCGCCAGCGCCGGCCCCCAGGCGGTGATGCGCGTCGCCGTGAGGAGAATCAGCGGCGCGCGCTCCAGCGCCATCGCCCGGTATTGCGGGTAGCGCGCGCGCAGGAGCGGCAGCCCCGCCGCGTGCGCCGCGCTCTCCGGCTCGGCGATCTCCGCCCGCGCGTGGACCAGCAGATAGCCCAGCCGCGACCAGTCATCCTCATAGCGATCAATCAGCAGCGCCGCCTCGCCCCGCGCCAGGATGTCGCGCACGCGACCCAGCGCGGGCTGGGCCACCGTCTTGGGCTTCTCGTCCAGCGCGATGAAGAAGCGCGCCGCGCCGCCCGCGCCGCTCCCGTCGAAGGCATAGCAGACCGGGACGGCGCGCGGCCTCCCGCTGGCGCTCGCCGTCGCCAGCCGCCCCGCGCGGCATTCCTCCGCGAAGGCGGTCTCAATGGGGCTGAGCGATACGCGGTCGGACATCAGATATCGCTCGCGTCGCCGTGCCGGCCATGGCCGGCGGCGAACCGGCGCGCGCCCTCCACCGACTCGCCAGAGTCGAGCACATCCAGCCCGCGGCGCGTCTCGTTCTTGAGCGCATCGTCCCATGACAGCGACCACTGCTCGTAGACAGAGAGCCGGTCAGAGCGCAGTCCATGCCGCGGGAAACGGGCGAGATCGTCCGCGAGCGCGAGCGCCGCCGCCAGCGCCTCCCCAGGCGGCGTGAGGCGGTTGGTGAGGCCCATCGTCAGCGCCTCCTGACCAGAGACGCCGCGACCCGTCAGAATCAGATCGAGCGCGTGGCTCTGCCCGATGAGGCGCGGCAGGCGGATCGTGCCGCCATCTACGAGCGGCACGCCCCAGCGGCGGTTGTAGACCCCGAAGACCGCGTTCTCCGCCGCCACGCGCAGATCACACCACAGCGCGACCTCGAGCCCACCGGCGACCGCGTAGCCCTCGACCGCCGCGATGACCGGCTTGGAGAGCAGCATCCGCGTGACGCCCAGCGGCCCATCGCCCTCTTCGCTGACGCGCGGCGCCTCCCCCCGGCCTGCCACTGATTTGAGATCGAAGCCCGCGCAGAAGGTTCCCGCGCTGCCGCAGAGGACCGCGACCGCCAGCGTGTCATCGCCATCGAAGGCGCGAAACGCCTGGGCCAGCGCTGCGGCCGCGGGCGCGTCCAGCGCGTTGCGCGCATGCGGCCGGTTGATGGTGACGAGGAGGGTCATCCCACGCCGCTCCGTCAGGATCGCGCGCAGGCCATCACCTTCCGCTTCCGCTTCCGCTTCCGCTTCCGCTTCGCCGGACATAGCAACCTCCCACCCGTCGCGCTAGTGCATGCTGATGCCGCCGTCCACGGCGATCGTCTGCCCGGTAATGTAGCCGGCCTCTGGCGAGCAGAGGAAACCGATCATCGCCGCCACCTCTTCCGCCGTGCCGAAGCGCTTGAGCGGCGTCAGGTCCAGGTAATACTTGCGGAACTCTTCGGAGACGGTCGAGGTCAGCTCAGTGGGAATGAAGCCGGGCGCCACCGCGTTCGCGGTGATGCTGCGGCTGCCCACCTCACGCGCGGTGGACTTGGTGAGCGCGATCATGCCCGCCTTCGACGCGGCGTAATTCGCCTGTCCCACCTGGCCCATTAGGCCGGAGATCGAGGCGACGTTGACGATTCGCCCCCAGCGGGCGCGCAGCATCGTCCGCAGCGCCGCGCGCGTGCAGAGGAACGCCGAGCGCAGGTTCGCCGCCAGCAACCCCTCGAACTCCTCCAGCTTCATCTGCAGGATCAGTCGGTCCTTCGTCGTCCCGGCGTTATTCACCAGAATGACCGTCGGGCCAAGCTCGGCATCCACCTGCTGGAACAGCCGCGTCACGTCGTCTTCCAGGCTGACATCGGCCTGGACGGCGATCGCGCGACGGCCCAGCGCCATGATCGCCACGCGCGCCTCCTCCGCCCCCCCCGCGTCGCTGCGATAGTTGATCGCGACATCCGCGCCCATCCGCGCCAGCGTGAGCGCCGTCGCGCGCCCGATGCCCCGGCTGCTGCCCGTCACTACCGCGACACGCCCCGCGAGCGGCGCCGTCCGCGTCTCTCCAGCCTCCACCGTACCGTACTCCTCGATATCGCCGCTCGCCCCGCGCGCTGCGCGAGGCCCGGCCCTGCTCCATCATCAACAACGCAATCGCTGCGGCCACCCAGCCCGCGCAGGCGGGCTTCGCGTCTCCAGCCCGCGCAGGCGGGCTTCGCGGCCGCCAGGCCCTTAGCCGCGGCTTCAGCCGCCAAGCCTGAGTGAATTGAGGTACGCGATCACCCCCGGCGCCAGGTCTGGCCGCTTCAGCGAGAACGCCAGCGAGGTCGTCAGCAGCCCCACTGGGTCTCCGGTATCATAGCGCACGCCCTCGAACTCATAGGCCAGCACTGGCTCGCTCGGCAGCAGGTCACGCAGCGCGTCCGTCAGTTGGATTTCGCCTCCCGACCCAGGCCGCGTCCGCTCCAGCGCGGGGAAGATTCCCGGCGTCAGCACGTAGCGCCCGATGATGATCAGGTTCGAGGGCGCCGCGTCAGGCTTGGGCTTCTCCACCAGGTCCGTCACGCGATATGTGCGCTGGTCCAGCTGCTCGCCCAGCGCCACGACCCCGTAGCGTGAGACCTGATCGTGCGGCACGCGCATGACCGCCAGCACGCTGCCGCCGTAGCGCTCGTGCGCGCGCATCAGCTGCGCCAGGCATGGATCGTCTCCATTATCCACCAGATCATCGCCAAGCAGAACGCCGAACGGCTCGTCGCCGATCGCCGCGCGCGCCACGAGGACCGCATGTCCCAGACCCAGCGCGCGCCGCTGGCGCACGAAGGTGATCTCCGCCATCTCCTCGGCGCGCTCCAGCGCCGCGATTTGGTCGAGCGCGCCCTTCTGGCGCAGTCGCTCCACCAGCTCTGGCGCCTCATCGAAGTGGTCCTCGATCGCGCGCTTCGTCCGGCTGGTTACGATCGTCACCTGACGCGCGCCTGAGGCCACCGCCTCCTCGACAATGTATTGAATCGTTGGCTTGTCAGCCAGCGGCAGCATCTCCTTTGGCACCACCTTGGTTGCGGGCAGCACCCGTGTGCCAAGCCCAGCCGCCGGTATCACCGCCTTGCGAATAGTCATGCGCTCTCTATCTCCACTCAGGCCGCCACGTGGGCCGCAATGTTCCACCCAGGTTCGCCCCTGGCGCCGCGCGACGCGCGCAATCTTCCGCTCGTCTAGCACGCATGGCGCCCTCGCGCGCGATTGTCGCGCAGGCCCCGGCGAACCGTCGTGACGTGTGTGAGCTATCTGCGATAGTGTATCATGCGCGCGAACGAGCAGGCGCCCGGCGCTGGCGGATGAGGGAGTCAGCGGAACCGGGCGCGCGCGTCCCGCGCGTGATAAGGTTTAATGTAACGGAGACGCGCAGGCGTGGATGGGCCTGTATGATGACGGCGGCGGATGTGGCGGATGCGGGAGATGAAGAAGGGATGGCGCAAGATGGCGATGAGTGACGCTCCTGAGCGCGCCGCGCTGGGAGACAAAGGACGCTGGCTCCAGCTGGGGATGCTCTCGGCGGCGGCGGCCGCGCCTTTGATCGCGCGCTGGCGCAGCCTGCGCGCCGACGACCGCGCCCAGGCCTTGCTCGACCGCGCTGAGGCGCTGCGGGCGCTGGCCAGCGCGCGCTTTTCCGATGCCAGCCAGGCCGCGCAGTCGTTCCAGCAATCGCTCCAACGGACATTCCATCGCGATGGCGCGGGCCAAATCGCGCCGGACGCGGCTGAGCGATTGGTGGCGGCGCTGCCCGCCGTTGAGACGGATGAAGCGCGCCGCCGTCGCGCCATGCGCGCCTCGTTCTGGCTGGCCGGCGTCAGCGCTGGCCTGATCGCCGCTGGCGCCATCACGTACGTGATCATCCGCAACCGCGCGCTTGCCCGCGCCGAGAATGATACGCTGGTCGAGCTCTCCCTCGAGCACCTCTCCAGCGGGCCACCCACCGCGCCCGCGGCCAGCGAGCCTCCCGTCACCGAGGCGCCTCCATCGCGCGAGCCGGGCATCGCGCCTCCGCCTGTTTTCACGGATGAGGATGGCGATGGCGCCGCCTGGGTGGGCGACATCTACACCCGCGTCTACATGCCGACGGCTGGACTGGACCGCGCCGCTCTGCCTGAGCATGACCGCCGCATCTACTTCGCGTCTGAGGAGCGGGCCATCGCCCTTGGCTACCACCGCGCCGGAGCGCCCAGCGACACGTCTGCTACGTCTGGTACTCCTGCAGAGTCTGCCGACGCGCCCGCCGAGCGCGAGTAGGCCTGCCATGCCGCACAACCGCCGCCACGGGGAGCCGCGCGCGTTGCCCGTCCGCGTCGCATCGCGCGAGGATGGCGTCCACGCGCTGGAGGTCGGCGGCGTCACGCAGTCGTTGAGTGTCCCCGAAGATGAACAGGTGGCGGATGGCGAGCCTCAGCCCGGCCCGCGCGGCGGCTACTGGGGGCTGATGCTGCCGCCCGGCTGCCCACGCCGCGCGCTGTTGCTCGGCCTCGGAGGTGGCACGGTCGCTACGCTGCTGGCCCGCCGCTGCCCCGATGTGGCCATCACCGGCGTCGAGCGCGACCCCACCGTGATCGGCGTCGCCCGCGAGGCCTTCGGCCTGGATGCGCTCGCGCATCTCACCATCGAACGGGCCGACGCCATCGCCTGGATGGAGGCGCGCGTTGGCGATCCCCTGTTAACCAGCGACCAGGAGCCGCGCGAGCGCTACAACCTGATCTGCGTAGACCTCTTCGAGGCTGGGCGCCTGGCGATGGGGACGCTGACCACGCGCTTCCTGCGCCAGGTCGCCGCGCTGCTCACCTCTGGAGGCGTCGCCACCATCAACCTGATGGTCACGGGCCGCACCAACGAGCAGGTTCACCGCATCGAGCGTGTCTTCGCCATCCAGCGCCGCCTGCGTACGCGCGGCAACCTCATCCTCCACCTCACGCCGCTCGGCCCGGCGGAAGCGCCCTAGCGCCGCCGCATCAGAGGCCCCACCATATGTATAGCGAGCGCCCTTCACGAAGGCCGCGCTGCGCGAGCTCGCGCACGGCGCCGAGCCACTGACGCAGCGATTCGCGCCCCTTTGGCGTGTCGGCGCCATCGCGACGAAATTCCTCCGTGGCGGCCCACACCTCAACATAGGGGCCAATCGCCTCTGACAGCAGTTGGGCCAGCGCCGCGCTGAGCGTCTCCGGGAAGCGATGGACCGACTCTTCGTCCCCTGCGTAGACCAGATGCTCATCGTCCCATGCCTCGTTGACCAATGCCAGAATGTCTCCCTGGTATTGGGTCAGGATGGCTTCGAGCCTGGCAAGCTTGACGGGATCGATCCCTTTGCCAGGTACCGTGGGGAAGCGGCCCTCAGGCCCACCAGCCCCAGGGCGCAGCGTCGCGAGCTCCGTGTCCGAAGCGATGAAGACATCACTGAAGAATCCCATCTGTCAGACTCCTCTCGCATGATTGGTCGCATTATGGCGCCGATTGCTCAATCCCACACATCATCCAGCCCGATTCAGCTTATGCGGGTGTATCTGCTGGCGACTCGCCTGGCTCGTAGGTGGCGATGATCACGCCAGTAGAGGTCGTCCGGGTCCCAACCAACTGGAGCCGGGTGAGAGGGACGCCTTGAGGGAACAGGCGGTGGCCCGTTCCGAGAATCAGCGGATGGATCAGCAACACATACGCATCTATGAGGTTGCGGCGCATCAGCGATTGGACCAGCTCGCCGCTACCGAGGATGACGATATCCTTTCCCGGCTGCTCCCGGAGCCGGGCCACGGCGTCGGCGGCGTCACCCGTGAGCAGCGTGGAGTTGCGCCACGCGAGCGGCTCGCGCAGCGTCGTTGACGCCACATACTTCTGGCGGTTGTTGAGCACGGCGGCGAAGGGGTTGTCCTCTGGCGCGTTGGGCCAGACGGCGGCGAAGTCCTCATAGGTTCGCCGCCCAAACAGCATGGCGCCCGTGTTGGCGCTGCCCTCGGCCATCACAGCGACCATGGACGGATCGGAGTAGGGGGCTGCCCAGCCCCCGTATGGAAAACCGTCGCGCTGGTCCTCGTCGGCCCTGCCCGGCGCCTGCATGACGCCATCCAGCGTCAGACTGTTGGTTACCACGATCTTGCTCATTAAGGCCCCCCTTTCTGTTTCGTCTGGCGCGTCTCATTCGCGCGGACCGCCCAGCCCACGCGCTCCAGGCGCGGCGCCTCGCAGCTTCTTCTTTCTCCAGCGCCCGTCACCGGTTATTCCGCATCATCTCAACCATGTCACAGACAGCCATAGATACGGCGCGCCCTCTTGACTGCCCCCTGGACCAGCATCGTATACTCTTATCAGACCCCCACCCAGGGGGTATGGGTAAAAGGAGATGAGCGATGCGCGCCGACAAGAAAGACGTCCTCAAGCGGATCAGTTATATCGAGGGCCATCTCGGCGGCATTCGCAAGATGGTCGAGGAAGACCAGTATTGCGTGGACATCCTGCGGCAGACCTACGCCGTGCGCAAGGCGATCGAGAAGCTGGAGGCCATGGTCCTCGAAGACCACCTGCACGGCTGCGTTCCCGAGGGCATCCGCGAGGGGCGCGAGACGCAGGTCATCGAGGAGCTGGTACAGCTCTACAATCTCGCGGGCAACCGCTAGCGACCATTCCATGCCTGGCGTGAACGCGCGCCGGGCTGGCTGACGGGAAGAAGTACCGATCATGGCAGACACAGCCAGGATTGATGTGATACACGACCAGGCCTCCGAAGCGGAGCGCAATGAGCCAGTCACGCTGGCCATCGAGGGCATGACCTGCGCCTCGTGCGCGATGCGCATCGAGAAAGGGCTGAAGAAGCTGCCCGGCGTGACGGAAGCCAGCGTCAATCTGGCCACCGAGCAAGCCACCGTCACCTATGACTCCAACCGGGTCGCGCTGGACGACCTGCTCAAGAAGGTTTCGGATACGGGCTACAGCGCCACCCCGCTGACGCCCGCGCCCGCGCCGGTCGCGCCGGGGCCTGAAGCGACCCCAGACGAGCGCGGCGTGGAGTTGAGCATCACCGGCATGACCTGCGCTTCGTGCGTGCGCCGTGTCGAGCGCGCGCTGAGCCGCACGCCCGGCGTCACCGAGGCGAACGTCAACCTGGCCACCGAGCGTGCGACCGTCACCTACAAACCCGACGAGACGGGTCTGGAGAACCTGATCGCGGCGGTCGAGAAGGCTGGCTATGGCGCGGAAGAGATCGCCGTCAGCGCCCCTGCGCCTGCCGCTACGAGCGCCGAGACAGCGGAAGACCTGGCGCCCAGCGCGCCGCGGACGCTATCGGCCACCGAGCAGCTTGCCGAGCGCCGCCGGACCGACCTGCGCCGCCGCCGCGACAAGCTCATCGTGGGCGTCGCGCTGACCATCCCGATCACGGTCCTCTCGATGTTCTTCATGAACGCCTTCCCCGGCGAGAATATCCTGCTGCTGCTACTGACCGCGCCGGTCTGGGCCTGGGTCGGCTGGGAGTTCCATAGGACCTCGCTGCGAGTCATCTCGCACTTCGGCGCCAACATGGACGTGCTGGTCAGCCTCGGCTCGACCGCGGCCTTCCTGATGAGCGTCGTCGCCACCTTCTGGCCCTCAGTCGTCGGCCAGACCACCTTCTATGACACCACCGCGCTGATCGTGACGCTGATCTACCTGGGCAAGTACCTGGAGGCCCGCGCCAAGGGCCAGACCAGCGAGGCCATCCAGCGGCTGATCGGCCTGCGCGCCACCATCGCTCACGTCATTCGCGGCGGGCGCGAGGTGGACATCCCCGCCGAGCAAGTGCGCCCCGGTGATGAGCTGGTCGTGCGCCCGGGCGAAAAGATCCCTACCGATGGCGTCATGCTCTCCGGCGCGTCCTCAGTGGATGAGTCCATGATGACCGGCGAGAGCATCCCGGTCGAGAAGAGCGCGGGCGATGAGCTGATCGGCGCGACCATCAACCAGACTGGCGCGCTGCGCATGCGCGCGACGCGCGTCGGCTCCGAAACGACCCTGGCGGGGATCATCCGCCTGGTAGAGCAGGCGCAAGGCTCGAAGGCCCCCATCCAGCGGCTGGCTGATACCGTCGCGGGCATCTTCGTCCCCGCAGTGCTGGTGGTCTCGCTATTAACCTTCGTGGGCTGGACGGTGGCCGGATACGTCTTCGGCTTCGCGCCGGAAGCCACGATGGGCGCGGCGACGACCAGCCCGTGGATCGTCGCGCTGGTAGCCGCGATCGCCGTGCTGGTGGTCGCCTGCCCCTGCGCGCTGGGCCTGGCCACGCCGACGGCGATTATGGTCGGCACCGGCCAGGGCGCCGAGAACGGCGTGCTGATCCGCAACGGCGAGAGCCTGGAGCGACTGGAGAAGGTCACCGATCTCGTGCTGGACAAGACCGGCACGATCACGCGCGGCAAGCCGGACCTGACCGCCGTTCTACTGGCGGATGGCGCGGCGGCGCTCGGTCTGGATGAGGACGGGCTGCTGCGGCTTGCGGCCAGCGCCGAGACGCCCTCAGAGCATCCATTGGCGCGCGCGATTGTTGACGCCGCCCAGCGGCGCGGGCTGGCGCTGGAACCGCGGGCGGAGGGCTTCGTGGCCATCCCCGGCGGCGGCGTGCAGGTCACCGTCGCGGGCCGCATGGTCGTCATCGGCTCCCGCAAGCTGCTGCGCGAGCGCGGCGTAAGCTCTTACGCTATCGCCGCCTTCGAGCCGCGCGTAGAGGCGCTGGAGTCCGCTGGCAAGACGGTCATGCTGCTGGCGGTGGATGGGTCCCTGGCTGGCGCGCTGGCGGTGGCCGACACCGTCAAGTTCGGTTCGCGCGAGGCCATCGCCCGGCTGGCGGAGTCCGGCGTCGCCGTCTGGATGATTACCGGCGACAACCGCCGCGTCGCGAGCGCTATCGCGGCCGATGTCGGCATCGCGCCAGAGCGTGTGCTGGCCGAGGCGCTGCCCGGCGAGAAGGCCGAGCAGGTAGCCAAGCTGCGCGGCGCTGGTCGTGTGGTCGCCTTCGCCGGTGACGGCGTCAACGACGCCCCTGCGCTAGCCCAGGCCGACATCGGCATCGCGATGGGCGCGGGCGCGGATGTGGCGATGGAGGCCGCCGGAGTCACGCTGGTCAAGGGCAATCTGCGCAGCATCGTCACGGCCCACGATCTCTCGCGCGCCACGATGCGCGTCATTCGCGAAAACCTGTTCTGGGCCTTCGCCTACAACACCGTCCTGATCCCGATCGCCATCGCCTCGCCCGCTATCCCGTGGCTGCGCGAAACGGCGCCGATCTTCGCGGCGGCTGCTATGGCGCTCTCGTCCGTCACCGTCGTCAGCAACTCGCTGCGCCTGCGCCGCTTCACCGCCCAGCGCGAGCGGGCGGCCACACCGGCCTAGCGCGCCATATCGTCGGGGCTGTGGGCGCGCGCTCACGCCCCATGCCAAACCAACCGTTCTCACCACACGCCGCCCCACATCGGCGGCGCCATATCGCGGAGGAGTTCCCCTACCATGGCGATGACTGAAACTACCCTGTCCGTGCCCGACGTCAGCTGCGAGCACTGCGTCAAGACGATCAACGGCGCGCTCGGCGAGGTCGCGGGCGTCAGCAATGTCAACGTCAGCATCCCCGCCAAGACCGTCACCCTGGCCTACGACCCATCCCAGGTCAACATGGACAAGATCGAGGAAGTCCTCGACGAGGCCGGCTACACCGTCGCCAAATAGGCGCGGGTAGCCCAGCCCCCGGGGCGGCGAGAGCGTTTGTCTCTCGCCGCCTTGTCTGTCAAGACCGCAAAGGTAGAAATGTGGAGGACCAATCGGGAATCCCTCTTGGCCAGCCCTCAGTGTACGCGTGGTCGCCTGCTGTTACCTGCGGAACAGCGGCGTCATCGGCTGCACGCCGCCATCCGTTGGGCAGCTGTTCGCCAGGCAGCCCAGACCGAAGGCGCCCTCGATGGTGAGCAGCAGCGAATAGTGGTTGGCGGCGACGTCATACTCGACGCCGCGCGGCCCATGGTTGGCGATCACGATCGTCGGGATGTGGCCACCCGCCGAGGCGATGTTCGTCGGGCCTTCGGTCGTCCTGAAGTCATTCTCGTCCCAGGTGATGACGATGGCGTTGTTGCCTTCCTGCCATGTCTTCGACCCCATGATCATCTGGACGGTGTCGTTCACATACGTGTCGCCAGCCGAGATGAGCGAGCGCTGCGAGTCGCAGTCAATGCCGTTATCAACGAAGTCGCTGATGCCATGCATGTCATGGCACTGGTCCGGCACGATGTACGAGAACGTGGGAACTGTACGATCGGCCAGATCGGTGGCGAGCTGCGTGTCTGGGACCATGTTGTTCAGCTCACGCTGTTGCGCCGCATTGGGGAAGTCAGGCGAGCCTGGGGCTGGCCCATAGTTCGACAGGAAGTTCAGAACCGGATTGTGCTTCGCGGCGTATAGCGGGATCTTCGACGACGGGAAGACTATGCCCGTGAAGCCCGGCGACGGAATGCTCTGCTGATACGTCTTCCACGTCAGCCCGGCATCCTCGAGCTGACTGAACAGCGACGGGTGCAACACTTGCTGCTTTTGGTACGACGCATCGCTGACGGCATTGAAGGGGTCACCCGCGACCGAGGCGACATAGTCCGCCGTGCTCGGGTGCGTCACAGCCCAGAAGTTGGTAGCCAGCCCATACGTATTCGCCATCGCATTGAGATGGGGCGCGTGAGCGGTGTTCCCAATGATCTGGCTGTAGGTGTGGTTCTCCATCATAATATAGAAGATGTGCTTATAGTGTGGCACGCCGCCAGCGCCGGCTTGCGCCGGCTTCGCCTGTGCCGCGATCGCTACGCCAGCGGCAAGAAGGCCGAGGGTGGCTACGTACGCGGCAATGCGGAAGAGTATGCTACGCATGGGGACTGTCTCCTTGGCTGAGATGGATCTCCCAAGTCGCGTGAGGCCCGCATCGCCTGTGCCAGAAAGACGCATGGTCGCTGCGGGAATCTAATTCAACCCCCAAAGGCCTGTCCAGCCCATTGGATGGTGCGCGCCGCGTTCTGATCGCGGTCGAAGACCAGCCCGCAGGGCGCGCAGACAGGGGTACGCACGCTCAGGCTCTTCGGCGCAGGTTCCCCCAACAGCCGCTACAATCCTTGCCGGTATAGGCGAGTGGCGCGGCGACGACCCGACGCCCGGCGCATGCTGCCTGGGCTTCGAGGATGGCAAGTACGGAATGCCGCCCAGCCCGCGTCACTGATAGACTTGGCGAGATGGCGCTTCCGGTCCATACTGGCGACCCGCAAATCCTCGTCACGGCGCGCGCCATCTCTCCTCTCCCACCCAGCGAAAAATGGCGTAAGGCGCGCGCGCCTCACGTGATTGGTCAGTGATGGAGCAAGCGTGGCTCCATGCGCGCTACCAATCAGCGATGGAGGCGGTTTACCATGGATTGCTTGTTTTGCCAGATTCCCGCTGGCCAGGTTCCCGTTCCTGGAGGGATGATCTATGAGGATGACCTGGTCTGCGCCTGTCACTATGCGCAGAGCGGGACGCCCGAATACCTGGGCTATGTGGTGGCCCAGCCGAAGCGGCACGCCAAGACCTTCGCCGACCTCAGCGATGATGAGGCGCGCGCGATGGGGCTGCTGATCGCGCGGCTGGCGCGGGCGCTCGATGAGTGCTGCGGCGCCGAGCGCGCCTACATGGAGTTCTACGGCGAGGTGACGCCTCACCTGCACGTCTTTCTCACCGCGCGTTATCCCGGCCTCCCGAGCGAATACTGGCGCGCGAACATC
>DASTKI010000089.1:0-9845 GCA_035716045.1 Ktedonobacterales bacterium
CTCGCGCTCGCCCTTCCCTCTCGTCGGAGATGAAGGGGCCAGACGGTGGCGTCCTTGCCACACGCCTGGCCTGCCTTCCTTGCTACCCACACTAGCGTATGGCGAAGGCGAAGGTGGAGCTGTCGTAGACCGTGATGTGATAGGTCTGGATCATGATGTCTGCTGGCTGCGGGTCTTCCGTGATGAGATACGGCCCAACGACTAGAGAGACGGCGATCGGCGACAGGACGAGCCGCTGCTCCGCAAGATCCCAGAAATAGCCGGAGCCGAGCGAGATAAGCCGCGCATTGGGCTGCGCGCCGCTTCCATGATTGCTGCCGCCGATTGGCCAGCGGGCGAGGAAGGTGAACTGGCCGCCGGGCGCGAAGGTGTTATCCAGCCGGTAGAGCTCGCCGTAGGTGGCGTTAACTGGGCGCCCCTGGGTGTCTACCCCGTTGAGTTGGGTGGTAATGGTGGCGTAGAGCGTTTTGCCAACCAGCGCTACCCCGCTTGGGGATGTGGAGACAGCAGCCGGGTTCGCGCTCTGATCAGAGATGTGCGCGGTCACGTGGGTGTTCACTCCAGTGGCCAGATCCAGCATGTTGAGCGTCGTCGCAGGTGGGCTGGTCGAAGTCTCGGCTGATGTTTCGTCATAGATAAGATAGGGCCACTGAAACCCCATGATTTGTTCTTGGGGTCCCAATGTCGAGGAAGCCGTCGCGGGCTGCGCGCCGATGGGCAGCGCCAATGACACCGTATGTGCGGCGAGATCGGCCACCCAGACCTGGTTCTGAATCGTCACGAACACGACATGATCGGCGCTGGCAAACAAATCCAGTTCTCCAGCATATTTCGGACCTGGATCAATTCGCCACGTCTTCCCCGTCGCGCGGTCGAGCGACCAGATGGTGTTGTTGCAGACGCCGCAGCTTGCGCCGACCTGGTTGTTGAAGCCATAGACGATATAGCGGCTGTCCATCGCGAACACGTCTCCCGTTGGGCCGAGGCGAGTAATGGCGCCGGTCGCGATGTTGTAGAGCGCCAACGGCGCCTCCCGATACGGCGCCTCCTGAAGGGGAGTAGCGGGCGCGACGCTCTGCAGATTCCCGCCCACAGTCGTGAGATCACTTGAGAACACCTGCGGATTGAACGCATAGCCCCCACTGGGCGCGATCGTGAGCCGTTTCACCGGCGCCACCGCCCCCCAGGCAATAGCGGAGGAAACCGCCTGCGTGTAGGTCGGAAGCTGCACCGTCGAGGGCGTGGGGGTTGGGTAGACTGGCTTCTGGCCGATCGGCGTGGCAGTGGCGGTGGTCGGCGTCGCGCTGGTCGCTGGGTGGCGCGCTATGCCGGAGAAGACGTAGACAAAGAGCAGGATCAGCGCCGCGACAGGGGCCAGCGCCGCCAGCCCCGCCCACACCCGCCGCCCGCCGCCCGCGTTCCACGCGCCGCGCCAGCCTCGCGCCGGGCGTGACTGTTCCGCCAGCCGCGCATGCGCGCCGTCGAGGATGCGGTCGCCAGGATCGAGCTCGCGCTGGTCGCGCAGCGCGCGCGCTAACCGGTCGAAGTCCGCCATCCGCGCCTGACAGGTGGCGCAGCTCGCGATGTGCGCCCGCAGCTTCACCGCTTCGCCAGCGGGCAGCGCCTCGTCACGCAGGGCGGAGAGCTGGTCAGACGCCACATTCTCCAGGCAGATCAGCGTCTCATGCCTCATGCGAGTCTCCTTCCTCGCGCAGATAGATCTCGCGGAACTGCTCGCGCGCGCGGCTCAGCGTCATCCGCGCCGCTGGCTCCGAGACGCCAAGCGCCTTCGCCACCTCCGCGCAGGTCAGGCCATAGACCTCGCGCAGGCAAAGCGCCGCCCGCCGCTGCGGATTCAGCCGCTGGAGTGTCGCGCGCACCAGGTCGCGCTCGATCAGCCGGCCCGCTGGATCGCTCATCTCTGGGCCGCGCTCCGGGGTGAGCTCGACCGCGCTGGCCAGCGCTCGGCGGCGCGCCAGCGCGGTGAGCGCCAGGTTGGTCGCCACACGAAAGAGCCACGCCCGCGGCTTCTCATACGCCCGCACGCGCTCGAACCGCCGCCACGCGCGAAAGAACACCTCCTGCGCGAGGTCGAAGGCGCTCTGCTCATCGCCGGTCATGCGCCAGAGATAGTTGAGGATGGCGCGCTCGTGCTCGCGCACGAAGGCGTCATATCCAGCGGAGGACGATGGCTGGGCGGCTGGCTCCGCGTCGCGCTCGCGCTTGCTCTCCGAGGGCGCGTGCGCATCCGCCAATGCGAAGGGCCACAGCAGCCAGCGCGGCGCCTGAGGGCGCGCCGCCACGCCCAGCCGGGCTGGCCTGAGAAACCACACCTCCGCCATGCCTGAACCCGCTTTCACTCGATCGTCCCGTCACCCGCGCCGCCGCCCGCGCTTTGCGGCGCCTGCCCGCGACTGCTCGCTCACACTCCTTTACACTCGCTGCATGCGCCAGATGTAACACCCCGCTATGAATCCGATGGCAACTGCGGCGCGCACCCGCGCAGGTCGCATCCTGCCCATGTGCTATACTGCGCGCGAACAAGTGACTGCTCAACGGCGCGCAGCCGCCTACCGCCCCCAGCGCGCCCGCCGCCAGCGCGAGCGCCTCTTGCGCAGGGATCGCGGGGCGGCGGGCAGGGAGCCCATAAAGGGGGCGAGGAGTGATCACATGACAACACGCATTATCATCGCCGAGGATGACTCGGTGATTCGTATGGATCTGCGCGAAGAGCTTCAGCGCCAGGGCTATCTGGTCGTGGGCGATGTCGGCGATGGGCAGAGCGCCGTCAATCTCACGCGCGAGCTGCGGCCTGATCTGGTGCTGATGGATATTCGCATGCCGCAGATGGACGGCATCGAGGCGGCGAGCATCCTGACCGCCGAGCGGCTGGCTCCTGTCGTGCTGCTGACCGCGTTCAGTGATGACGAGCTGATCGAGCGCGCGCGCGAGGCGGGCGTCGTCGCCTACATCACCAAGCCCTGGAAGCCCAGCGACCTCAGGCCGGCGATCGAGATCGCCCTCTCGCGCTTCCAGGAGTTCCGCGAGATGGAGTCGCAGGTCAAGACGCTGGAAGACCAGCTTGCCACCCGCAAGGTGGTCGAGAAGGCCAAGGGCGTGCTGATGACCAAGCTCAACCTCAGCGAGCAGGAAGCCTTCCGCCGCATCCAGAAGCTGAGCATGAACAACCGCAAGTCCATGCGCGAGGTGGCCGAGGCGATCCTGCTGGCGGAAGAGCTGGGCGGCTAGGCGCCAGTAGCCTTACCCCTCTCTGATCGGAACCAATCAGAACCAGGCAGGCCCGCTCTATGTCATCTTCATCCCCCGCGCCGGAGGGCGTCGTGGGCGCCATGCAACGTGTCGTCGGCGTCCGCTTCCGCCCGACCAGTCGCATCCACTACTATGACCCCGCCGGATTCGATCTGAAGACCGGCCAGTGGGTGATTGTCGAGACCGCCAAGGGTGTCGAGTGCGGTCGCGTGGTCATCGCTCCGCGGCAGGTAGAGGCCGCCGAGCTGGGCGGCGAGCCGCTCAAGCCGGTGCGCCGTGTCGCCACGGAGGATGACTTACGACAGATGCTGAAATACAAGTCCGACGAGAAGGCCGCGCTGCGCCGCTGCGCCGAGCGGGTCGAATCGCACGGGCTGCCGATGAAGCTGGTCGAGGCGGAATACACCTTCGACGGTGGCCGACTGACCTTCTACTTCGCCGCCGAGGAGCGCGTAGACTTTCGCGCGCTGGTGCGCGATCTGGCCTCGCAGTTCCACACACGTATCGAGCTGCGCCAGATCGGCGCGCGCGACCATGCGAAGTTGCTGGGCGGCGTCGGCATGTGCGGCAAGACGCTCTGCTGTAGCTCGTGGCTGACCGAGTTCAACGTCGTCTCGATCAAGATGGCCAAGGAGCAGGGGCTGCCGCTCAACGCCAACAAGATCTCCGGCCTCTGCGGGCGCCTGCTCTGCTGCCTGGCGTATGAGAACGATGACTACATCGCCGCCAAGGCCGAGATGCCCGACTACAACGAGATCGTCACCACTCCCAGCGGACCGGGGCGTGTCGTCGGGATCAACGTCCCGCGCGAGTCGGTGGAGGTGATGCTGCAGAGCGGCGCGACCATCACCGTGCCAGTGCGCGAGATCGAGGGCTACGAACACCCGCCGGAGCCGCCCCAACGCCCCGGCTCTGGCGGGTGTGGCAAGCCCAACTGCCGCCACGGCCAGCATCACGTCCCACGGCCCGCCACGCCCGACCGCAGCGAGCTGAACTGACGAGAGCAGGCGCCCGCGACGCCGCGAGTACCCGCACGAGCGAATAGGGGAATGACCTATGGCGGTAGATAATTCAGAGGAGATCACGCTGCGTGTGAGCCATGAGGCCGCACAGGCGTTCCGGCGGGCGACTCCCCAGGAACAACTCAAGCTGGAGGCGCTGGTAAGTCTCCAGTTGATCGGCCAGCTACAGCCTGAGCGCTCTCTCAATGACATCATAGAAGATATGAGCAAACAAGCGCAGGAGAAGGGTCTCACGGAGGAGACGCTCGAGGAGATCCTGCGTGACGACTCCTGATCTGCCAGATCCGCCAGGCTGGCCCAGTCTTTTGCGAACCGTATGCGACACGAACGTGTTAGTGAGCGGGATATTGTTCCCACGAAGCATTCCCGGTCAGGCCGTTGCGTATGCGTGCAAGCAAGGTGTCTTACTCACGACGCACGAACTCGTAACTGAACTGCGCGATGTTCTCGCACGCCCGAAGTTTGATCGGTACATCACGCGGACGGTTCGTGACGAGTTCCTGGCCGGATACATCGTCGAAGCTGAGTTCGTTCCTGTGATCGAGCGTGTTGCGGTGTGCCGTGACCCAAAGGATGACCGCATCCTCGACGCCACGATTAATGGCCGGGCGACGTGCATCATCAGTGGGGATGATGACCTCCTAACGCTTAGAGCCTTTCGTGGAATTCCTGTTTTGACTCCTGGTGACTTCCTCGCTCGCACCTAAGCCCCGTTGGGCAAAGGCGTTACCCTTGTTTCACAGGGATAGCTCATCGAAGACCAACGGAAGCCGCAAAGCCTGAGCGCAAGGCCCACCGAGGGAGAGGTAAGGTGAGGGTTGGGCATAATGCTCACCAGCCAGACTTGGCGGCGTATCTATGGTCATCTCAGCGCCAGGCTGGGCTGCCCGGCGGAGACGCTGCGGGCTCCGGGGCTGCGAGTGATGGCGCATGGGCCATGGCTGGCGGGGTATCAGGGCGTCTATGTCTGGCGGATGGAGACGGATGGCGCGCAAGCCTCTGTCACGGCCTCCACGCCTGAGGCGCTGGTGGATGAGGCGCAGGCGGCGCTGGCGGGAGTGGGGCAGGAGGCCGCGCTCGACTCTGCCTTCTGGCTTGGCGCGCTTGGGCCGCGCGTGGATCTGATCGTCGGCCCGTCGTATCAGGGCTATCTCGATGGGGACGTGTTCCATCCGGCGCCGCCCGATAGCGCGCGTGCGCTGGCGGTAGATGAGCGCCCGGCGCTGGAGCGGCTGGCGCGCGCCTGCCCCGCTGAGGAATGGGAGCACAGCGACATCCAGCCCGATCATGACCCGATCTTCGTCGTCAGCGGCGAGGACGGCGCGCTCCAGGCGGCGGCGTCTCTGACGCGCGACGGCGCGGGGCTGGTTTCCGTTGGAGTCATCACGCATCCGGCGGCGCGCGGGCGCGGCCATGGGCGCGCGGTAGTCAGCGCGGCGACAACCTGGGCACTGGCGCGCGGAGAGACCGTTCACTATCAGACGCTGCGCGCGAATACGCCATCAGTCGCCATCGCCCGCGCGCTAGGTTATCAGGATGTCGCGTCGGCGCTGGCGATCCGGCTGTGGGGCGAGCGGGCGCAATGGGCGGCGCGGCCATGAATGGCCGGCGCGCGGAGCGCACTGGGCGGCGCGGCCATGCATGGCCGGCGCACAATGGATGGGGCATGAATGCCCACCACGCCGCGTGAGGCGGCGCAGCCCACACCCCTTTCAGGGCGTCATGCGCAAGCCGTGCTCCGGCCATGCATGGCCGAGAGCCCACCTCGCCTCATGCGAGCTGGGCGGCGGCGGCGTCGAGGCGCTTGCGGTAGCTGTGGTGCTCGACCTCGACGTAGTGGCGGGTGGACTCTTTGTAGGTGACGCCGCCGCTATAGTTCTCTTGCCCGGCGCGCTTGAGGCGGCGGAAGCGGGCGGCCTTGGGCGATTTGCGGTCCGCCTGGGTGATGAAGCGGGCGATGGCGCGGGCCTGGCGGTCCTCCAGTCCCCACTGGCCGCTATCGGGCTGGATGAGGCCGACGACGAACAGGTTGTCGTAGGTGGGATGGAAGACGTTGAGGTAGAGGCTGGGGTGGTCGCGCGTCCAGTTGAGCAAGCTGTGGTCCATGAACGGGAAGACGATTTTGAAGCCGGTGGCGTAGACAATCAGGTCTATCTCTTCGGTCGAGCCATCAACGAAGGTGACATGAGAGCCGCCCAATTCGCGGATGTCGGGCTTGCTGATGACGTCGCCGTGGGCGATGAAGTAGGGGAGTTGGTTGTTGACGATGGGGTGCGTCTCGAAGAGTCTGTGGTCGGGGGCCTTGGCGCCGTAGCGCGAGAGGTCGCCAACGGCGACGCGGTAGGTGATGGCGCCAACGATCCGGCGCAGGCCCAGCGGCAGGCCCAGATCGAGCAGCCGCTCGCCTACCTGGTCTACGGGGCGGCCAAAGAAGAACTTGGGCATGTAGTAGTAGCCGCGCCGCGTGCTGAGGAAGGTCTTGCGGGCGTGGGTGGCGGACTCGGCGGCGATATCGCAGCCGGAGTTGCCCGCGCCGACGACGAGGACGCGCTTGCCCTCCAGGATGTTTGGCGTCTTGTAGTCGGCGGAGTGCAGCGTCTGGCCGGTGAACTGGCCGGGGTAATCGGGATACTTGGGCAGCCAGTTATGGCCGTTGCAGATGATGACGCCGCGATAGCGCCGCGTCTCGGTGGTATCCGCCAGTAGGTCGTGGAGGGTGATATCCCAGTATTGGGCGTCGGCGCCGACCGGCTCGACGCGTGTCACTTCGGTGTTGAAGGTGATGAAGCGCTCCAGGCCGAAGTGGGTGACATAGGCCTTGAAGTAGGCGAGGACCTGCTCGTGGCTAGGGTAGTCGGGATACTCGCGCGGCATGGGGAAGTCGGTGTATTCGGTGAGCGGCTTGGAGGAGATGAGGTGGGTGGAGCGGCAGACGCTACTGTTGGGGCGCCCATAATACCAGTTGCCGCCGATACCGTCCTCGCGCTCGAAGACCTCGCAGGGAATGCCCGCCTCGCTCAGGTTCTTGGCGGCGGTGATGCCAGACGACCCGGCGCCGATGACACAGAACACGCTCGTGCGGTCAACCGGCTCATTCGCGCTCATGCCCCTCGTCTCCCCTGACTCGGCCCGGCGCGCCCACGCGCCGCCGCCTTCTGGCTGGCATGATACGCAAGGGCGCGCCGACGCGCAAGGTCCGCACGACCCCATCCGGCCTTCGACCCTGCCCCGCTCGCCCGCGGGGACCCCGTTTCCCTCTGAGGGGAAGGCCCCCGCGGCGTGACTGGCGGGAAGGCAAACGTTGGGGATTCTCCCGCCAGTCACGTACATGAGCGCTCCCCTCTCCTCCCAGGAGAGAGGCTGGGGCGAGGTCGTGGCGTGCGCCTACGGCAGCGCGCTGACCGTCACCAGGACCAGACCGCTCGATGGATAGGTCCAGCCGAGGGCTTTAACCGTCGCCGGGCCCATGTCAATGCTGGACTGGTTGGTGATGCCGCTATCGTACGTGCCATCGCGCAGCCAGCCGCCGTTGGTGGTGTTGTAGGCCGATGTCCCGGCGTAGCAGGTAACGCCGTCTGTGCTGTTGGCGGCGGCGGCCTCAGAGCAGTACCGTCGCAGCGTGGTCGGCCAGGCGCCGCCATCCTGGAATGAGCCACTTGGCGCGTAGCTTCCGCGCTGGAAGAATGGCAGCCCGCCGTGCTGGTACAGCAGGTAGTAGTAGATGCGCCGCAGGTTCCCGCTCGCGTTTCCGGTGGGGCAGACGCCATCTACCAGCGCGTTACTTGTGGCGTCGGCGAAGGCGGGCGGCGACGCGACCGGGCAGCTCGACGGCAGCGTCGTGGAGGTCCCATTGGGGTCCCACCAGTTGTCGTCCTCATTCCACGGCCCTACGTCAGTGATCAGCACGTTGTCAATCCCGCGGGTTCCCGCCCCGTTGCGGATATTCACGGTCCAGTCGGTGGCCGTCCCTGACGGCGCATAGTAGCTCTGGTAGATCGTCGGGATGTTGGAGATCTGGCCCCAGTTGGCGTACTTGAGGTAGGCGTCGGGCAGCGCGACGTAGGGGCTGGTTTTGGGGTCGAGGCCGTTGGGCAGGGAGTTTTGAGTAAAGGAGGTTCCCCAGACGAGCACGGCTCCCGAAGGGATGGCCAGCCCATACAGGACATTGATGTTCATCCAGCTCGGCTGGCTGATCTGCGTCAGCGTCGCGCGCGTCTGCGTGAGCAGCGGCGCCACACGGTCGTTGGTGGCGCTCCTCAGGGAGGCTGTGAGCTTTGCGAGCGCCTTCGCCTGTCCAGTGGGGTTCGGGCGCGCGTTCGGGCGGCCAACCGCCGCTGGGTCAAGCGCGGCCATGTCCAGCCAGGCGGCGCGCGTCGCCGCGCTAATCCGCGCGCATTGCCTGGCCGAGAGCTTCAGCCTCGCGCAGTCCCGCGCCGCCACCCTCTGTATCGCGGGCGTGCCGCTGGCCCAGACGAAGAACAGCGCTTGCAGATCACGGACGGTAACGCCGCGCTGAGCTGCGGCTCGCGCGTTGGGCCGGGGCGCGGCCGCGCTGACGCCTGGCAGCCAGCCATTCCCGAACAGTAGCGTTACGAGCAGGACGCTGGAGAGGAGCATGGTCAGGCCGGCGAGCGCGAAGCGTTTTCGCATAGGGCTACCTCCTTGATATTGATGGAATCGAGCGAGTCCTCGTCTGAAAAACCTTGAGCCTTAGCGCTCAACCACGCTCGCTCCTTATACTATGGAACGATTCTGCCCACCTGTTCTGGCGACAATAGCACGAAGCTCGCATAGGGAGCGGGGCTAGACGCTCCGCGTCCAGTCGGTGCGGGCGGTCGCTTCATCCCTCTGGCGCGCCCGCGCATCCCACGATTCCCCTGCGCCTGCCAACTCTACGCTGGCAGGCGGCTGAAGCTCTCAGACGCCCACTCTAGAATAGGACTGTTAGGCTGCCTGGTATCGCTCGCCATATTCTCACAATGGCTGGGTATCACAGAGGGAACAGGCGGGTTATCAGGGGCAGGGAAGAAATAGGCCCGCCGCGATCAGCGCCACTCGCTCACGCGGGCTCAGTCCGTCGCGCCTGCGCCGTTCGCTGCGCTTCCAGCGCCAGGCGGCGGCGCTCGGCTTCAATGGCGCCTCGCCAGTGATGCTCGGCGCGCTCGCGCGCGGCGTTGACCTGGGCGCGCGCGCTCTGGAGCGCGATGACCTGCTCCTTGGCGATGCGGCCGGTGAGATAGGCCAGCGCGAATTCGAGCGTGACGTCATCTGGCGCGCCTCCCTCGACCGCCGCCACACTGGCACGGATGGCGCGCTCAAATGGCGGCAATACCGCGGGAATTTCATCGGCGAGTCCTTCGGCGACTAAGAGCTCGCGCAGGGTGGCGCTGGCCTCTTCGGCGAGCCCCTGAAAGGGATTCTCGGCGTCGGGGGTGGTCGTCATCGTAGCGTCTCCTCGTCAGAAGGGCCGCCGGGTCTCCGCCCGGCCTCACGCTGGCCCTGGGTTGCTGCCATATTACTCCAGTTAGCGCCTTTTGCCAGCATCCGCAGCCA
>DASTKI010000090.1:0-2689 GCA_035716045.1 Ktedonobacterales bacterium
CGCGCGCTACGAACCGACGGTCGGCATCCCGGTGGACGACCCGCTTGGATTACCTGAGAGCATCTTCATGTTCAGCGACACTCTGCTGATCTTCGATCACGCGCGCCACACCGCAAAGCTCCTCACGTATGCCGAGAGTGAAGCGACTGGCGGCGATGATGCACGGGCGCAAGCCGAGGCTGAGGCACGGCTGGATACGATGGAACGGCGGCTACGGCGGGCGGCGCCACGTCAGCCACGGGGTCAGCAGGTCAGGCGTACCAGTGTAGCGGTTCCGCCTTCGCGGCTGGAGGCGCAGGCGGCCTACGAGGCGGCGGTGGAGCGCGCCAAAGAGTATATCTACGCGGGCGACGCCTTCCAGGTGGTGCCATCGCGGCGGATTGCCCAGCCCACAACGGCCCATCCCTTCGAGGTCTATCGCGCGCTCCGCTCGATCAATCCCTCGCCCTACATGTTCTATCTGGCGTTGGACGATCTGGCGGTCGCGGGCGCATCACCTGAGTTGCTGGTGCGGGTCGAGGATGGCGAGGTGGCGATTCACCCCATCGCGGGTACCCGCCGCCGCGATAGCGATCCGGCGAAAGACGCCACGCTCGAAGCCGAGTTGCGCGCCGATGAGAAGGAGCGCGCCGAACATGTGATGCTGGTGGACCTGGGTCGCAACGACGTGGGCCGGGTGAGTGCGCCGGGCAGCGTGCGGGTGACGCAGTTTCTCGATGTCGAGCGCTATTCCCATGTGATGCACCTCGTCTCGCACGTCACCGGACGCCTGCGCGATGAGCTGACACCTTACGACGCGCTGCGGGCGGGCTTCCCAGCGGGGACGGTCTCTGGCGCTCCCAAGGTGCGGGCGATGCAGATTCTGGCGGAACTGGAGGGCCAGCGGCGCGGACTCTACGCGGGCGCGGTCGGCCACATCGGCTTCGACGGCAATCTCGACACCTGCATCGCCATTCGCACGCTCGTCTTCAGGGGCGGCGTCGCCTATGCCCAGGCGGGCGGCGGCATCGTCGCCGATTCGGTTCCGGCGGCGGAGTTTGCGGAGACGGAGAACAAGCTGGGCGCGGCGCTGCGGGCGTTGGATGAGGCGGAAAGGAGGCATGGGCGCGATGCTGCTGCTGATCGATAACTACGACAGCTTCACCTACAACCTGGCGCAATATCTCTCGGAGCTGGGCGCCGATGTGCTGGTGCGCCGCAACGACGCCATCACCATTGCCGAGGCCGAGGCGCTGGCCCCGTCGCATCTCGTCATCTCGCCCGGTCCCTGCACGCCAGCTGAGGCGGGCGTCTCGTGCGCGCTCATAGAGCGGCTTGGCCCACGCATCCCCACGCTGGGCGTCTGCCTGGGGCATCAGTGCATCGGCGCGGTCTATGGCGGGCGGGTGATTCGCGCGCCGGAACCGGTGCATGGCAAGGTGTCGGCAATCTATCACCAGGGCGCGGGGGCGCTTGCTGGCCTGCCGCAGCCTTTCGATGCGACGCGCTACCACAGTCTCATTGTTGAACGTGAAACGTTGCCGTCTGTGTTAGAGGTGACTGCGGAGACTAGCGCTGGGCTGATAATGGCGCTACGCCACCGTGAATACCCTATCGAGGGCGTTCAGTTTCATCCCGAGTCAATTCTGACGACATCTGGCAAAGATCTGCTGCGCAACTTCCTGCGCATGTCGCCGCCAGCTATCGCCGCTGAGCAGCAGCTTCAGGAAAGCGTACGCCGATGACCACGTTTCGCTACGATGCCGCGATTCTCGAACGCTTCCCCGCCGTCACGGGCGGCGTCATCCTGGCGTCGGGCCTGCGCAACGGGCCGACGCCTGAGCCGCTTCGCGCCGCCTATCTGGAGGAACAGCGGGCGACCCTGGCGCGCATCGGCGAGACGCCACTGAGCCAACTGCCGACGCTCGCCCCCTGGCGTGGCGCGTTCCGCCGCTTTGGCGTGGATCCGACACAGTGCCGTTGCGCCGCCGAGGCGTTGCTGCGCCGCTTGACGAAGAAGGGTGACATTCCGAGCATCAACGCGCTGGTGGACCTGGGCAATCTGGTCAGCATCCGTTATGCGCTGCCGGTCGCCGTCTTTGATACGCGGTCGCTCACTGGCCCGCTGACCGTCCGCTTCGCCACGGGCGAGGAACGCTATTCGCCGCTGGGCCAGCCAGATATCACCGAGCATCCCACGGCAGGCGAGGTGGTCTTCGCCGACGATGCCGGGTTGGTCTTCGCCGAGCGCTGGTGCTGGCGACAGAGTGATCAGAGCGCCGCTCGTGATGATACGACCGCCGTAGTGATTACCGTGGAGGCGCAGCACGAGGGCGCGCGTCCCGAGATCGAGGCGGCGCTGGCCGACCTGCTGACCCTGCTGGAGCGCTACGCTGGCGGGCAAGTCGGCTCCGCTGTCGTCGATGCTACACAGCCAGAGCTTTCAGACGATTGAGACAGACCTCTCCCACACGAGAGGAAATGCAGCCAAGCGGCCCCTCCCCTTCTAGGGGAGGGGTAGGGGGAGAGGTCCAGGGAGGGCAAGACGAATGATTCGAGAGGCAATCACGCATCTGGTGGCGGGCCAGTCGCTCAGCGAGGCTGATGCCGCCGAGGCGATGGAAGAGATCATGACGGGCATGGCGACGCCCTCGCAGTTGGGCGCGTTCCTGACAGCGCTACGCCTCAAAGGCGAGACGGTCGAGGAAGT
>DASTKI010000091.1:0-21671 GCA_035716045.1 Ktedonobacterales bacterium
TACGCCATGACCTACCCAACCTCCTATGCCGTGCCGGAGCAGTTGGTCAAGCAGTACGGCAACAAGTACATCGAGCATCTGGCGGATGGCAGTGGCTTCGGCGGCGACCTGTTCAAGGTCACCAAGTGGGACCACGCCGGCCACCTCAACCTGGTGCGCAACGACAACTACTGGGGCGATAAGCCCAAGCTGCGTGAGGTTGATTACACCTACTATAAGGATGTCTCCACCGGCTACAACGCCTTCCTGGCGGGCCAGGCGGAAGTGGGCTCCGCCCCCGCCGCGCAGATCGCGCAGGCCAAGACCCACAAGGGCTTCCACCAGCTTCCCGTCCAGCAGATTGACTACTATGCGATGAACTGGACGATGAAGCCGTTTGACGATGTGCGCATGCGCCAGGCGTTCGCTATCGCTCTCGACAAGCAATCGCTGGCCAACAACGTGCTGCACGGCACAGTGGTGGCGTCCAACCACATCGTGCCCGATGGCATGCCGGGCTACAACCCCGACCTCAAAGGCCCGGATGGCACGACCAGCGTCACCGGCAATACGCAGGCGGCCAACCAGCTGGCGACCGCCTACGCCACCGAGACCAAGTGCGGCACGGCCACCGACTTCAGCAAGTGCCCCAAGGTCACCCTGACGATTCCCTCGGGCAGCACCGACGGCGCGAATGAGGCGGCGGCGGCGCAGCAGATGTGGCTCAAGGCGATGCCGAATTACCCGATCAGCATCACCCAGGTGGACTTCAACACCCTACTCCAGCAGATGTCGGCCAACTCGGTGCAGTTCTGGGCCATCGCGTGGATCGAGGACTACCCCGATCCGCAGGACTGGCTGACGACCAACCTGGCCTGCGACAGCGCCTACAACTCAGGTAAAGCCTGCGACCAGCAGGCGGACCAGTTGATGAAGGCGGCGGACGCGAATCCCGACCTGCAGGGCCGCCTGGTCCAGTACCAGCAGGCCGAGCAGATCCTGGTGACCAAGGTGGCGTGGCTGTCGCTCGATCAGGCGACGAACTGGTACGAAGTCAAGCCCTACCTGCAAAACTACACCATCACCAATGGCGGCTTGGTGCCAAGGGAATCCTGGCAGACCATGTTTCTGACGGCGCACTAAGCCTCACCCGAAGACCATCAGCGCGGGCGCGCGTCGCTGACCGCCACACGTCGAGACGCCCGCCCACTGGCGGGGGCGCTTCCCAACATGGGGGAGCGCCCCCGCTGCTGTTTGGTCGCCTGGGTTATGGAGCGATGTCAGCGCCAAGCATGGCCGCCAGCGCGATACGCCCCGCCGTGGTGGGTGGCGCGCCTTCCCGTGGGTACCAGACGGTTTGCGCCCAGCGCTTGGCGTGCTATGCTGCGGGTATGGAGTTCATCTGGGCGCGCGCTCTCGCCGCCTGTTCTCTCGCGGCAGGCGCCTGGTGAATACTGAGACTGCGACTGGCATGCGCGCATACGCCAAGGCTCTTGCGCCCGCTGACGTCACTGGCGCGGAGCAGGCGTCTGTGGCAGCCCGGCGCCCCAACTGGGGTGGCGCGCTCAGCCTCGCGGAGGCTGGGCTTCTGACCGATGTCGGCCTGACGCTGGACCTCGCCTCGATCTACATTCCCCTGCTGGGGACCGCCTTCATCCCGCTTACGCCCGCGCCATTCGCGATCCTCTATCTCCGGCGCGGCGCGCGCGTGACCGTCCTGGCCGCGCTGGTCGCCGGATTCCTGATGACGACTCTTACCGGGCCGCACTATGGCTGGCGGCTCAGCGTTCAAGCGCTCGTCGGCATGGCGATGGGCGTGGCGATGCGCCGGCAGTGGCGGCCACTCCCCACGATCACCCTTGGAACGCTGATCGTCACAGCGGTCGCGTATAGCGCGGCCTTTGCGGCGGCCTTCGCGCTGGGTCTTCCCCTGCATGACCTCTATCTGGAGCTGCGCAACGCACTGGTCAGCCTGACCTGGCTGCTGGAACAGGGCGCCAATCTCATAGGCGCGCATGCATTCTGGGTGTGGGCAGCGCCATGGATCGCGCGCGCGACGGCCTTCATCTTACGCTACTGGGTCGCGATGTTCGCTGTCTACGTAGCCGCGCTGGCGCTGCCGACCGTGGTGCTGTATTACGGTGTCGCCAGCACGACCGCCTACGCGCTGGGACATCAGGTCAAGCCATTTCCCGCGCCATGGGTCTGGCGCGCGCTCCGCTTGCTGGGTCTGGCGCTGGCGCCCTTCGCCTGGCTGGTGGCGCTGGCGCTGCGGGTGATGCTGGCGCCGCTATGGGGCCCTTTCTGGCTTGCGCGCTGGCGGGAGCGCAGGCGCCGGGTAGCGCGGCTGCGCGCCGAGCTCGCCGCGCTCTCGATGGAGAGTACGCCGCCGGAAACGGTGGGTTCGCGATGAGCGCGCTCCAGCCATATGGTCAACGCGCCACAGCGCGCCGCGAGACCGCCAGCGTTGATATCCACGTCCAGTGCGTGACCTATCGCTATCCCGGCGCCGAGCGCCCCGCGCTGCGCGATGTCTCGCTGCGCGTCGAACAGGGCGAGTATGTCGCGCTGCTCGGCCACAACGGCAGCGGGAAGTCTACCCTCGCGCGGGTGATTGGCGGGCTGGTCACGCCGGAGCATGGCTCGGTCAGCCTCGCCGGGATGCATGCCACAGCCCCAGACTCGCGCGCCCGCGTGCGCGAGTTGGTTGGCATGATCTTCTCCGATCCCGATAATCAGATCATCGCGACCGTGGTCGAGGATGATGTCGCCTGGGGGCTGGCCGCGCGTGGGCTGCCGCTGGCGGAGATTCGCGCGCGCGCCGCGACGGCGCTGGCGGCGGTCGGGCTGAGCGAAGCCGCTGGGCGCGCGCCGTGGGAGCTTTCCGGAGGGCAGCGCCAGCGGCTGACCATCGCCGGGGCGCTGGCGCTGGAGCCGCGCGCGTTGATCGCCGACGAGCCGACGGCCATGCTCGACCCAATGGCGCGGCGCGATATCGCCAGCCTGCTGCTGCGGCTGAACCGCGAGCGCGGCCTGACAGTGATCCATGTGACGCACCTGCTGGAGGAGGCGGCGCTGGCAGATCGCGTGGTGGCGCTCGATGAGGGCCGCATCGCGCTGGACGCGCCACCCACCGCCGCGTTCGCCAGCCTCGATCGCCTGCGCGCGCTGCGGCTGGTGATACCGGATACGGCGCGGCTGGTCGAGTTGTTGCGGGCGCGCGGCCTGCCCGTCCCGCCCGAGGCGATCACGCCTGAGGCGCTGGTGGCCGCGCTGGAGCGGGAGCAGTCATTGCGACGATGAGACCGTGAAAGGATGCTGGCTCTGGGGAGGTGGAGATGACGATTCTGGTGGATGCGCTGACAGTGGTCTACAACGCGGGCAGCCCGCTGGAGCGGGTAGCGTTACGGAACGTTAACCTGTGGGCGCCGGATGGCGCCTGCGTGGCGATTGTGGGTGTGACCGGCTCCGGTAAATCCACCCTGGCGCAGACGCTCAATGGCCTCATCACGCCAGCCATCGGACGGGTGGTGGTGGATGATCTGGAGCTGACGGCGCGCGGGCTGCGCGGCAAAGAGCTGCGCGCGCTGCGGCGGCGGGTGGGATTGCTGTTCCAGTTCCCCGAGGGCCAGCTATTCGCGCCGACGATTGGCGAGGATGTAGCGTTCGGCCCGCGGCAGCTCAAAATGAAACCGCGCGAGGCGCTGGAGCGGGCGCGCTGGGCGCTGCGAGCGGTGGCCCTGCCTGATGACGACGCCTTCCTGGCGCGCTCGCCATTCGCGCTCTCGGGCGGGCAGCGGCGGCGGGTGGCGCTGGCGGGCGTACTGGCGATGCGCCCGCGCGCGCTCGCGCTGGATGAGCCAAGCGCCGGGCTGGATGCGGAGGGCCGCGAGGAGATCTACGCCACGCTGCGCGAGCTGCGGCGCCAGGACGGCCTGACCCTACTCATCATCTCGCACGATATGAGCGAAGTCGCGGCGCTGGCGGAGCGTGTCTTCGTGCTGCGTGATGGCGAGCTGCGGCTGAGTGGGACGCCAGCCGAGGTCTTCCAGCGCGGCGATGAGCTGGCGGCGTGCGGGTTGCTGGCGCCACCCCTGGCGCAGGTAGCTGGGCTGGCGCGTGAGCATGGGCTGCTGGCCGTGGAGCCAGACACGCTCACGCCGGAGACGTTGGGACAGAAGGTCGCGGCGGCGCTGGCGGCGGGCGATGGACGTGATGGCGAGCCGGAGACGCGGGCGCTCGCGTCGCTGGGAGGCGACGACGCTCATGCTGGATAATCTGCCTATCGGCTCATATCTGCCCGGCGACTCATTCGTCCACCGGCTGCGCGCTCGCACCAAGCTCTTGTTGCTCTGCTGGCTGGCGCTGAGCTTCTTTGTGGCCAACCATAAGATGTTCCATTACGGGATCTACGGGCTGGCGCTCGTCCTCCTGGTCGCCACGCTGCTGAGCAGCGGCACGAGCCTGCGCTATCTGGCGCGGCGCGTCCGCATGGTGCTGATCCTGCTCGCGATTGGCCTGCCATTCATCCTCATCTGGACGACTGGGCCAACCTGGCGCTCGTTTGGGCCGCTCACGCTGCCGTACCTCGGCGTCACACTGCCGATCGAGGTCGTCGTGACCTACGATGGCTTGTGGTTCTCCGTCTCCTCAACCGCGACATTCTTGATGCTCTACCTGGGGACGATGGCGCTCACGCTGACCACGACGCCGGTGGCGCTGGCGGAGGCGATATCGCTGCTGCTGCGTCCCGCGCGGAGGATGGGCCTGCCAGCGGACGAGTTCGCGCTGATGTCGCTGATCGCGCTACGGTTCGTGCCGACGCTGACCCAGGAGGCGAGCCAGCTCATCAAGGCGCAGGTCTCGCGGGGAGCGGAGTTCACGACGGGGTCAATCGCGGCCCGCATACGCGGCGTCGCCACGTTGGTGACGCCGCTGACCGAAGGCGCGCTGCGCCGCGCCGCCGGCCTGGCGGTCGCGCTGGAGGCGCGCGGCTATGGGGCCACCAGCGAGGCGACGCTGCTGCACGAAGGCCGCCTACGCCTACTGGATTGGGCGCTGCTGATAGGGGTGCCGCTGGCGACTATCGCCGCGTTTCTCTTCCTCTAATGAGTGATGGCGCTCGCGCCGCGGCCTGCCTTCAGCGGCCCGCCTTCAGCGGCCCGCTTCGAGCCGGATGTAGAGCGCGGCGCCGTCTCCAACATCCGCCACCATACGATAGTGAGCGTGAAGCCATGCGCCAAAGCCGGGCACCTTGGCCAGCCGCCCGCTGTCCATGACGATGACGCGGACATTGTCGCGGGTGAGAATAGCCTCGATCTGCCTGGCGGTCAGGTAGCCGGAGGAAGCGCGGACAAACGAAGTGTCCACGAGTTGCGGCGGCGCGCTGCGGCCAGCGGCGGCGGCAATATACTGGTCATCGCTCACAACCACCTCGCCCGGTGTCGTGGCGGACCGGATGGCGTCAATCTGCGCCTGCGTCGCGCTGTTTGGCGGTCGCGCCGCCGCCCGTGTCGCGAGTAACCCATAGGCCAGGCCAGTGATGAAGACGGCGGCTGTCAGCGCCGCGGCCGCCAGGACGAGCCAGCGCCCCGTCACCTGATGGATCTCCGGGCCGAGCATAGCTGGCGTCAGCCCGATCATCAGCGCCAGGCACGGCGCGATGAAGGCGATGTGGTGATCGAAGAGCGGGACCTGGCGCACGAGGACCGCCCCAGTGGCCAGCAACCAGAGCAGCGGCGGCGCCATGCGCCAGTCGCGCCGGCGCCACGCGATGACGACTGCCAGCGCGGCGGGTATGCCCATCAACGTGAAGCCCGTGAGGACCATGCGGAGATTGTCCTCCGCAGGCCACGGCTGGGTGTGGATGGCGGCGAGGTGGAACGCCACCGCCTGGTCCCATACCAGGCTGAGGCTGCCCGCGAACGGCGCCAGGACGAGTATCGTCCCCATGGCGCCACCCACCACGACGAGCCCCAGGTCGCGTCCCGCCGCCTGCGCGCCCGCGCGCAGCTTCGTGGCCGTTGGGCGGCGCACGCGCCCCACGCCACCATCGAACGCGCGCAGGAATGGCGCGCTCAGGTAGAGCGCTATGGGGACAAGCGCCACCGCATCCAGCAGCTTGATGAGTATCCCAAGCGCCAATGCCGCGCCAGCCAGCGCCGCCAGCGCCATTCTCCAGCGCCCGGCGCGCCGCGACGCGGCGACAGCCAGCGCGACAGCCAGAATCGCGACCGCGACCGCTGGCCCCTCCGCCTGCAAGGTCTGCGCCTGATGCAGATAATGCAGGTCCACGGCGAGCAGCGCGGCGGCGATCAGTCCGGCCCACCGGCCACCAACCTGGCTGGCCAGCCAGTACATCGCGACGACACCCATCACGGCGAACAGCGCGATCCCGACGCGCGCGGCGGCGATGGTCTGGCCGAACGCCATGTAGAATGGATAGACGCTCAGCAGGAACAGGGGGGGCTGCGAGGAGAAGACCGAGGTAAACAGTGGGTGGCCGCTGGCCATCGCGCGTAGCGACTGCCAGTAGACGCCTTCGTCATAATTGCGTGAAAAGCCGGCGATTGGCCACAGATACAGCGCGGCGGCGACGAGCGCGAGCAGCGCCACAAACCGGCGTTCGGGCATGCCGCCGCGCCAGATGGCGCCGCCGAAGGCGCGCATGCGCGTTCGACTCTCCGCTGGCGCTACCAAAGACATTCAGGGACCTCCTCCTCCATGCGCCGCCAGGCGCGAGCTAACCCAGCTAGCCACCAGTCATCCATAACCACACCAAATGAGCTGCGTACTAATGCTGATCAAATAGAGGCTACAGGATCACGCGACTCCGCTGAATACAGCGGGACCTTTTGGGTAGTTCGGGCGTCGGATAGAGTGGCGCCCGGCGGCTTCCTCGCCATTGCCTGAGCGCTACGCGAGTGATGTGCCATTCGGCAGGGGAGGCGCGCCAGTTCGAGCCGCTCGATCAGACTCCAGCGCAGTGGCCCATCAAGCTCTTTTTTTTGACGGCGCCTGCCTGGGATGCTAGACTGGCGCCACCACGCGCGCTGGAACTGGACTGCCAGCACGCCGAGACGAGGAGCAGCAGGCGTGAACCGAGAGGGGCGCAAGTCACTCGATGCGCTGACAGGCGCGCGTTTTCTGGCGGCGTTCTGGGTGCTGGTGTATCACTTCGCTATCCAGTTTCGCTTTGATCGGTTGCCAGGCAAGCCGCCATCATCTCGTGCGCTGCCCCTGGGTCTAGGGCCGGTCATTCTGCAAGGGCATCTCGCCGTTGATTTCTTCTTCATCCTATCCGGATTCATCCTCGCCTATACCTACGCCGCCAGTGAGGGTGGGATGCGAGGGAGCCGCCGCGAATTCTGGGTCGCGCGTATCGCGCGTATCTACCCCGTCTATCTGCTTGGGCTGGCGCTTGGGCTGGCGCAGTTCTTGAGCACCGAGCATAACTTGGCGATCGTCGCCATCTCCGGTTTCACACACCTCTTCATGCTGCATGCATTGTTCCCAGTGGGGTTGGAGTGGAATCAACCGAGCTGGAGCCTGGGTGTCGAGGCGTTCTTCTACGCATTCTTCCCGTTGGCGCTCCTGCTCGCTGGTCGCTTGCGCCGACGAGGCCTCTGGCTGCTCTTCTTCGCCTCCTGGCTGGTATTCATAGGAATAGATCTAGGGCTGGTCATGATGACCCGAAATGGCTTCACGTCACTGCCCGGCTGGCGCGACATCGCGCGCTACGACCCGCTGGTGAGCTTCCCGGAGTTCATCGCGGGCATGGCGCTGGGACTCCTCTTCACCCGCTACGGGGCAAGCGCGCTGCCGCTGCTGCGCAGGCTCACCGCCCCACTCTTCGACGTGCTGATCATCGTCACGCTTGCCGCATATGTGGGCGTACTGTTCGTCGCCGCCAGGCTGGACATCCGTAGTACCTGGGTGGATGCGCTGGCTCCTGTGTCATTGCCGCCACTGGCCGCGATCATCTTACTGCTCGCCTTTCAGCGGGGTATGATCGTGAAGCTGCTCTCGCACCCGCTGATAGTCTGGCTAGGAGAGATCAGCTACGCGGTCTACATTCTGCACAAGCCAGTCTGGTACTTGCTGAGCGCGCCGCTGTGGACGCTGCTGAGCGCCATCTCGATGGCGACCGTAGGTCACGTGCCTAGCAATACCGCGCTAATCATCGCGTTTACGGTCTTGGTGGTCCTCATCGCGGGCTTGAGCTTCCAGTTCCTCGAGCGACCGCTGCGGCGCGCGATCCGCGCGCGGTGGGGCCGGCCCCAGAGTGCGGAGCCGATTCCGGTCTTCCCGAACATGCTACGCCAGGCGCTTGCTCCCGCCAGGCGCGATCAGCAAGGATAGCGCACGAGGGCGCGCCACGACCGTCTGGTTCGATCTCGTCGGATAGCGCGGCGCGCCAAGCATTGTTTCCATGAGGGCGCGCCGGATTACCGGGCAATTTCTTCATACGTTGTCAATATGTACGGGCAGAGCGGCCCGAGTTACTGGAAGCCACCACGCAGACGTCGCGCTCGCCTTTCTCCATCAGCGTACGTCTGCAGCCCACACGCGAGATCACAGTAGACCGAACGCCGAGGCCAGGCGATTCAGCGGCGCGATGCGCAAGCCTGCTTGCGCCAATAGCGGTAGCAGAGCAGAGGACGAGTCATGTTCGATACCGAGAAGCGCGTGGCCGTGCGGCTGCCATCCGGCGCATCGGATACCCATGAAGGCGAAGCGCCGGGCGAGACGGCGAGATCATGGACCGCGGCGGAGCTCATGGCAGGAGGGCTGCTGGTAGCGGCGTGTGGCTCGCTCTGGCATTTTCTGGGCGCTATCCTGCGGCCAGACGCGCTGGAAAATGTGAGCGGCCAGTTCGGGCAGGATATCCTGCCAACCTATCAGGCGGCGCGGCAGATCCTGTTGGGGCATGGGCCGGCCATGTACGATCCGGCGGTCGTGCACGGCTACACCTACTCACCGGTTTTCGCCTGGCTGTTTACTCCGCTGGCGCTGCTCCCCTGGCCGACCGCGATCGCAATCTGGTACCCACTCTCCTGGGTGTGGGTCTGGGCGGCGGTGGTCATGCTGGCGCGCATCTTCACCGAGGTATTGCCGGCGCAGCTTCGCGCCCTGCGGATCGCGGGAATGCCACTGATCCCTGTGCTGGCGGCGGCTTGGATTGGCATCCCGCCGTCAGTGCAGGCCGCGCTGGAATTCGGCCAGGTTGATTACCTCAACCTGGCGCTGCTGGCGGGCGCTTTCCTATGCTTGCTGCGGCGGCGAGATGGGCTGGCGGGCGTTCTGATCGTGCTTGCGGCGATGCTCAAGATTACGCCAATTGGCATGCTGGCGGTGTTTGTTCTCTTCCGGCGCTGGCGCGCGCTCACATTTGGCCTGCTGACGTTGGTTGTGTGTGTGGGCGTGACGAGCCTCGATCCACGAGTCGGGCTCGGGGCCTGGCTCCTCATGCCCCAAGGTGTCAACGCCAATTTCGACTTCATTTTCATCCTCTATTCAAATGAATCGCTCGCTGGCGTCTTCGCGCAGTTGGCGACGCTCGTCCACCGCCATCTCACTCCGCATCTCGCTGAATACGCGGGCTTCGCTATCGCCGCGCCGCTCTTTGCGGGCGCGCTGGCGTTCGGCCTTCGGCGGGAGATGCGCGAGAGCGCGGACTGGATCGTCGCCGCGGCCGCGGGTCTAGGCGCGCTGCTGCTCGCCTCGCCCTTGAATTGGGACCATTCCTACCTCGTCGCCGCGGCGCCTGCGACCATCCTCCTGGCGCGCGCTGCGACGCGATGGCTTGCGACTCATCACATCGGGTGGCTTGAGATTGTGGGGCTGCTGAGCGCGGCTATCCTGGCGAGCTGGCCAATGACCGCAGGGCTCAAGTTACTTCAGGCGGACCCGCTGGGAATGCGCCTGGCGGGCGTTGCGCTCATCGGCGCTCGCCCGCTCGCGCTGCTCCTGGTTGTCTGCCTGCTGCTCTGGGAGCTATGGCGGAGCCAGCAGCCCCTGTCAGGACGATCTGACAAGGCGCGTGTGAATCCGCTATCCGACTGGGTTGCGGAGCCGGATTAGCCCATGGTGGCCATCAGGAGGCCAGGTAGGCTCCGAGGATTGTCTACGTCAGTGGGCCGCTCGGTCGGACTGGCAAGGGGAAGTGATACGGACGAGGCGGCGTCGGATACACCGGCTATGCGCCTTGACATCACCCACTGGGACTCCTCAAGATTGAAAGTCGTTTGGTGGTCCGCAGGTTCGATGCTCTAACCCACGGGCGCGGGCGCTGAACAGCCCTCATGGATGGGTCAGGAGGAACAGCGTGGGACAATCACCGCGCGCATCGCTCAACGCGCTGACAGGATCGCGGTTTCTCGCCGCCTATTGGGTGGTGGCATATCACTTCGTCACGAATTACCGGTTTGCGCCGGGTGAGGCGCCTGCCACTACACAACTGCCTCAACTCTCTCTCGTGATCATTTCGCAGGGGCATCTAGCTGTTGATTTCTTCTTCCTGCTCTCAGGGTTCATCCTTGCCTATACCTATGTCACGCCAGACGGCAAGATGCGCGGCAGCCGCCGCGAATTTTGGGTCGCGCGTATTGCGCGCATCTACCCCGTCTACGCGCTCGGGCTCTTGATCTATCTACCAGTGTATCTGGCCACGGTACCAAACTGGCTGATTTTTGTCGTCTCCGCAATCGGCCACGCTTTCATGATTCACGCCTGGATGCCGGGAACATTATCGTGGAATGGGCCGAGCTGGAGCCTGAGCGTCGAAGCCTTCTTCTATGCCCTGTTCCCTCTATTGCTCCCACTTTCCGGTCGGCTGCGCCGTAACCAGCTCTGGCTGCTCTTCGTGGGCTCCTGGCTGGCGCTCATCGCGCTCGATGGGGCGCTGGTTCTCGCAGCGAAGGATGGGTTCGCGGCGCTTCCGTTCTTTCGCTCTGTTGTGCGCTATAACCCGGTTGTGAGCCTTCCTGTATTCATCGCCGGCATGGCGCTAGGCCTGCTCTTCACTCGGTATGGACGTGAGGCGCTCCCGCTATTGCGCAGGATCAGCGGCCCGATGTGTGACGTATTGATCATTGGGGCGCTCTTCGTGTTTGGGATGGCGATACTCGTCGCCAATCGGCTGGGCATTTCTGGCAGCATAGTGGACACGCTGGCTCCCGCATCGTTGCCGTCGATGGCTGTAATCATCTTTCTCCTCGCGTTCCAGCGTGGTGTGATCGCCTGGTTTCTCTCGCGCCCAGTCATAGTCTGGCTTGGAGAGATCAGCTATGCGGTGTATATCCTGCATGATCCACTGTGGGCCGTTCTGGGCAATCCGCTCTGGCTCGCCCTAAGAAGCGCCTCGATGACGCTCATGGGCGTGGCGCCGGGTGATATTGCGCTGTTCGTAGCCTATTCGGCGCTGGTCGTGGTTATCGCGGGTATGAGCTTCCAGTTCTTCGAACGCCCGCTGCGGCGCGCGATCCGGATGCAATGGGGCAGACCCAGAAAGGTCGAGCCGATCCCCGCATTCCCGAACATGTTGGAGCAGGCGATCACCTCTACCGGGCGCGACCGGCAAGGATAGGCGCTAGCTGGCGTGTGGGCGCCTGGCTTCGGTAGGAGCTGTGCGAGGCGTGAATCGGAATCATGGCTGCTGCCAACCTGGGCGGGGCGCTAATGAGCATGCGTGTGCCGCTGAGGGAACTGTGGTAGCGCCAATCTCAATCAGGGCAAGATGGCAAGGCGCGCGCCAAGTCGCTCACTGGCTGGATCGCTACGCCAGAGCAGGACATGAAGCCATCTCAAGCGACGCCGGGGCTGGATGGCGCGCGGATGTAGATCGCAAACTGCGCGCCGACGCGCCCCGCGAGGGCGTAGCGCTGCAGCAGCCAGGGCATGAAGCCGGTCAGGCTCGGCAGGCGGTCATTGGCTATGACGATGACGCGCACATGGTCGCGCTCGATGATGCGCTCCAGGTCTTGCGTCGTCAGCGAGCTGGTGCTGATGCGCACGTGTGAGGTATCCACCAGCTCGGGCGGCACGCTATGCCCCGCTTGCGCCACCACATACGGGTCGTCGGTCACGACCAGCTCGCCGGGTATGGTGAAGGCGTTGACAGCGGCCATCTGCGTCTGGGCGCTCGCCGGTATGCCTTTGCTGAGCGTCGTTTGACTGGTGGTGAGATCGGTGATGAGCGTCACCGCTATGGCGG
Organism: Ktedonobacterales bacterium; assembly: GCA_035716045.1. GTDB lineage: Bacteria > Chloroflexota > Ktedonobacteria > Ktedonobacterales > JADMIN01 > JAKAIY01. Next base: position 12,194 of record DASTKI010000091.1, read on the forward strand.
CGGTGATCGCCAGCGCGACCGCGACCCTGAGCCAGTATCCTGTGGGTCGGCTGATGATAGGAGCTAGGAGCCCAGGCGCGAGCGCGATCATGAGCGCGACGCCCGGCGTGATCAGCACGGCGTAATGGTTGAAGAAGGGCGTGAGGCGGGCGAGCATGAGGAGAGAGGCCAGGAGCCAGAGCAGCGGGAGCGCCATCTTCCAGGCCCGCCGCCAGGCAGCGAGGCCCAGCGCCACCAGGGCGAGCAGGAAGAGCAGGTTGAAGCCGCTCATTGCCGTGGCGAAATCCTCCGTCAGCTTGGATGGCAGACCTTTCTGCGCGGCGATATGGAAGGCGATCACCTGGTCCCACATCGTACGGAAGGCTCCTACGAATGGGACCAGCAGCAGGAGCGCCGCGACCAGCGCGCCCGCCGCGAGCCAGGCCAGATCGGGCAGCGCGGCGCGCGCGCCGCGGCGCAACGCGGCGGCTGTTGGTCGCCTCAGGCGGCCCTCGCCAGCGTCGAACACGCGGAAGAACGGCGTCACGAGGCACAGTAGGATAGGAACGAGCGCGACGATAGCAAACAGCTTGATGAGCAGGCCATAAACCAGGATGGCGCCGCTGAGGGCGGCGAGCCTGTGGCGCGCGGTCCCGCTGCGGCTCATCGCGGCCGCGGCTAGCGCGACCGCCAGAATGCTCACGGCGACCGCCGGCCCGTCTGATTCGAGGGTGCGCGCCTGCCGGAGATAGAACGGCTCGAATGCGAGCAGCACGGCGGCGATGAGCCCCGCCCAGGTCCCGCCAAGCTCCGAGCCGAGCCAGAACATGGCGACTACACCGAGCAGCGCGAAGACGGCGATGCCGATGCGCGCCGCGGCGATATCCTGGCCGAAGAGCATGTAGAATGGATAAAGGCTGGTGAGGAAGTAGGGCGGCTGCGAAGAGAAGATGGCGGTGAAGAGCGGGTGGCCCTGCGCCATAGCGCGTAGCGATTGCCAGTACACACCCTCATCATAGTTGCCTGAAAACTGGTTGATGAGCAACAGATAGAGCACGGCGGCGACGATGACGATCACGATCCCCAAGCGGTTCCTGAGCGCTGCGCCCAGTCTCGATAGCGCTTCTATCTGGCTGGATCGCGTCACTCGCTGCCCAGATGTGGTCGAAGACACGAGGATTACTCCGTTTCACTGCCATGCCGCCGCGCCGGCCGCGCCAGCCGCGCCGGGGACTATCCAGGTGTCCCAGCCCGCGCATTATATCCGCGCCCGTGTGTGGATATGGGACGTGGGGCGCGGAGTCATCGCGCGGAGCGCCGGGCGCCATCCACGCCCGTGAAGGCGCTGTCGGTCTGGCCGAACTGGAGCATCAGCAGGTCGAGGGCCATCTCTGGCGTCAGGCGGCTGTTCTTGACCGCCACATCTACCGCCAGGGCGGCATGATGCGCCGCCTCGAGCTGCGCGAGGGTGAACTGGCGCGCCAGTGGCAGCGCCTTCTCGACTGCGTAGGGCGCCATGCCCGCGGTCTGCGCGATCTCGATGGCGCGCAGGCCACGCTCGCTCAACGCCTTGACCTGGATCAGCGAGCGAGTCTGTGAGGCGACCATGCCCAGGATGTAGAGCGGCTGCTGTCCATCCGCCAGGAACTCATGCAACAGGGCGAGCGCGCGCGCATGCTGACGGCGGGCAAGCGCGTCGGTCAGGTCGAAGGCGCGCGACTGGCGCAGGTCGGGCGTCAGTGCCTTGACCGCGCCGGCGTCTATGCTGGCCCCCTTGCCGGCATAGACGCTCAGTTTCTCGATCTCATTCACCAGCGCGCGTGGGTTCTCACCGACCGCCTCGATCAGCAGGCGCGCGGCTTCGGGTGTGATGCTGGCGCCGGCGGCTTTCGCGCGTTGGGCCACCCAGCGCTCCAGTTGCGCGCCGCTCGAGATGATGAACTGTTTCGCTTGCCCATACTTCTTCGCGCCCTCGACGAGCGCGGTCACCGTGGCGCTGGGCTTACGCTCCTGTGGGTCTTGCATAGTGACGACGACCAGCGTCGCCGTCTCGGGAATCTTCGGCGCGTACTCCAGCAGCGCTTTGACGAAGGCGCGCGCGTCGAGCTTCTTACCCTGCTTACCCATGCCGCTTGCGGGCTGCGCGGCGTCCTCAACCTCATCCTCGGCGCTCTCAGAGCTCTCCTCCGCGGCCTCATCGTCTTCGTCGCTGGCCTTGCTGGCGGCGCGCTTCTGCTTAGGCAAGCCGAGCACGACGACCAGCCGCCGCTCGCTCAGGAACGGCAGCGTATCGCAGATGACGCGAATCTGGGCCAGATCAGCCTCGTCGCCGGTGAAGATATCCTGATTGATGTCGAATCCGCCGGTCGCCCGCAGCTGGTCGAGCTCCTCCCGCGCCGAAAATTCGTCGGTTCCGTAATAGACGAGAAACATAGCGGTATTGTATGCCGCCCGCGTGGCGCGGCGCAAACCAGCGCAAGCGGCAATCCAGGGGTGTGCTACCATGTTAGCGGCGTGACATGGAAACCGTCACATGAGCGAATAGGGGTTGCGGGCATGGCGGAACGCGCGATTGCTGGCCTGGGGACGCTGGATATGGAGCGCCTGCGCGCTGGGCTGGACGCATGGCAGGCGAATGCGGCCGAGCCACTGGCGCGCCACGAGTGGACGCCCGCCTATCTCCGCTATCCGCTGCTCGATTTCAGGGAGACGCCGCCGCCCTGGACCGCGCCGCCCGCAGACCTTCGCCGCGCGCGGGTGGCGCTGATCGGCAGCGCGGGCCTCTACGCTCGCGGCCAGTCGTCCTATGACGCGGAGAACCCGTTGGGCGACTATACCTTTCGCGCGCTGCCGAGTGGAATGGATCTCCGCGAGACGGGAATCGCCCACGATCATTTTGACAGCACCGCCGCACGGGAGGACCGCAACGCTGTCTTCCCTCTGGAGCGGCTGCGCGAGCTGGCTGAGGCAGGTGAGATCGGTGGCCTGACCCCGCATGCCTTCGCCTTCATGGGCTACCAACCCAACTACGTGACGCTGATCGAGCGCTTCATCCCCGATTTGCTCGATGCCGTGATGGCTGACCGACCTGACGCCGCGATGTTGGTCCCCGTCTGACCCATCTGCCACCAGTCAGTTGGACTGGTCGCTCGCATGCTGGAGGCGCGGGGCGTGCCGACGGTGACGCTCTCGGCGTTGCGCTCGCGCACGCTGCGCGTCAACCCGCCGCGCTCACTCTTTACGGGTCTGCACAACGGCCAAATCATCGGGCCGCCCGGCGATGCGAAGGCGCAACGGACGACCGTGCGCCGCGCGCTGGGGCTGCTCGTGTCCGCCTCGGAGCCGGGCGCGCTGCTCGATATGCGCGCGCCCTCCTGAGCGCCGCGCGTGCTATACTGTGGCCGTCACACGCGGCGCGCCAGGGGCCAGATGGCGGCGCGCCCAGCGTTCATGTTTTGGCAGAAGCGCCACGGGAACAAAGGGGTTTTTCGGGTGCGAATGGGTGTGATGGCGACATTCGCTGGCTTCGCGATCAGTCCACATGCCCCCTCTGGGCGGCGGCCTGTGCGTATCCAGGTCGTCGCGGCTCCGCCCGTCCTCAGCGCCCTCCGCGCCTGGGCGCGCGCGCATCGCGCGCCATGCGCTCCCCCTAGAGCTAGAGTCTCGCATCCGATCACGCTCACGCCCGCCTCAGCGCTGCGCGCCCTACCCTGAGCATCCTCTCCGGCGCGCGTGAGGCTGGCCCCATACGCGCCGGACTGGCGCGAGGAGGTTTTCGCTCGCATGGCTCACAATCGCGTTGAAGAGTTCATGCCCATTCGCAACTGGGATCATATCGAGTTCTATGTCGGCAACGCCCGGCAGGCGGCGCACTACTACGCGACCACGTTCGGCTTCACCCCGACCGCTTACGCCGGGCTGGAGACGGGCGTGCGCGACCGCGCGAGCTATGTGCTGGAGCAGGGCAAGATTCGCCTCGTGCTGACCAGCGCGCTGATGCCCAACTCGCCCATCGGCGAGCATGTCGCCACCCATGGCGACGGAGTGAAAGACATTGCGCTGGAGGTGCCGGACGCCGAGAAGGCCTACCATGAGGCCCTCGCGCGCGGCGCGCGCGGCGCGATGGAGCCCGTGACGCAGGAAGACGAGTTCGGGCAGGTGAAGCGCGCGGCGATCTATACCTATGGCGAGACGCTCCACAGCTTCATCGAGCGCATGGACTACGCCGGGCCGTTCCTGCCGGGCTACCGCGCGGTGGGGACGGCGGACAAGAAGGCGGGCGTTGGGCTGGCGGCGATTGACCACTGCGTTGGCAACGTCGAGCTGGGCAAGATGAATGAGTGGGTCGAGTTCTACGAGCGCGTGCTCGGCTTCGAGCAGATCATCCACTTTGACGACAAGACCATCACCACCGAATACTCGGCGCTGATGTCCAAGGTGATGCAGGGCGGCCACGGCAAGGTCAAGTTCCCGATCAACGAGCCGGCGGTTGGTCGGCGCAAGTCGCAGATCCAGGAGTATCTGGACTTCTACGGCGGCCCAGGCGTGCAACATGTCGCCATGATCACCGGCGACATCGTCAAGACCGTGCGCGCCATGCGCGAGCAGGGCGTGCAGTTCCAGCCGGGCGTATCCACCTACTATGAGGAGCTGGAGGGGCGCGTCGGCAAGATCGACGAAGATATCAGCGAGCTGGCCGAGCTGGGCATCCTGGTGGACCGCGACGACGACGGCTATCTGCTGCAGATCTTCACCAAGAACGTGCAGGACCGCCCGACGGTCTTCTTCGAGGTGATTCAGCGCAAGGGCGCGCGCGGCTTCGGCGAGGGCAACTTCAAGGCGCTGTTCGAGGCCATCGAGCGCGATCAGGCGCTGCGGGGCAACCTCTAGCGCGCGTGGAGGTGAACTATGCCATCTTATGTCCGGATGGGTGAGGTCCCGCACAAGCGGCACACCCAGTTCCGCAAGCCCGACGGCGGCCTCTACAGTGAGGAGCTGTTCGGCGAGGAGGGCTTCAGCGGCGTCTATTCGCTGCTCTATCATCAATATCCGCCGACGCGCGTGACGCGCATCGCGCGGTACGGCGAGGTCTGCCAGAAGGAGTGGCCGCAAGAGGTCCACCGGCACCACCACATGAAGACGGCGGGCGTCGAGCCGCGGGGCGATCTGGTGTCAGGCCGCCGCACGCTGATGTACAACCACGAATGCGTCATCTCGGTCGCGCGGCCCGCCGAGGAGATGTCCGCGTTCTACCGCAACTCGCAGGGCGACGAGCTACTGTTCGTTCACGAGGGTAGCGGCGCGCTGGAGACAACGTTCGGCCTGCTACCCTATCAGCAGGGCGATTACCTCGTCATCCCGCGCGGCACGACCTGGCGCGCGCAGCCGGGGACCGCCGGGCAGCGCTTCCTGACCGTCGAGGCGTATGGCGGCGCGATCCAGCCGCCGCGCCGCTACCGCAACGAATTCGGACAGCTCCTGGAGCATTCGCCCTACTGCGAGCGCGACTTGCGCCCGCCCGCCGAGTTGCCGCGCCACGAGGAGCGCGGCGAATATGACGTGCGAATCCGCGTCAACGGCGAGATTATGACCTATACCTTCGACTTCTACCCGCTCGATCTCGTCGGCTGGGATGGCTTTCTCTATCCCTACGCCTTAAGCATCTACGACTTCGAGCCAATCACCGGGCGCGTGCACCAGCCGCCGCCCGTTCACCAGACCTTCGAGGGGCCGGGCTTCGTCGTCTGCTCCTTCTGCCCGCGCAAGCTAGACTACCACCCAGAGGCGGTGCCGATTCCCTACAACCACAGCAACATTGATTCGGACGAGATGATCTATTACGTCAGCGGCAGCTTCGGCAGCCGCAAGGGCATCGAAACCAGCTCGATCACGCTACACCCGCGCGGCATCCCGCACGGGCCGCAGCCGGGGCTGGTGGAGAAGTCGCTCGGCGCGCAGGCGACCGACGAGTTGGCGGTGATGGTGGACACCTTCCGCCCGCTCAAGCTGGCCGCCGACGCTGAGACGCTGGACGACCCAAGCTATCCGTTTAGCTGGCGCGAGTAGGCGCCCGCGCTCGCCCCTCTGGCCTCGCGCCTGGGGCGAGCGTTATTTTCAGCGCCCGCTCGCGCGGGAGTCTTCCGGGAGGGTGACGCGATGACGCGCATCGTCAAGTTCTACGAGACCACGCTGCGTGATGGTGAGCAGACGCCGGGCATCAACTACTTCGCTGAAGAGAAGCTGGAGATTGCCCGCGCGCTGGCGGACATGGGCTTCGACACCCTGGATTGCGGCTTCCCCATCTCTGGCCAGCCAGAGTTCGAGGCGGTCCAATTGATCGCGCGCAACGTCAGCAACGCGGAGATTTGCGCGATTGGGCGCGCCTACCGGGAGGATGTGGACCGCGCCTGGGAGGCGGTCAAGGATGCGGCGCAGAGCAGCATCCAGCCATTCGTCAGCACCTCACCGCTGCACCGTGAGCACAAGCTGGGCAAGACCCGCGCGGAAGTGCTGGAGATGGCGCGAGCCACGGTGGCGCGTGGCCGCGAGCACACCCCCAACATCGACTTCGCCCTGGAAGACACGACCCGCACCGAGCATGACTTCATCCTCGAAGTCGTTGGGGCAATCATGAAAGAAGGCGTGCGCTTCGTCACGATCTGCGATACGGTCGGCTTCGCCTTGCCATGGGAGTTCGGCGAGCTGATTGATGAGATTCGCCGCGAGTACCCAACCGTGCGCATCTCGGCCCACTGCCACAACGACCTGGGCCTGGCGGTCGCCAATGCGCTGACCGCGCTGCAGCATGGCGCCGAGCGGGCGGACACCTGCGTCAACGGCCTGGGCGAGCGCGCGGGCAACGCGGCGACCGAGGAGCTGGTGATGGCGCTCCGCACGCGCCATGAGGACCTGGGACTGGATGTGCGCGTGGACACGACGAAGATCGTCCCCACCAGCCGCCTGATCGCGCGCCTCTCTGGCATGCAGCCGCAGTGGACGAAGGCCATCGTCGGGGCCAACGCCTTCGCGCATGGCGGCGGCATCCATCAGGACGGCGTGCTGAAAGACGCACGCACCTACGAGATCATGCGACCGGAGGATATCGGCCTGCCCGCCTCCGATCGCCGCATGTTCGTCGGCAAGCTCTCCGGTCGCGCGGCGCTCAACGCGCAGCTGCGCGAGCTGGGCTACGAGCTGACGCCTGACCAGCTAGGGCGGGCGTTCGTGCTGGTGAAGAACCTGCTCGGCAAGAAGAAGACGCTCGAAGAGATGGACCTGCGCCAGTGCGCCGCCACCGCGATCAACCCAACGGCGTCGGTCGAAGCGCTTGTGGCTGAGGAGGTCGCGCAGCCGGAGTAGGGGGCGGACCCCATCCGGCATCCAGCCGCCTTCCCCTCTGAGGGGAAGACCCGGCGCAGGCAATGTGCCAGAAGGCAAGGCTGATCCCGCCCCGCAAGGGCGCCAACCGGACTTCCCTCTCCTCTGAGGAGAGGAATTGGTGGTGAGGTCGGGGCCACCGCGCGACACGGCGAATGATTGAATAATTGAAGAAGGCGAATACCTTATGGCGAAGGCGACTTCGACCCGGCAAGCGCCGGGTCCTGGCGCGATAGACAATCCCGTCGCGGGCCTGCTGACGGCGGAAGGGACGCTGACCGAGGAAGGCGAACGGGTCGCGGCGGTCAGCGATGAGACGCTACGCGCGCTCTATCGCTGGATGGTGATCGCGCGGCGCCTCGACCAGGAGGGGTTGAACCTCCAGCGGCAGGGGGAGCTTGGGCTTTGGGGACCGATCCAGGGGCATGAGGCGTCGCAGGTGGCGGGCGCGCTGGCGATGCGAGATAGCGACTGGATCTTCCCCTACTACCGCGACTTCGCGATGGCGGTCGTGCGCGGGATTGACCCCGGCGAGATCCTGACCGTGTTTCGCGGGCTGCGCCATGGCGCGTGGAATCCACAGGAGTACCGCTTCGGGCCGTTCGTGATTCCCGTCGGCACGCAGGTCCCACACGCGGTCGGATACGCGCTGGGCTGCAAGCTGGACGGCGAGGGCACGGTGACGCTCACCTGCTTCGGCGAGGGCGCAACCTCGACTGGCGACTGGCACGAGGCGATGAATTTCGCCGGAGTCTTCCAGGCGCCGGTCGTCTTCCTCTGTCAGAACAACCAGTGGGCCATCTCGGTGCCGATCGAGGAGCAGGTGGCCGGGCGCATCGTGGACCGTGCGGCGGGCTACGGCATGCCAGGCGTGCGGGTGGATGGCTCCGACGCGCTGACGATCTACGCGGCGGTGAAGATGGCCAGCGATCACGCGCGCGCCGGCAAGGGCCCCTACCTGATCGAGGCGTACTCCTACCGCCTGGGGCCGCATACGACCTCCGACGACCCGACGCGCTACCGCACGGAGGAGGAGACGGCGGAGTGGCGCGCGCGCGACCCCATCGCGCGGGCGGCCGAGCGGCTGCGAGCGCGCGGCGCGTGGGATGATGAGTTCGCCCGCGCCTGTGAGACGGAGGCGGAAGAGCGCGCCAGCGCCATGCGTCAGACGCTGGTGGCCGCAGCGCCGGAGCATCCCGGCAAAGTGTTCGATCTGGTGTTCGCCAACCAACCGGAGTCGCTGCGGCGCGAGCGCGATACCTTCGTCGCCGAGCTGGCGCCCGACGCGGGAACGGAGGGACACTGATGGCGACCGCGACGATGACGGTGACGATGGGTAAGGCGCTTAACCTGGCCCTGCGCGATGCGCTTCGCGACGACCCGCGCGCGCTGGTCTTCGGCGAGGATGTCGGCAAGCTCGGCGGCGTGTTCCGCGTGACGGATGGCCTGCGCGACGAGTTCGGCCAGGCGCGGGTTTTCAACACGCCGCTTGCTGAGGCGACTATCGCTGGGCTGGCGCTGGGACTGGCGGTCAAAGGGTTCCATCCCGTCGCCGAGATGCAGTTCGACGCCTTCTCGTACCCCTCGTTCCAGCAGGTGACGAGCAATATCGCCAAGTACCACACGCGCACCAGCGGCGCCTGCCCGATGTCGCTGGTGATCCGCATTCCCTATGGTGGCAATATCGGCGCGATCGAGCAGCACTCCGAGAGCCCGGAGACATACTACGTCCATACCGCTGGGCTGAAGGTGGTGACGCCATCGAATCCCGCCGACGCCTACGCGCTGCTGCGCGCGGCTATCGCCGATCCCGACCCGGTGATCTTCCTGGAGCCTAAGGCGCGCTACTGGATGAAAGCCGACCTGGAGTTCCCGCTGGCGCCGGAGCCGCTGGACAAAGCGCGCGTCGCACGCGCTGGAACGGACGCGACAGTCATCGCCTACGGCCCGACGGTCGCCACGGCGCTGGCGGCGGCGGACACGGCGGCGGCGGAGGGAATCTCGCTGGAGGTCGTGGACCTGCGCAGCCTCTCGCCTGTGGACTTCGACACGCTCGGCGCGTCGGCTCGCAAGACGAAGCGGGTCGTGGTGGTCCACGAGGCGCCGGTCTTCATGGGGTTGG
>DASTKI010000092.1:0-29069 GCA_035716045.1 Ktedonobacterales bacterium
CTGCCCGGATACGGTGACCTATGACTGGGCGACGGCGACGCTCAAGGACAACACGACGGGCACGACGACGACCGTGCTGGCCAAGACGTGCACCAACACCGGCTCGTGGGCGTCGGCCTCGGCCTCGGTGACGGCGGGGCACTCTTACACCCTGACGCTCATCAGCCACGACGACAACTACACGGGCGACGCGACCTACACCCTGTATGATGATGTGAGCATCAGCTAGCCCGCGATTACTCGCGGCGATATGTTGTCGTGCGTCCCAGAGGCGGCTATGAAGGGCCGTCCTCTGGGACGCATGGTGATGTTTCAAGCGGGCAGAACTTGGATCACAGATGCTGGCCGGGGGCAAGCGTGGCATCCTGCTCGATCGGGGTGACGGGACCGAGCGCCTGATGTCCCGGCGACGTGTAGCCGGAGACGGTGGCTGGAGTGAGCGGGACCGGAACGGGCGCGGTATAGCTCTGCGCGCAGGAGCCGGCGCCGTCGCGCAGCGCGCCCGCGCAGGGAGTGGAGAACGTGCGGCTCTGGCCGCTGTCGTCCGTGACGCGATACTGAAGGGAGAAGGAGGTATCGCTGGCGGCGGCGCCAGTCACGTGACAGGTAAGCTGCGCGGTGATGACGTCAATGCCGTGGCCAGAGATGACCGTCACGCAGCTCAGCTTGGGGCTGCCAGCGCCACTCGCCGCAGTAGACTGGCCGCAGGCAGCCAGCAGCAGCGCCAGGGCGGCAAAGCCCGCGACGACCGCTCCCAGGCGGCGGCGCGATGGCGCACCCATCCCTTCTCCCCAGCAGAGTAGACCGCGCGAACCGTACCCCATATGACATCCCCTTCCGAATTACCGCACAATTGGCGCCCGAAGCGCGAGGCGACGAGCCAGAATAGGCAGGCGTGTACACAGCGTATACACAGGATGTAGACGCCGCCGCAGGCGGTGAAGTTCCCATTCCCCAGACAACCACCCAACAATGTGAGGAGGCCCGTGATGACCTACGGTACCCTGTTTCGCATGCGCCTGCGGGCGGAGGTGAGCGAAGACCGGCTAAGGGCGCACTTCGAGCGCTGGCAGGCGGCGCTGGGGCCGCGATTCCCGGGGACCGCGCTCGATACCTTGCTGCGCGTGGATGGCGAGGACCGCGAGTACATCGCCTTGCACCTGTTCGCCTCGCGCGCGGCGTATGGCGCGATGGACGGCGACGCCGAGCAGGACCGGTGGTACCAGGAACTGGTCGCTATGCTCGAACATGAGCCACAGTTCACTGATGTAGAACTCGTCTGGCGGGTAGGGTGAGCAGGGATGCGCGGCCATGAATGGGCGGCGCACGGCGGAGGGCCTGCATGCCCCAGACCTTTCAAGGTCTCTGTTCCGTGCCCCGGCCTTTCAAGGCCGGGAGAGCGCCACAGCCCTTTCAAGGCCGGGAGAGCGCCCTAAGCCTTTCAAGGCCGGGAAGGGCGCCACAGCCCGCGCCATGTTGGCCGTAATGGAGGATTGATGAGCGTCGGGATACGGGAGACGGCGGGCGCGATTGGGACGGAGGCGGCGCGATGGAGCGCGTGGCGGGCGGGGTGGCGGGCGCGGCTGTGGCCGCTGGAGAGCGGGCGTGGGGCGATTCCGGCGCTGGATGGGCTGCGGGCGCTAGCGGCGCTGAGCGTGCTGGTGTACCACGCCTCGTCCGTCGCCGGAGCGAAGACGATCATCGGCGGCCATGACCTGACTTGGCTGTATTTCTACACTGAATCGGGCGTAGACCTCTTCTTCACCCTCTCCGGATTCCTGCTCTTTCTGCCCTACGCCCGTGCGTTCATGGATGGGAAATCTGGCCCACGCGCCCTGGTGTTCTACCGACGCCGCGCGCTGCGCATCCTCCCCGCGTACTACGCCTGCCTGTTCGTGGTGGCGCTGGCGGAGACCCTGTCGGGCTCAGGCCCCAGCGCGGGCAATATCGGCGCGCATCTCGTCCTGCTGCATGACATCTGGCCCGCCTTCAACCGCACGATCTCCGGCCCGTTCTGGACGCTGGCGGTCGAGTGGCAGTTCTACCTGATCCTGCCGTGGGTGGCGTGGCTCATCGGGCGCTTCAGCGCCGGATCGGCGCGCCGGTTGGCGCTGGGGCCGCTGGCGCTGATCGCCGTAGCGGTCGGCATACGCGAGGCGGCGGCGCAGATCGAGGCGCACTGGACCGCGCTGCCCGCCGCATGGTTGCCCGCGGTTGATTGGGCGCTGCGCGTGGCCATCGGCTCGCAGGGCAAATATCTGGAAGTCTTCGGCGTCGGCATGCTCTGCGCGGTGGCCTATCTGGTGGCGGTCGAGCGCGGCGGGCTGGCGTTGTCGCGGGCGCGCTGGGTGGGGCTGGCGCTGCTGGCGCTGGCGCTGGCGGTCTATCTCGCCTTCGCGCCGCTGGTCTACACACGGCGCAACGAGATCCTGGCGCAATGGTACCGCGCGCTGCATCCAGCGGACGCGACGATGATGCTCGGCCCGCTGGCGCTGGGGATATGCTATGGCGCGCTGCTGCTGGGCGCGCTGCTGGGGCCAGGGCTGGCGCGGGCGGCGCTCTCCTGGGCGCCGCTGCGGTTCGTCGGACTGATCTCCTACAGCCTCTACCTCTGGCATGAGTCGGTGATCAACGTCGTCTATCCCCGGCTACCCCATACCGCTATTCCCAGCCCGCTCAACGGCGTGGTGGCGCTGGCGGTCGGCTTCGGCGTCGCCATCCCGCTCGCCTATCTCTCCTACCAGCTGATCGAGCGCCCCTTCCTCAAGATGCGCTGAGCGTGGAGGCCTCACCCCGGCCCCTCGCCTCCGCGGAGGCGAAGGGGCCGCGGCGCGCTGGCGCTGGATTATGCATAAAGCGTGTGACTGGCACGGCACGTGCGCCACAGCAGAGGATACGCCGCGCTTCCGCGGTTGCGATGGCGGGCCGCGATGGAGCGGCGCGAGCGCCCGGGGTCTCATGAGCGGGCGCGGAAAGGCAAGGTCACACGATGGAATACAGCGAGGACGAGCGAGACCGCATCCAGAGTGAGGAGCTCGACGACGAACTGAGTCAGGCCCCTGGCTCCAACCGGTTCCGCGATCTGGAGCGCGACCTGGAGCGCGAGGACGAGTTCGCGCGTGGGCCAATGGAGCAAGCCCGCGACAAGCCCGGTGGTGAGGGTCCGATGGAGCAGGCGCGCGATAAGCCAGGGTCGCTCGGCCCGATGGAGCAGGCCCATGACAAGCCCGGAAGCCTCGGCCCGATGGAGCAGGCCCGCGACCGAGCAGGCAGCCAGGGCCCCATGGAGGAGGCGGAAGACCGGCCGGGCGCCTTTGGCCCGATGGAACAGGCGCGCGATGATGTGGAGCGGGCGCTCAGGGAGGATGATACGTGGCCGCCATCGGGCCGCGACCCGCGCACGCTGCGCGACGCGCGACCATTGAACGATGTCCGCCAGGAGGACCGTGGTGTCGGCCCATTGGAGCAGGACAACGAATCCGACGCGCCCTACGACCCTTACGAGCATTGAGTCGCGGAACCGCCAGAGCGGGGCGCGGCGGCGGCTCTCCTCACAGCGCGCGGACAGGCGCTGGGCCGCGCCTCCCCCGTTTCACGTGAAACAGCGCCCACCGGGTCATAGCAAAACCCAGCAAAACAGCGACCCCCTCTCCATTCGGGAGAGGGGGTCGCTGGGGGGTGAAGCCCGTTAGGCCAGGTCGCGCAGCCCGGCGGACCCGCCGGCGCTGCGCAGCTTGGCCAGCGCCACCATCTCCAGCTGGCGCACGCGCTCGCGCGAGATGCCCAGCTCTTTTCCCACTTCAAGCAGCGTGCGGCTGCGGCCATCGCCGATGCCGTAGCGCAGGACGACGACCGAGCGCTCGCGCGGGGTCAGCTGCGAGAGCGCGCGATGCAGCTCCTCGCCGAGCAGATGCTGCGACGCGATATCGGCTGGCGCCTGGATGCCTGGGTCTTCGAGCGTCTCGGCCAGGGCCATGCGGTTGTCGGCGTCGGTTGGGGTATCCAGTGAGACCGGCTGCTCGGTGATGTGCAACAGGTCATCCACTTCCTCGATCGCTAGCCCCGAGGCTTCGGCGATTTGTTCCGGAAGTGGGTCACCGCCGTTCTCCTGCGAGAGCTGCGAGGCGACGCGCCGCACCTTGCGCAGGCGGGTGGCGACATGCTCCGGCAGATGGATCAGCCGCGACTGCTCGCCCGCCGCCCGGCTGATGGCCTGGCGAATCCACCACGTCGCATAGGTGCCGAAGTGGGTGCCGCGCCGCCAGTCGAACTTCTCCGCGGCGCGCATCAGGCCCAGGTTGCCCTCCTGGATGAGATCGATCAGCGGGACGCCGGAGTTGGTATAGCGGCGGGCGATGGAGATGACCAGACGCAGATTGGCTTCGATCAGGCGACGACGCGCGCGGGGGTCGCCCGCCTGAGCGCGCCGCGCCAGAATGGTCTCTTCATCGTGCGAGAGGAGCGAGAGGCCGCGAATATCGTGAAGATAGCTCTGGAAGGCGTCCTCCGCCCCGTCGGCGCCGCCGTAGAACCCAGCGCCTTTCCCGAACAGGGCGTCCTCTTCTTCGGCGGTCAGCGCCTCAAGAGGCGGGGCCACTTCGACGCCGTCGTCGGCGCCGTCGAGCGCTCCACCATCCATCATCTCCAGTATCCTGGGCGTTTCACCCATCTCCGCCGCCTCTGGCGCCTCCTCCTCTTGCCCAATATCTAGCGCCTCCGCGCCGTGGAGGGGGTTGAATGGCGCCCGATTGACTGAATGGACTGAATCCAGGAGTGGTCGCGTAACAGTCATAGCGGATTATCCTCTCTCCGGCGCCAGGTCTCGCAGTGGATCTGGGTCGGGCTGGCCGTGCTCGGCGCGCCACCTCGGGTGGGGATAGCGCACGGCGCCATGCGGCCAATGAGCGAGCGACTCACGTTGCATATTATTTGTTCATACTTGCCGGCAGTGTACGCACGTGACTGGTTGTATCGCATCGGGTGAACACCTGACTTTTCCGCCCGGTGGCGCCTTACTTCCCTCTAGAAAGTTATACCCTTCGCTTACGGAAGTCAAGGCCACCGACAAATGCGTCAGTCCGCAATAATTCGCAGATGACGCGATTCGCGCTCCGCGCGCCTCGCCAGCGACCTCCCGCCACCTTCTTCTACGTGCTAATACGCCCAGCGTTACGGCCCCAGCCCGCCCACCGCCCGCCTTGCACACTGTTTGCGCAACCTTGCGTCCCGCTCGCGCCCAACAGTGAACAATGCGCGAACAGGCCGCACATAGGGGAAACGCAAGTGCGGCGCCGGAAGCGCCTCACCACAGCTGCGCTCGCCGCTCCCTCCCCGCCTGGCCGCGATTCCCGCGCGGGCAGCGCGCGATTCACTGCCTACCAGGCGCAGGGCGAGACGGCATGGGACGGCGCGAGGCGGCGTGAGGCGGCGCCAACAAAGGCGTGGCGCAGGGCGCTTCGTCGCCAGCGGATGAGGTTCTGGCGCCCCGCTTGCTCTCTATCGCTGGATTGCCGTACGGATGAGCGGGAGCGGCGCCTGGGACAAACACCCCCGCGGTGAGAGTGGCCCGCGCGAATCACGCGAGCGAGAGGAGTTGTGGCCATGGAAGCTGCGCCGGCAGCGCCAATAATCGAATGCGCTCTGGGCGACACGCATGGGAGCGGCGCGCCCTCCAGGGCGCAGGGAGCGAGCAGGATGGGCGATGGCGCACGAAGGCGCGCGACGCGCGGCGCGCGAGGAGTCCTCGCTGGCGGGCAGGAGAAAGACGAGCCAGCGAGTAGGAGCGCTCGCCTCGGCCTGGCGGTGGGATGGTTGATGAGTGGGCTGGTCCCGCTGGCGGCGTTGGCGGCGCTGGAGCCACTCGCGCTGGCCGCGCCGCCGAACCCGGCGGATGCGGTGGAGGCGTATGGACTCATTGTTCTGGCTCTCGCGGCGGCGGTAGCGGCTATCTGGGGAGCTAGGCCAGCGATGGTGGCGCTCGGCGAAGGCGTGATCGGGCTGCTGGTTCTACTGCTGCAAGGGCAGGCTGGCGCCGGTGGGCTGGATGGCGGCCTGGCGCTCGACATCGGGCTCTTAATGACAGCGGCGGTGGCGCTGGGAGCGATGGCCACACGGCTCGAACGGGCACGCCACGACGTGGCGCGCCTGAAGCTCGCCGCGGCGCGGGAGCGCGCGCGGACGGACGCAGCGCTCGATGCGGGGCAGGATGCGCTGGTATTCCTCGACCAGTCGGGACGGGTGACGCGGCTAAATCAGGAGGCGCGCCAGCTGTTCGCGACCCTGGGCATAGATATCGCCGCGGGCGCGCGGACCCCCGCCCTCGTCTGGCTGCGCGCGGGCCACCCTCTGACTGAGGAAGAATTGCCAGGTAGGCGCGCGCTGCGTGGAGAGATGGTCCGCGAGGAATTATTGGTGGTGGCTCCACGCGCAGCGGGCGATGATCTCACACGGCTGACGCTCGCGATATCGGCGGCCCCAATTCTCGGGCCGGATGGCGTCATCGCTGGAGCGGTGGTCTCCGTTCGCGAGATGGGCGAAGCGGCGGAGAGCTCGCCCCGCGACTGGCCGTCGGTCTGGATGGAGCGGATGGACGCCTTTGTCGGCATGGCGAGCCACGAGTTGCGCACGCCATTGACGACCATCAAGGCCAGTGTGCAGCTTGGGCTGCGCAAGCTGAGCCGGGCGGGCCAACCGGCGCTGATAGCGGAGGACCTGCGGCAACTACTCACACGCGCGGACCAGCAGGTGGGGCGCATGATGCGGCTGATCGAGGACCTGCTGGATACCTCGCGCATCGCCTCGGGCCGTATGACCTTGCGCTTCGAGCGATGCGACCTGCTGGCGCTGACGCGCGAGGCGATCCATGACGCCCAGCTGCGCGCGCCAACGCGCACGATCTGGCTGCGGACCGATGGCGAGCCCGCGCCAGTCTGGGGCGATCCGGGGCGGCTGGCGCAGGTGATTGGCGAGTACCTCGCGAACGCGCTGAAGTTCTCCGATGCCAGCCAACCGGTCGAGGCGCATGTCTGGGGGCGGTGGAGCGCGCACGAGCCGAATGACCTGGGCGCGGACCTGGATGACGTGGAGCGATGGCAGGCGCGCGTCACCGTGCGCGACTGCGGGCCGGGGGTGAAGACTGAAGCGCTGGAACGTGTGTGGGACCGCTTCTATCAGGACGCCGAGCTGGCGGCGCGGGTCGGCTCAGAGATCGGCCTGGGCCTGGGCCTGGGCCTGTGTCGCTCGATCATCGAGGCGCATCACGGCTCGGTAGGGGTTGAGAGCGCGCCCGGCGGCGGCGCGTTGTTCTGGCTGGCGCTGCCGCGGCTCGCGGAGTAGCGCCGCCTCCCACCCTCCAGGCCCCCTCACCCACGCGAGCGAGGGGCCTTTCGCATGGACGCGCCATGGCGGAGAGGTTGACGTTCTCGCCCTTCAGGTGGCACGGTCTATATCAAGCCCACAGATGCGCGTGATGAGCGGAGATGATGAGATGCCATTGTCGCAAGGAGTCGCGCGATTCAATCGCCGCGTGTTGAACCGCCTGACGAGGCTGTTCGCCGGCTGGGCGCCGGGCTTCGCCATCGTCGTTCACTCTGGTCGCCGGTCAGGGCGCGTCTATCGCACGCCCGTCAATGTCTTTCGCGATGGCGACGACTATCTCATCGCGCTGACCTATGGCGCCGAAACGGACTGGGTGCGCAACGTGCTGGCGGGTGGCTCATGCGAACTGCTGACGCGCGGGCGCTCCATCAGCCTGGCGCGCCCGCGTCTCATCACAGACGCGGACCGGCGGTGGGCTCCGCAGCCAGTCCGCCTTGTCCTTGGCCTGATCGGGGCCACGCAGTATCTCCGTATGACGCAGGCGCGAGCCGCCGAGGCTCCGGCATGACCGCTGACGCGAAAGCTGGGCTGACGCCGCTGGGCGCGCGCTCCGCATTCACTCTGGGGCCGCGCCGCTTCACCGCGCTGGACGCCGCCATGCTCGGCTCGCTCGCGCTGCTGGTCGCGCTGCACCTCGTGGCGGCGGCGCTGGGCGCGGGCTGGGTCACGGCGGCGGCGACAGTGGGGCTGACGGCGGCGCTGCTGGGCGTGATCGCGTGCCGGCGGGCATGGCGGCCACTCGTCGCGCGCCTGCTGCTCTTCAGCCTGGTGGCCGGCGTCCTGGAGCTGTTCACCGATTTCGCGGGCGATGTCGTGGCGCGCTCACTGGTCTATCCGCCCGGTGGGCCGACGCTGTGGGCATCGCCGCTCTATATGCCCCTCTCGTGGATGGTTACGCTCACGCAGATCGGCTATCTGGCGTGGCGGCTGGACACGCTCGCGCCGCGCCCGCCGCGCTGGGCGGCGATCATCATGACGGGGCTGTGGGGCGCGCTGAATATCCCCTTCTATGAGGAGATGGCGTTCCATGCGGGCTGGTGGCGCTACGCCGCCGCCCCCGGCCTGGGGCACACACCCTACTACGTCATGCTCTTCGAGGGGCTGGTGGCGGCGCTACTGCCGCCCCTGCTGGCGCGGTTGGAGACGCGAGCATGGTGGAGCGTGGCGCTGCGCGGCGTCGCCCTGGGCATATGGACGCCGTGGGCCGCCCTCTTCGCCTGGCTCCTGATTGGTCGCTAGCTGGTGTGGATGAGGATCTCGCCGCTGGCGAGCAGCCGGTCGTCCTCGCTGTGCAGGCTCACGGCTACCCGCATGGCGCCCGCGGGGTCGGCGTCTCCCGCCGCGCCGCTGATGCGCAGCGGCTCGTCGGTGTAGGCCTGCTCGGAGAAGCGCAGGGTGACGCTGGCGACGCGGGCGTGGTCAGGCTGCCCGGCGAGCCGGACAGCGGCGGCGGTAAGCAGCCCGGTCAGCAGCGCCTGGGGGATGGGCTGGCGTGGAGAGGCTTCGAAGGAGAGCTGGGCCTCGCCGCTTAGGTCAAGCTGGCCAGCCATCAGGGCGAAGAGCGCGACGTCGGCCCCTGAGAGGACGCGGGCGCCGCTGAGCGCGCCGCCGTCCATGGGCGCCGCCGGGCTGGCTATAATCGTGGGGTTGGGCTCGTTCACCATACACTCTCGCTGGCTGGTCTCACGGTGGCATGGCGCCCGCACGAGGGAAAACCATGCGGGGCGCTGGCCGGAAGTATAGCATGCGCTGGGACAGCTACGCCAGGCGGGCGCGGTCGCCCACACCCTCAGAGCGCAGCGGCGAGGCGTAGCGTGGCGTCCATGGCGTCCTGTCTCCTTTCGCAATGGCGGCGCAATCTGGCGGCGCAATCTGGCGGCGCGCCGCGCTGTAGTATAGTCGCGGAAGGAAACGAAGCCGCCAGCTTCCAGAAAGGCGAGCAAGCGGAGGAATGGCCCGAAGTTGTTTTCCGTCGCGCGAGGTAGCCTTGAG
The DNA here is from genome assembly GCA_035716045.1 of Ktedonobacterales bacterium. Taxonomy (GTDB): domain Bacteria; phylum Chloroflexota; class Ktedonobacteria; order Ktedonobacterales; family JADMIN01; genus JAKAIY01. The sequence continues at coordinate 9,370 of DASTKI010000092.1, forward strand.
AAAGGGAAACGAAGCAATGGCAGATGCGCAATCGTCGTGGGCTGATCAGACACTGGCAATCATGGCCGAGGGTTGGAGCGCCTATCAGGACCAGCTGATCACCGCGCTGGAGCCGCTAGGAGAGGAACAGCTCGAGCTGCGCGTGACGCCTGGGCTGCGCTCGATCCGCGAGATCGCGACGCATGTCGTCAGCGTCCGCGCGAGCTGGTTTCATACCGCGCTGGGCGTCGGCGATGAGGCGTTCGGCGCGATACGCGACTGGCAGCGGCCCGGCTCCCCGCCACGTACGGCGGCGGAGCTGGTCGCCGGCCTGCGCGAGACGTGGCGGGTGATGACGGAGGCGATGGCGGGCTGGTCTGGCGCCGACCTCGCCGCGAAGGTGGAGGGTGTGCGGCATGGCGAGCCGTTCTCGCTCGTGCGCGGCTGGGTCGTGTGGCACGTCATCGAGCACGACCTGCACCACGGCGGCGAGATCAGCTACGCGCTCGGCATGTACGACCTGCCCGGCGTGGATATCTAGAGACTGGCGCTGACGCGAGGTCAACCGCATCAACAGATAGGGTGGGGGACAGGCGAAGGCGCCGAGTCGTCGCCCACGACTGAAAAGCATCACCGGCGGCGGATGGTGGGCAGGGCGTCCCGCATAGGGGCGTCCATGCGCGTCCGCCGCTCGATAGCGCGCCAAACGGCCAAACGAGGGAATGAGGCACATGGCTGAGGACAACTTCACGCTCGCGACGTTCTATACGTCGTGGCAAGCGTACCAGGAGCAGATCAAAGGGGCGCTCGCGCCGCTTACCGCCGAGCAGCTCGCGCTGCGCGCCGCGCCGGGCCTGCGCTCCGTTGGCGAGAATGCGATACATATTATCGGCTGCCGCGCCTACTGGTTCACCGAGTTCCTGGGCGAGGCGAGCGGCGAGGAGATGGCGGTGTACAGGCGTTGGAACGGGGCCGCGGTATCTGGCTCGCCGGTGACGCTCGCGCCCACCGCCACCGAGCTGGCCCAAGGTCTCGACGACACCTGGCAATTTATGGCCGGGCGCCTGGCTCGCTGGAGCCCCGACGACATGCGCCAGACCTTCCCTGATGACTGGGATGGCAAGCCCATCGAGTTGTCGCGCGCCTGGGTCGTCTGGCATGTGCTCGAGCACGACCTGAGCCACGGCGGCGAGATCAGCTACGCGCTGGGAATGCATGGGCTGGCTGGTGTGGACATCTAGCGCCTGAACGCGCGCTGTTCACCAGATGTTGACCATGCGGCTGGCGTCCGGACGCCAGCCGCGAACCCGATAGACAGTATCCAGTGATGGCGGCAGGGCAAACGGCATAGCCCCGCAACAGCGCTGAGAGAGTGAGCATGCGCTACGGTCTGGGCGTCAACAGTCGCGGAATCGCGGGCGGCGCGCGGCCCTATTAGCTCGGCCGTCTGTACTGGGCAATCTCCTCATCGGCGAAGGGTCTTCCGCTGGTCTCGTAGCTGTGGCGCAGGGCGGCCACATCGTAGGGGACGCGGCGGAACTCCAGGGCGAACCGGCCCTCGTCCGGCGCGCCCACGATGGCGTACTCCGCCCAGGGGTCAATGGGCGTAATGCCGTCAGGCTGCGGAGGGCTGTAGGGGAAACCGACGCTGCCTGGATTGAAGAAGAGCGCTGTCCCCAGGCTGCGGATCTGCTGCCGGTGCGTGTGGCCGCCGGTGAGTATCTGCCCGTCCCGTGGCTGCAGGAGCCGCACGGCCTCGTCATCGGGGGTCTCGGGCAAGATGATGTCATCGAAGGAGGTAGGCGAGCCATGGAAGCAGAGAAGGCGCCATCCTGGGCCTAGTTCAACCGTTATCTCCGGCTGGAAGTTCCCGATGAAGGCGCGGTCCTCAGCCGAGAGTTGGGAGAGTGACCACGCGCGCACAGCCGCCAGCCGCTCTGTGACCTCCTCCGTACCCGTTTCTTCTCCCGTGAGCAGCCAGGCGTCCGCATTGCCCATCACCACCGGGCACGCGAGCGCACGCAGGCGCGCCACCGTCTCCGCAGGCTGCGCTCCTCCCTGGATGGCGTCGCCCAGGCAGACCAGCTGATCAACGCGCTGCTCGCGGATATCCGCAAGGACCGCGTCGAGCGCCACACAATTGCCATGGATGTCCGAGATGACGGCGATCCGCATAGACCTTTCCCCCTCTTGGTTGCCAGGGCGCTCCAGCGACCCAGCGGCAGCGTGTCTCGTAAGATGGCGGCGTCGTGGCCAGATAAGGAACGGGCTGCGCCTATACCGTACCGCATGGGCCAGCGGGCCTGTCCACTTTCTGGCCTGACAAACAGAATCCAGTGATGGCGGCAGGGCAAACGATATGGCCCCCGCGATAACCCCAGGAGAGTGAGCATGCGCTACGGGTTGACCCTGCCCAATGGCGGAATCGCAGCTGACGCGCGCACGCTGGGCGAGCTGGCGCTCATCGCCGAAGAGGCTGGCTGGGACGGCGTCTTTCTCGAAGATTACATCGTCTGGCAGGGACATGAGGATGTCCCCACCTACGACCCGTGGATCGCGCTGGCGGTGATGGCCGAGCGCACGCGGCGCATCCGCCTGGGCACGACGGTGACGCCCCTCTCGCGCCGCCGCCCGTGGAAAGTGGCGCGCGAGGCGGTGACGCTCGATCACCTCTCTGGCGGCCGCTTCATCCTGGGTGTGGGCGCGGGCGATGTCAACGATCAGGGATTCGGGCGCGTGGGCGAGGAAACGGACCTCAAGCGGCGGGCGGGGATGCTGGATGAGGCGCTGGATATCCTGGTGGGCCTGTGGAGCGGCCAGCCATTCTCGTACCATGGCGCGCACTATCAGATCGAGGAGATGACGCTCCTCCCCACGCCCGTCCAGACGCCGCGCATCCCTATCTGGATCGGCGGTAACTGGCCGCATCGCGGCGTCATCCGGCGCGCTGCGCGCTGGGATGGCTTCGTTGGAGGCAAAGCGCACGCCGAGGACGTGGACTGGCGCCTGACGCCGGACGAGGTCAGGGCGCTCATCGCCGACATCGCACGCGAGCGGACCAGCCCCGATCCAGTGGAGATCGTGCTCGGCGGCGGTGAGCGCGGCCCGGACCCGGAGCGCGAGCGCGACATGATCCGCGGGCTGGCTGAGGCGGGCGCGACCTGGTGGTCGGAGTACGTCACGCCGGAGCTGGGAAGCGTCGCCGCCATGCGCGCCCACATCGCGGGCGGGCCTCTACGCGTTGACTAGCGCATCGCGCGCCCGCGAATACCGCGCGACGGGGCGCGGGGTATAATACGGCGAAGCGCGCGCGGCGGCTGTCCCAGGATCCCCGCCCGGCGCGATGAGGCCGTGTTCCAGGCGCTCCGTGGGTTCGTGGCGATGCGCAAAGGGTCCGCGCGGGGCGGTACGAGAGGAGTCCAGCATGGGATTTAACATGAAAGACATCCAGAAGCTCCAGCAGCGGATGATGAAGATGCAGGAGGACCTGGCGAACAGCACCTTCGAGGGAACCTCCGGCGGCGGCGCCGTCACCATCACCATCAGCGGCAAGTACGAGGCGCTGGCGGTCAAGATCGAGCCAGATGTGGTGGACCCAGACGACATGAGCATGCTCGAAGATCTCGTGCTGGCGGCTTTCAAAGACGCCTTCGAGAAGGCGACCGAGGCGCAGGCCAAGATCATGCAGGCGATGACTGGTGGCATGAAGCTGCCGCCGGGAATGGGCTTCTAGCGCGCTCGCGGCCCTGAAGGGCCGGCGCACGGCGAGCGGAGGACCATGAATGGTCCCGTAGCGTGCCCCGGCCTTGAAAGGCCGGGAGGCATCCAGCAGAGCGGTTAGCAGGAACGGTATGCGGACGACATCGGCTTCGATTACAGCGCTCATCGAGGAGCTGGCCAAGCTGCCGGGCATCGGCCCCAAGACAGCGCAGCGGCTCACCTTCTATATCCTGCGCAGTCCCACCGACCAGGCGCGACGCCTGGCCGACGCGATCACGCGGGTAAAGGAGAATGCCATCCAGTGCTCGATCTGCTGCAATATCACGGAGTCGGACCCCTGCCCAATCTGCGCCAGCGACGACCGCGATCACAGCGTCATCTGCGTGGTCGAGCAGCCGCTGGACGTACTCGCGCTGGAGCGGACCGGCGTCTTCCGCGGCGTCTATCATGTCTTGCATGGCGCGCTCTCGCCGCTGGAGGGCATCGGCCCCCGCGACCTGAAGATTGACGAGCTGGCGGCTCGCCTGCGCACGGACGATGGCGTCCACGAGGTGATTCTGGCGACCAACCCGAATCAGGAAGGCGACTATACCGCCACCTACATCACGCAGGCGATCACCCGGCCGGGGCTGGCGATCACCCGGCTGGCGCGCGGCCTGCCGATTGGCGGCGACCTGGAATATGCCGATGAGGGCACCCTGGCGCGCGCGCTGGAGGGCCGCCGCGCCCTATAGCGCCGTCCGCGCGGAGCGAGTGGGAAGGGACGTGGTATGACTGCGAGCGACAGCCTGGAGATCATCCAGTCGGTACGTGAGCGGCGGCTGATCACGCTGGGGCTGGCGGACCAGGTGGCCGAGGAGCGCTGGCGCGAAGCGATCCTGCCGGGCGGCAGGACGGCGCATGCCATGCTGGCGCACCTGCTGGCGTGGGACGAGTGGTTGACGGCGGTCCTCGAGCTGAGCGCGCTGCGGCCCTTGCCAGAGAAGCTAAAGCAGCCGCTGCGGGATGTGGACGCCTTCAACGGGCGCTCGATCGTTCGCTTCGATGGCTTGCCACGTCAAGACCTGCTGATGGGTTTGCAGGGCGCGAGCGTGCGGCTGGTTTCGGCGCTGACCGCCAGCGGCGGCGGCTGGGCGAGCCGGAGGATTCCCGATCTGGCGCCGAGCCGCACGCGGCCTGATGGGCAGCCCTCGCGTGGGCCAAGCGTCGGCGGGCTGCTGCGGACGCTGCGCGAGCACGAGCGCGAGCACGATGAAGAGTTCTCCGCCGTGTTTGGCGTGACGGTGGACCTGGAGCAGCTGCGCGAGCAGGCGCGGGAGCGCGGCGGCTGAGGCGTCGTGCCCAGGCGCTTCCAAACACATCCAGGCGCGCCCAGGCGCTTCCGTTCGGGCGGCGCCACGCGAGAATGGACCTGTGGGCCGTTTCACCTCTAGAGAGGGCAAGCGGGCGCGCCGCCAACCTCCCGCCTCCCTGTTGACGGTGGGGTGATCAATCGCGTACACTGGCATAGTACGTATGTTCGAAAAAATGACGCGCGGACGGTCCCAAACGCCTGACACACAGGCGACGAGCGCGGGCGGAACCCAGTTCCCCAACCCCTAACACGGCCCTAGACCAGATATTCCGCTCCATCATGGATGGCGCCCGGGCGCTGAGACGCGGCGGCGCGGCCACGTGAGGATCGCAAGAGGAGAGACACATGCCGGCAGAGCGAGGCGCGAGCGCCACCGCGGGCCTCAATGGGACCAGCGCAGGCGCGAACGAGCGCGCGGGCGAGCGCGAGAAGGCGCTCGATTCGACCATGAGCCAGATCGAGCGGCGCTTCGGCAAAGGCGCCATCATGCGCCTGGGTGAGCACCGGGCGCACGTCTCGGTCGAGGCGATCCCCACCGGCGCCATCGCCCTGGACCTGGCGCTGGGCATCGGCGGCGTGCCACGCGGGCGCGTGACCGAAATCTATGGGCCGGAGAGCTCCGGCAAGACGACACTATCCCTGCATGTCATCGCCAACGCCCAGCGGCGCGGCGGCATCTGCGCCATCATTGACGCCGAGCACGCCCTCGACCCCGATTACGCCGGGCGCCTGGGCGTCAGCAAGGAGGACCTCCTCATCGCCCAGCCCGATACTGGCGAGCAGGCGCTGGAGATCGTCGAGATGCTGGTGCGCAGTAACGCCGTGGATGTCATCGTCATTGACTCGGTCGCCGCCCTGGTGCCGCGCGCCGAGATCGAGGGCGAGATGGGCGACGCCCACGTCGGCCTCCAGGCCCGCCTGATGAGCCAGGCCCTGCGCAAGCTCACCGGCGCGATCAACAGCTCCCACACCACCGTCATCTTCACCAACCAGATCCGCGAGAAGGTGGGCGTGATGTTCGGATCGCCAGAAACGACCCCCGGTGGCCGCGCGCTCAAGTTCTACGCCTCGGTGCGCATGGATATCCGGCGCATCGAGAGCATCAAGGTCGGCACAGAGGTCGTCGGCAACCGCACGCGCGTGAAGGTGGTCAAGAACAAGGTGGCGGCTCCGTTCCGCACGGCGGAGTTCGACATCATGTTCAATGAGGGCATCTCGCGCGAAGGCGGCCTGATTGACATCGGCCTGGAGATGGGGATCGTCAAGAAGGCCGGAGCGTTCTTCTCGATGGGCGACACGCGGCTGGGCCAGGGTCGCGAGAACGCCAAGGAGTTCCTGCGGGCGCATCCTGAGATCGCCGACGGCATCGAGGCGCAGATTCGCGCGGCGATGGCTCCAGCGGTGGCGGTGGCGGTGGCCGATGATGGTGATGACGAGCCAGGCGACGACATCTAGCGCGTAGCATCGCGGGACCGACCTCACCCCCAACCCCCTCTCCCATGAGGAGAGGGGGCTTTTTGCGTGCGCCGCCCCTGGCGCATCTCCCTTTTGTGCGGCGCCCGGCATAGAGAACAATGAGCGGGCCGCGACGCCCCCTTTTCTCATCTCCTCCGCGTTTCCCCTCTCCTCATGGGAAAGGGGACCAGGGGTGAGGTCACGCCCTCCTTCGCCTCCCCCTCTCCTCGTGGGAGAGGGGGCCAGGGGGTGAGGTCGCCCCGCGTCCAGCGTCTCTGTTCTATGAGAGAGGACAGCTATGTGAGTGAGATGGACGACATGGACGCCATCGCGCGCTGCCAGCGCGGCGACATCGAGGGCCTGGCGGCCCTGATACGGCGCTATGAAGCGAGCGCGCTGCGCCTGGCCTATCTGCTGACCGGCGACCGCTTCCTCGCTGAAGATATCGTGCAGGACAGCTTCCTCCAGGCCTACCACGCGCTGCCGCGGTTCCAGGGCGGGCGCCCGTTCCTGCCCTGGTTCCAGCAAATCGTGACCAATACCACGCGCATGCGCATGCGCTCGACGCGGCGGCGGCGCGAGATCAGCCTCTCACAGCTCGTGGGTGAAGAGGTCGGCGGCGAACAGAAGGAGTCGCTCGTCGCCCCGCGCCCGCTGACAGCAGGCGCCGACACCGCAACGAATCCGGCGGCGCGGGCCGAACAGATCGAGGACCGTGCCGCGATCGGCCAGGCGCTGGCCGCGCTGACGGAAAAGCAGCGCGAGGCCGTCGCCCTGCGCTACTACTTCGCCTACAGCGATCAGGAAATCGCCGACATTCTGGGCTGCCCGGTGAACACCGCCCGGCATCGCGTCTACGATGGTCTCCACGCCCTCGAGCGCGTCATCCGTCAGCGCTTCCCCTGGCTGCTCAGCGAGCGCGGGGGCGCCCCAGGCGCGCTGCCCGACGCCCCAGCCACACGACAGGAAGGAGCGAGCTCCCGATGACCTCGTCCAACAATTCGTCCACGCCTGATACGCCCGAGGGGCGGGCAGTGGAGCGGCAGGTGGCCGCGCTGCTCACCACCTACGCCGAGGGCATGCCTCCTACCGCCGGCATCGAGGCGCGGCTGCGCGAGCGGCTGGCCACCACCTCGGTCCCCGATGCAGCCCCACGCGCGCGCTGGCTCCCGACCCGGATCGGCGCCCCACGCAGCGCGGGCGGCTGGGCGCGCGGGCTGGTGAGCCTGGTCCTGGTGGCCGCGCTGATCGCCGGGTTCGTCGGTGTCGCATGGCTGCGTCACACTGCGCCAGGCACGGGGAATGGGTCCATGTCCGGGCCATGTACCGAGATCGCGGGCGCTGGCGAGAATGGTTTGCCCAACATCTGCCCAGCCGGCAATGTCGAACCCACCTTCGAGGCGCTCCAGAGCTACGCTGATCCAACACGAACCGCGCTCCAGTTCCACGTCGCCGTTCCCGGCACCGTCATCCCGCATGGCCGGCCCATCATCTATTCACCGCCTGATGGAATCACCATTACCGAGGCCACGCTACAGGATAGCCAGGGGCGGCTCTACAATGGCCCGGACGGAGGAACGAGCGCGATTCCCCCAAGACAAGTAGCCGCGACCATGACTCTTGAATTCAGCCCGCTGCCACAGGACGCGCTGAACACCTCACAAACCCTGACGCTACACATCAGCCATATGATGCTGCAGTATCAGGATTTCCTGACCTACCTTAGCGGCTCGTGGACCGTACCGTTCCAGGTAAGACCACAAGCTGGCAGGTCGATCAGCTTCCAGATCTCGCCGCAGAAACACAACGGCATCAAAGTGCAGCCGCTACGCCTGGATGTCGGACCGACAGATGGCGGCTTCGATGGCGAGGGCGGGGGCGAGCGCCTGATCCTGCGCATCAGCGGCCTCGATCCGCAAGCGAGCCTGCTAGGGCTTCGCGGCTTCGACATCGCGGCCCACTTCCCTGACGGCTCTGGCTGGAGCGCCAGCCATGGTCCTAAGCTGCTCTTCGAGGGCCGCCCTCCAGCGAGTATCGTCGGTGCCGGGGTGGATCCAAACGCGGTAGTTGGCCCAACGGGAACAATAGACATGGAGATCATCTTCATAGGGCCGCCGCTCACCAGTCTGACAGGAGTACAGAAGCTGACCATTGACCAGCTCGTCGTGTCGCTGGACCCGAAAACCACTCTCCCCACCAAGACCGTGAAGGGGCCGTGGGTGTTCCAGCTACCGCTAAGCTGAGTCAGCCTGTTTTCCCCGCCGCCCCCTCATCCATCACAACAGATGAGGGGGCATTTCACGCGCGCGGCTCTCAGCCGTAGCGACGCCTTCCGCACGGCGCGTTACGTCAGATCCCCTACCTGCCAGGCGCGGGAGCATAGAGCGCTCCGCAGGCGCGGCCCCTTAAGGATTCACCAACCATATGTCCCACTCTCCTCCCGTCTTCCGCGGAGATATGGCTTGCTTTCCACACATAGGCAAGCAAGGCAGCGCGACGCGGGAGACGCCGCCATATGGTCGCCCTCTCGCTGGCAAGCCCAGCGGCGCGAGGAGCGCGCCGAATGGAGGATGAGCGTATGCCGGAAACGGATGTCAAAACGGCTGTCAAAACCGGCGTCAAGGCGCGCTCACATATATGGACGCCAGCCCCGCGCGACGCGGTCGTGCTTGCCGCGCTGTTCGCGCTGATCGCGGTCGCCTGTGTCGCCACCTGGACCAGGCCATCCAACGACTCGCCATGCCAGAGCGCCCCAGCCTGCCCATGCTGGACCATGGCGGGCGACGGGTATGATCTCTACCCGTGCTCGACGAGCGGCGTCAGCGTGAAAGTCGAAGCGCTGCGGGCATACGCCGACCCCGCCCGGACCTTCGTGGAGGCGCGGCTCACGGTATCGGGCGCGCGCATCCCGCTGGGCCAAACCGCCAGCTCCGCGCCGCCCAGTCACGCCAGCGTGCGCATGACGCTGCAAGACGCTCAAGGTCACAGCTACTCAAGTATCTACGCCTTCGGCCCGGCGGGCCAGTTCACGCTCGATTCCACGCGCGATCCGGCCGGAGTAGCGATTACCGAGTTCGAGCCGCTACCTGAGAGCGCCTTGCGGGCGCCGCAATCCCTGACACTGCGCGTCACTTCGATGGTGTTGAATGCCGAAGCGCGGTACAACATGCAGGTCGAGGGCGCGTGGGCCGCTACATTCAAGACGCCAGACCGGACGGCGCGATCTATCTCCTTCCACGTCGCGCCGCAGACACGCAGCGGCGTCACCGTGCAGCCGCTCCGGCTCGACATCGGCTCCAGTTCTGGCGCGCTCGATGGCTTCGGCGGCGGTGACCGCCTGATCCTGCGCGTCAGCGGGCTGCCGTCAGAGACGCCTCTCCACTCACTGGGCGATATCGCCACGCGCGCCGGGACCGCGACCATACAAAGCAACCAGGGCGTGACCGATATCCTGCTGGAGGGCCGCTTGCCGTCCATCATCGTCGGGGCGGGGCCGTTCGCGGACGGAGAGGTAGGCCCGACGGGCGCGGTGGATCTGGAGGTAATCTATCTCGCGCCACGGCTCCCCAGCCTTACCGGGACGCAGACGCTGAGCGTCAACGCCATCAGGCTCGCCAGTGAGCCCGATTCGCGCGTCGTCACGGGGCCGTGGACCTTCGCGCTCCGGCTCGGTTGATACGCCTACCAGAGCGTCACACGCCCTCGCCGCGCGCCACGACGATGTCGTTCTTCGCGGCCCACAGGGCGAGGTCCTGCCGCTGGATAGCGGCGGCCATGAGATCGGGGAAGAGGTCGGGCGTGCAGGCGAAGCTGGGGACGCCGAGCGCGGCCAGCGCCGCCGCGTTGCTAGCGTCGTAGCTCGGCGCGCCCTGGTCGTTGAGCGCCAGCAGGCAGATGACCTGCGCGCCGCTGGCGACGATCTCCGCCGCCCGTCGCAGCATCTCGCGCGCGTCGCCGCCCTCGTAGAGATCGGTGATCAGCACCAGGATCGTCTGCGTGGGCCGCGTGATGATCTGCTGGCAGTAGGTCAGCGCGCGGTTGATGTCCGTCCCGCCGCCAAGCTGGGTCCCGAAGAGCAGGTCCACCGGGTCGTGCAGGTCTTCGGTCAGGTCCGCCACCGCCGTATCGAAGACCACCATGCGCGTGCTGATGGCGCGCAAGCTGGCCAGCACGGCCCCGAAGACGCCGGAGTAGACCACCGAGGAGCCCATCGAGCCGCTCTGGTCTACACACAGCACGATGTCGCGCAGCGACGAGCGCTTGCGTCCGTGGCCAACCAGCTTCTCGGCGATGATCGTGCGCCGGTCGGGCTGGTAGTTCTTCAGGTTCGCACGGATCGTGCGGTCCCAGTCCACCTCGCTGGCGCGTGGGCGGTTCGTGCGCGTCGCCCGGCTCAGGCTGCCGCGCACCGCCTGGATCATACTCCCCGCTAGCTTGCGCTCTAGCTCCTCCACCACCCGGCGCACCACCTGGCGCGCGGTGTCCTTCGTCTTCTCGGGAATCACCTTGCTGAGCGAGAGCAGCGTCGCCACTAGATGCACGTCCGGCTCGACCTGCTCCAGCATCTCCGGCTCCAGCAGCATCTGCGTCAGCTTCAGGCGCTCCAGCGCGTCGCGCTGCATCACACGCACGGTGGATGAGGGGAAGTACGTGCGGATGTCGCCCAGCCAGCGCGCGACGTTGGGCGACGACGCCCCCAACCCAGCGGAGCGCTCGCTGTCATAGAGCGCCTCCAGTACGCGGTCCATGCCCAGGTCGGCGCCGCTCAGCCCCGCGGCGCTCGCTTCAGCGGATTCGCCGCCGAGGACCAGCCGCCAGCGACGCAGCCGCTCCGTCTCCCCTGCCTCGTGCGCCGGCCCTGAAGGGCCGCGTCCCCGCTCGCTCATGCCGGGCCTCCTCCGAGAATCTGGGCCAGCACGGGCAGCGTCAGCGCCGCGCGCGCCTCATCCACCGGGACCGCGTCGCCATGCGCCGCATCCATATCCCGCGCCGCGCCGCCTGGGCCAAGCTCACGAACCTTGCGCCCCATCGCGCGCCGCTCTGGCGCCTGGAAGCCGGAGAACGCGCGGCGCAGCAGCGGCAGCAGCGCGACGAACCCATCCGGCGCCAGCTCGACCAGCCAGGCGTCTAGCGCCTGCCACAGGCCATCCTGGCTTAGCAGGGTCGTCGCCGGGCCGGCCACCACGCCCTCAACCCACGCGGCGGCCTCTGTGGCCGCGACGGCGGGCGAGAGCGCCAGTCGCGCCAGTCGCCGCAATTCCCCCTCATCCAGCGCGCGCAATTCCAGCAGCAGGCGGCAGCAGCGCCCGCGCACGAGCCCGTGGACCGCCTCGCGGGCGATCAGGCCGCGCAGCGTCGCCATCCATGCTCCGCGCTGGTCGGGGTCATCCAGCAGGGTGACGCTCTCGTGCGCGTGGCCGATGCTCTCGACCATCCCGGCGGCCGCGTCATCGTCCAGCGCGAGGCAGGCGTTGGGCAGCGCAATCAACGCGCGCTCGAATATCTCGTCATGGGCAGAACGTACCTCATCCTTGCGGACGTCGCTCACACTGCTATTGCGCAGACCGCGCGCGTCTCCATAACGCGCAATTTGGACGAGGGGCGGCAGCGCATCTAGCAGGTGGCGCGCGTCACTGGTGGCGGCCGCCCGCGCACGGACGCGATCAAGCACAGTTGCTACGCCCTCTGACAGGCCAGCCAGCGTCGCGCTGTTGAGCAACTCGCTCAGCATAGGCAGATCGGGGGCAGCGTTGGCATCAGCAATGACCTTGGCGGTGGTCGCGCGCTCGACGGTATTGCCCCAGACACTGGCTTCGATCAGCGTCACTACGTACTCCACCTGCCACTGGAGTTGCCATAGCTCATGGAAGGAACCGCTCGCGCGCTGGTAGGTCTTCTGAGGCTTGCCCCAGGGAATGCCGAGCAGCGCTAGCCGGTGCAGCAGATGACTCTTGGCGAGGTGGCTCTCCTCGCGCACATCGAGGTCGAGGGTCTGAATCTCGGCAGTCGGCTTCAGGCGCAGGCGGCGCTGCCACGCCGCCAGATCGCGCGCCAGCGGGACGGTTGGCGTATCGTCGGGCACGGCGCCCATCCGCGCGCCGATCTCCAGCTTGTCGCGCACCAGCGCTAGCCGCGCCGCGTCGCCGTTGCAGAGGACGGTGAGCGTCGCCTCGCGCATCTCGGCCAGTCCCGGCATTGGTAGGTCGCGCAGGGCGGCCAGCGTCCCCGCGAGGCGCACCGCCTCGATGACGCTGGCGGAGGAGACGTCCAGCCCCTCGGCGCGCAGGGTGTGGGCGGCGCGCGTCAGCCAGCGGGCGGGCGCGCCGTCCGGCGACTCCCACAGATGCTCGTACCATCCCGGCGACGTGACGCCCGCGCCATAGCCGCCGCGATATGCCAGCCGCGAGCTGGTCCAGGGAACCCACGTCGCCTGGACCTTGGCGCGTGGCAGCCCCTTGAGCAGCGCGGCGTCGGCGGCCTTACTGGTCTCGCCGGATGTGGCGTCCAGGTCGCGTAGCGCGGGCGAGTGCCACGCGCCGGTGACAACCGCTACGCGCTGGTAGCCCTCGCGCAGCGCCGCGCGGATCGCCTGGCGCATGTGCGCCTCGCGCTGGGCCTCGCGCTCGTCGCGCGGCGGCGCGCCGTCGCGCAATGCGCTCATCGCCTCCAGGATGCCCTCGAAGAAGCCGGTGATATCGCGCCGCTGCTCGATCTGCCGCTCCCACCACAGCTCGTGGTCGTCGTAGCCCGCCGCCTCCGCCAGCAGCGCCAGCGGGTCGTCGCGCGGGTCGGGCGCTGTGAGGATTTCAGGCGCGGGCGATGCGGATGGCGGGCTTGCGGGCGCGGTGGCCCCGGCGGCCTGGGCTGGCTCATCGGCCTGCGCACCCTCGGGCGGTGGGGCTTCAGCGGCCTCACCCTCCGGCGGCGCTGGCTCGCTCGCGAGCTGGACCGCCTGCGGCAGATCAATGAAGCGCGCCGGGATATCATGGGCATGGGCGAAGGTCAGCGCCCGCCACTCTGGCGAGAAGCGCGCGAGGGGATAGTAGACGGCGCGCGCTGGCGTCTCGGGGATGTAGACCAACAGCGCGACCGGCGGCGTCATGCCTTCGCGGGCCACCAGCGGCAGCACGTCATGCGCGTCGGGCGGCCCCTCGACCAGGATGATATCGGGGGCGAGCGCCTCCAGCGCCAGGCCGAGCGCCCGCGCGCAGCCCGGCCCATGGTGGCGGACGCCGAAGAGCGTGACGCCCATCTCAGAGGACCTCGTGGCAGGCGCGGTAGAGGTCTTTCCAGCCGTCGCGCTCCTTGAGCACCGTTTGCAGATACTCCAGCCAGACGACGCGGTCCTGCACGGGGTCCTTGACGATCGCGCCGGTCAGGCTGGCGGCCAGGTCGTCAGCCTTCAGGGCGCCATCGCCGTAGTAGCCCGCCATCGCCAGCCCCGCGCCCATCACCGAAATCGCCTCGGCGGTCGAGAGCGTGCCGCTGGGCGTCTTGAGCTTGGTCTTGCCGTCCAGCGTCACGCCGCCGCGCAGCTCGCGGAAGACCGTCACGATGCGGCGGATCTCCTCCAGCGCGGGCTTCTCGGCGGGCAATTCCAGCGCCTGGCCCAGCTGGCTGACCCGCCGCTCGACGATCTGTACCTCCTCGTCCATGCTCTCTGGCACGGGCAGGATGACCGTATTGAAGCGACGCAGCAGCGCGCTCGATAGCTCGTTGACGCCCTTGTCGCGGTTGTTGGCGGTGGCGATCAGGTTGAAACCCCTGCTCGCCTGGACCTCCGTATCCAGCTCGGGAATCGGCAGCGTCTTCTCGGAGAGGATGGTGATCAGCGTGTCCTGCACCTCGGCGGGCATGCGCGTCAGCTCCTCGATGCGGCCAATCTTGCCCTCGCGCATCGCCCGCATGATTGGGCTGACCACCAGCGCATCGGGCGACGGCCCGTCCACCAGCAGCCGCGCGTAGTTCCAGCCGTAGCGGATCGCCGCCTCGTCCGTTCCCGCCGTCCCCTGCACCAGCAGCGTGGACTCGCCGCAGATCGCCGCCGCCAGATGCTCGGCCACCCACGATTTTGCCGTCCCCGGGAGGCCATAGAGCAGCAGCGCGCGGTCGGTGGCCAGTGTGGCGACGGCGATCTCGATCAGCCGCGCCGAGCCGATGTATTTGGGCGAGACGGCGAAGCCATTCGGTAGCGTCCCGCCGAGCAGGTATGTGCGCACGGCCCACGGCGAGAGCTTCCAGTTGGGCGGGCGCTGGCGGTCGTCGGATTTGGCAAGCTCGGCCAGCTCTTCGGCGAACTGCGTCTCGGCGTGCTGCCGGAGCACGGCTTGGACGGTCTGCACGGTCTGCACAGTCTGCACGGATTGGGCGGCGCGCGAATCGGCGGTCATAGTGGCAACACTTTCACTAGGCGCTCGCGCAGCCGGATAGTCTCGGCGAACGCTTCCAATTGTCTCTGGAAAGAGGTCTGGTACGGATTCTGGGATTCGAGCAGAGCGATTGGCTCCAGCGCCTCCGCAAACGCCTCTTCGGGCAAGGCCAGCGCGGCGCTGTCAATCGTGCCATCCCGATCCGTCAAGCGCGATTTGGGATCGAGGCTACCCGCATAGGCGCGCAGCCTGTCGAGATAGGCGCGGGCGACCACGAGGCTCCACGGGCGCGGCAGGAAGTCCAGCGCCTCATAGAGCAAGATGCCGTCGTAGGCGCTGGGGTCCGCCAGCATCCGCAGCGCGAGCGCCTCCAGCACGGCAGGCGGGACCATCGGCGCGAGCGGGCGGCAGATCGCCGTGCGGTCTTCATTCGCCCGTTTCAGCTCCTTGGATGGCATGGCGAGCCACGCGTCCCATAGCGCCACGGCCCAGGCGGCATCCTGAAAGCGGACAGTAGCGTCGGCCCACGCGTGGAGGATGGTCACGCGCCACTGGGAGGCAACGGTGGCGGCGATGAGTTCAGCGGGGGATTTACCGAAGCGCTCCACCCAATGAGCGGGCGGGACACGCTCCAACAGCTCCGCCAGCCAGAAGGCGCGCGGCCCGTGCTGCTGCGTGATGGATTGCGCCCGCAGGCCATCGCGCGTCCAGTCCGCATCAATCGCAGCGGGCGGATTGGCGTCCAGCGCGGCGCCATCGAAAGTCAGCGCGGCGTCCGCGCGGGCGCGGATGCGCCCCGCCAGCGCCGAGTGAGGCAACAGCGTCAGCACCCGCGCCGCGACGGCCCGCACGCGGTCACTCCGGTCATCGACCGCCGCGTCGAGCAATGGCTCATCATCCGGCGAGAGACCAGTGGCGAGGGTCCCCAGCATCGCAGCGCGCGTCTCGGCCTTCTCCTGCTTCCAGACGCTGGCCAACCAGTCGCGCGCCCGCGCCGGATCGTTCGCGCGCAGTCTGGACAGCAGCGCGAGGCGCTGAGCGGTCGCGCCTTCTTGCCAGATCGTCTCCGCATCGGGCGGCAGGGCGTCGCCACCGCCGGGCAGCGTATTCGCCGTCCAAAACCAGGCGGGATGGAAGCGCCCCAGCCAGCGCCCACGCTCGCCAATCAACTGGAGGAGGGTCGGCGCGTTCTCGCGGACAACGGTATCCGCTGGCAGCGGCAGCAGCGATGGAGGCAGAATGTAGCCGCTCCGCGCCACCCTTGCGAAGGCCTCAGAGAGCAGCGCATGGTTGCGCGTCGCCAGCAGCGATTCGATGAGCGCCGCGGCATCAGGCGGGCATGGCGGGCGCGTCTCATCCGGCGCGGGGTCCGGCGCGGGGACATCGCGCCGGGGGAGACGGCCCGCCGCGCGGTAGATGGCGGCGGCGCCCGCGCGCAGCAGCAGGTCGCGCCCCGCGTCCTCGCCTGGCAGCGCAAGCTGGTCTACCGGCGCGCCTGTGGCCGGGGCCGCGCCAGGACTGTGCGCCACGCCCACCAGAGCGACGGCGGTCAGGCTGTTCGCGCGTGTAGCGCTCATCAGCGCGCCTCCATGAGAGGGATATACGCTCCGTCGGCGACCGCGCCCAGCGGCAGCAGTGTCTCGCCGTTCCATTCAGCCATCAGATCGATCGGACGCCCGCCAGAGAGCGCGAGCAGGCGCCAGTGACCATTCCCCGCCAGCGGCAGCGCGTCGTCCGCCGTGTCAAGCAGGAACCAGCCGCCATCCGGAGTGAGCGTGGGGATCACGTCGCGCAAGGCGCAGCCAAGGCGGTCGAGCCAGGGATCGCGCGCCAGCCCCTCCGCATAGACACGCAATAGCCCATTGATGCGCTCATGTCCGGGGAGACGCGCGGACCTCATCCCCAGCCCTTCTTCTAGGAGGCGCGGAGGGGCGGAGCCAGGCCCATCGAAGGCGTAGGCGCGCTGGGGGTACGCGCCAGGCCAGAAGCGCAGATCGGCCACCAGGACGGAGCCAGGAGGATAGACCTCGGCGAACGGCGCGTACGCGGTGGCGAACTGCATGATGACGGCGGAGCGCTGGCTCCGCTCGCCCAGCAGCCACGTCCGCTGGACGCGGATGCGCTCGCCGCTATCATCCACCCACTGCCCAAGCACGGCCCAGCGGTCGCTGACCAACTCGCCGCGCGTATCCACCTCCACTGTGCTGAGATTCCAACCCATAGCCTGGCGCACCGTATCGCGCAGCGGCGGGTCGAGCGCATCCAGCCGCTGCCAGGCATGGGAGAGCAACGCGAGCTTGCCCAGCTCCGCCAGCAGCCGCTCCGGCCAGTCTTCCGACGCGCCGGGGATGCCCGCCATACGCCGCAAGCGATTGGCGACGCCGGGCGCCTGCGCGTCCACCATGCGCGCGGCCTGGCTCTCCCAGAATGACGCGCCCCTGGCCTCAAGTCCGCCGAGGCCATTGCGCATGAGATCGCTCAGCCACAGATCGAGGCCATCCAGCCCGGCGGTCATCAGTCGCTGGCGCTTCTCTACCCGCTTCGCGGCGGCGCGCTTAGCCGCCTCGACCTGAGCCTGCGCGTCAGGCGCTGCGGCGCCCGCAACCGGCTGGTCTGGCGTGACGGTCTTGGGCGCTTCTTTGGTCGCGGCGCGCTTCGCCATCCACGACGCCATCCACTCCGGCTGCTGGTCCTCTGGCACGGCGCCCTCGGCGGCGAGCAGCAGCAGGCCAATCCCATGCTTGCAGGGGAACTTGCGGCTGGGGCAGCTACACTTCACCGACAGGCTGGAGAGGTCTACGCGTACCTGATAGAGCGCGCTGCCCAGGCACTCACCCCAAAGCCCTGCGCCGTCGCGGCCCATGCTCTTCCAATGCTTGGCGGCGGCGAGCTTTCTGCCAGCCTGCGCGGAGGAGGAGTCGGGGGCGAGCGCGAGGACCTGCTCGGCGGTGATGGTCGGCATGGGCGGGGACGCCTCTCTGCTAATAGTGGTAGCTTCTCACCTCGTCGCGTACTCGTTCTCCGCCAGTATGGGTCCAGCGGAAGCGCCTGTATAGCGCCACGGCCCAGACGGGCTGCGCGAAATGGCCCAGCGCCAGCACAGGAGTTATCGCCACAGGCGTGGTTCCGGCAAGGGCCGCAGCGCGGGCGGCAGGCGGTGAGACAGTCGAGCCCACCCTGTTTCAACTGACTGATTATCAACTGCTTCGCAGGCATGCCGTGATCTTGCGCAAGGTCTCTTGCTTGTCTGCATCGCTTACGTGTTGGGCGGTCTGTTGAGTCCGAAAATCTACGGCGCGCCAGCGGGGATAGATGTGCAGATGAACATGAAAGACATCCTGGCCCGCCGCGGGCTCATTCGCCTGTGTCAGATAGATCCCTTCACATGCGAGCCCTGCTTTGACGGCGCGAGCCACCTCGATAGCCGCGCTCATGATATGGGCTCCGGTGGCCTCATCCAGGGAATAGATGTCGGGAATATGCCGCTTGGGCACGATCAGCGGATGATTCTCCTTTGAGAGAAAGGAGATGATGTGGTCGTCTTCCGTAATGACATAGGCTGGCGCCTGACGCTGGATAATGCGGCAGAAAACACAGTCCTCACTCATGCTGTCCAGTTCCTCTCTCTTCCGTAGCTCCGTATTCACGTTGTCAAGGACTGAAGACGCTCAACCGGGCCCGGCGCGATACAATACGGTGATGGGCGCTCCGGTCGCCCCTAGTGAGACACGACATTCACACCAGGAGTAGGATAGATGGCCACGTCGAAATCCGCCGCGAAGGCGCAGACCCGCGCGCCGGGCAGCTATGGCAAAGAAGAGATCGCCGCCAACCGGCTGGAGCCGTGGCCCAACTCCCATACCGGGCGCGACTACATCATCCACTTCGAGATTCCGGAGTTCACCTGCGTCTGCCCGCGCTCTGGCTTCCCCGACTTCGCGACCATTGTGATTGACTACGCGCCGGGGCCGAGCGTGGTGGAACTGAAGAGCCTGAAGCTGTATATCAACGGCTACCGCGACCGCGCCATCAGCCACGAGGCGGCGACCAACATCATTCTCGACGACCTGGTGGCGGCGCTCAGCCCGAAGTGGATGCGCGTCGTCGCCGAGTTCAACGTGCGCGGCAACATCAAGACCGTCGTGACCGCCGAGCATGCCGCGCCCGACTACACCGGCCCCCGCCCGCCCTACCAGCGCTCCACCTTCCGCGGCATCTGAGACGGGATACGAGTGCTGTTACGCCCTTGGTGGATTAGTGAGACACCTGGTTATTCCACCTGCCACGTGGAAGGACGGCCCTACAACGAGGACGCTTTCAAACCCAGGCTAGCTAATTCCTAGCGCTTGCTTTACAAGCTCAATGAGGCCATGCGGTGTGCTTGTTTGGCCATACGCCCCTTTCTTCTTCGCTGCGGCAACATGTTCAGGAAGCGCAGAAGAGGCATAGAGAATGTATGGCGTCTGAATGTGTAGTTTCTTGCGGGCGTACTCAAGCAAGCTGTAACCAGCAAGGTTGTCAGGAGGCCGACTCATATCGGAGATGATCGCGGCGTACTCGTACCGAACGAGCTTGCCCAACGCATCATCGGTTCCTGTGCTGATCGTGAAGGATATCCCCAATCTCTCGAGCATGCGGCGCTCACGGAAGTTATTCGATGGGTTGTCGTCTACCCACAGCACGGTTCTATTGGATTGAGGGGTGAGACCCAGTGACGTAGCCGAAAGGGCGAGTGCGTCAAGTGTCTTGGCGATAGCGTCTTCTACCGGAAATGGCGCTCCACCTGAACTCTCGATGCGTTTGAAATTCTCCATAAACAGCCA
>DASTKI010000093.1:0-14516 GCA_035716045.1 Ktedonobacterales bacterium
AAGCAGCTCGTCGGGAGAGGAGACATATCGGCCCTGGTTGACATACGCATTGCCAAACCAGCCGGCGGTGAAGGCGATGATGACCAGCAGCGACGTCGTTACCATCTGAATGAGCGCGCTGTCGGCGGCGCGGCGGCGGCGGTTCGCGGCGGCGTCAGGGGGCGTCGGGGGAGTAGGCGCCGGAGAGGGACGCTGCTCGAGATCACTAAGCACGATTGCCTCCACAGGGCGGCGGCCCGCGCGTCGTCTGGCGCCGACCAGATAAGGTGGATGGTGGGTGACTGAAGGGAAGGGGCTGGAGCGCGCCTTCGCAAGGTGGTGCGCATCCAAAGCCGTACCCACTATCGTACGGGCGAGCCGTTCGCCGCGTCAAGCGTCGGGGACGGCTCTGAAGGGCCCTCCAAGCCCCTGGCGCTCCAGGCGCACACCCACGTCTACGCGCCAGCGCGGCGTTCCGTTGCGCTGGCGCGCTGTTTGTATGGTCGCTCGCCTAGTGCGCCGCGATGTAGACGTTGGGCCAGTTGAGATCGGTCATCACACCCAGGCTGTTGAAGCCAAAGCCGCGAACGAACTCACGCTGGCGCCAGTAGCGCTTGCCCTGTTGGAATGGAATCCAGGCGACCTGATTTATGACGGTCTGCTCCGCCTGGTTGTACATTTGCATGCGCTTGGCGGAATCCTGCTCGGAATCGGCGCTCGCCATCAGCTTATCGAGCGAGGGAATGCTGATGCCTTCGGAATTGTATGGCGAGCCGGTCGTGAACTGGAGCGTCAGCCAGTCCTGCGGGTCGGGGTAGTCCGCGATCCAGCCGATCTCCCAGATCTGCATCGGGTCCTGGGCGGCGGGCATGATCACGTTCTGGACCAAGGCGTCGAAGCTGGTCGTCTTGACCTGGACACTGATCCCGTTTACTACGTTTCCAGTCTGGTCTTTATCGAGGAGCGTCTGGCTCCAGGACGCGGCAGCCAGGTTGGCGATGTCTACGTCGGTCTGGGAGTCCGACTGGGCATACAGGATGATGGGTTGCGGCGACTTGCCCGTGATATAGGCGCAGTAATCAGGCGCCCCAAAGGTTCCAGGAGCAGGGCAAGCGCCACGCGCCTGATTGAGCAGCGAGAGCGCGGCATCCTGATTGCCCGTGAGCGACTGCGTCTTATCCGGCGCGGGGTTGAGCAGCCCCGCATTGAATCCCGGCATGCCTTGCGGAACGATGTGGTTGGTTGGCACCGCGCCGCCCTTTTCCACCGTATCCACGATGTATTGTTTGTTCAGCGCCAGATCGAATGCCTGGCGAACCTTGATATTATCGAACGGCGCCTTGGCGAAGTTGAGGCCGAAGTAGTCGGTCTCCAGCGAGGTGACGGTGTGGAAGTCCGCCTGGCCATGGGCGAACGCGAAGAATTTGGCCGGGACGTCCGTGTAGTCATATTGGCCGGCGCGATAGGCTGAATACTCGGCGTCTTCAGAGGAGATGACAGGGCGCACCACCTGTTTCAGGGTCAGTTGTTGCCCAAACGCGTCTTCCCAGAAGTGGTTGGGGACCAGGGTCATCTGGTGGCCATCGCCGTAGGACTTGATCTGGAATGGACCCGAGCACCCCGCCTCGTCCAGATGATCCACCCAGAGGCCTCCCGGGTATTTTTGGATCAGGGATTTTTCCACTACGAAGGAGGTGGAGTAGGTAAGCGATTCCAGGAAGAAGCCTACCGCGTCGGAGAGCCGGATGCGGAGTGTCAGCGGATCAATGATATTCAGACCGTGGCGCTCGTCATCGCCATTAGCGATCATGGTGCTGATCTTGCCGCTGAAGCGGTCTCCCGCGCCGAGGATGTAGGCGAGATACACCTGGCTGGGCGCGCTGTTAGCGGAGCATGCTCCCGTTGTGGCGTAGGTCTTGGCGCTGCCCTCCGCGCAAAGGTGCGGGTCGAGCGCACGGTCAATGCTATAGGCGAAATCCGTGGCGGTGATGGGTTTGCCGTCACTGAACTTCAGGTTCGGGCGCAAGTGGAAGGTGTAGATGGTGCCTGTGGTGTCCACATCCCAGCGGGTGGCCGCGTCACCCCGTACGCCCAGACCCTGGGTGAAGGTCACGAGCCCCGTATAGATCATGCTGATGGTGCCGGCGTCTTTGAGCGTCGTATTCAACGGGGGATCGAGCACGACATTGTGGCCCATGGTGGCGTTCGAGTCCACATACGGCCAGGTGAAGGTCTGGTCGGGCGCCAGCGATGCGTTGGTGGCCCCGCCGCCGACGCCGATGTTGCAGGCGCTCAGGATGAGGGTGAGCGCGCCCATGAGGGTGATGAGCGTTCCCGCTCTGCCTGGCTTGCGTGAATGTGTGGCGCGCGCGCCACGCATACCGAATCCCGAGCTCGTCGCGCGCATGCGCAAGAACCTCCAACCTCAGCGGGCAATCGCATCCGGCGTCCCGACCACGATGGCCAGCGTCGCGCACGGCGAACGCCTACCTGACCCGCGTATACATCCGCGTTACGCCTACACGGCTCTGGCCCCACGTCACCCCGTCCTTCGCAGGGTATGCCAGGCGATTGTAATCAAGCGCGCGCGCCCTGTCAATCGCCATGCCGCATTTTGGCCAGCCCGCCTGCCTCATGCGAAGCGCCGTGAGTGACCCAGCGAAATGGGTTACACGGCGCCACCGCGCCGCCGTTCGTTATATGTTTCGGGCGCCGCCGGTCGTGGGGGCGCCGGTCTGGCAGCGAGGGAGCGAGAGATGCGCGTGGACGAGGCAGCTGGGGCGGTTGGGGAGACGGAGCGCGAGGACGTGCCCGCGTCACGTGTGCGGCTGCCACCGCTCTGGCTGTTGGGGGCGCTGGCGGCGCTGTTACTGATGGTCGCCGCGCGGCAAGACATCGGTGATGTCTTCGAGTATCACTGCTACGCGCTGGACTTCTGGCAAGGCGCCCACGCCGCCAACTCGGCTCTTGCGACACCGTGCTCAGTCAAGGTCCAGGACCTGGCTGCCGCTCCCTTTCAAGAATTGCCGCGCGAATACGGGCCGCTCTCGTTGGTCGTGTTCTCGCTGCCGATGCTGGCGCCGATTAGTTGGTACGATCCGGTGTTCCATGCGCTGATGACCGCCGTCATCCTCGGTGTCACCTGGCTGCTCGATCGCTTTGGGCCGCGTGGCGCGGGGCATGCCTGGCTGCTCTACACGCTGTTAGGCGTCATGGTGGAGGCTGCCGGACGCTTCGACGCGCTGGTCGCCGCCGCTATGCTCATTGCGCTGCTGGCGGCGCAGCGCGGGCGGTCATTGATCGCGTATGGATCGCTGGCCGTGGGCGTGCTGCTGAAGTTCTTTCCCCTCGCCTTGCTGCCGCTGTTCCTCATTGATTCCTGGCGGCGCAGGCGTGAGCAGCCGTTCTGGCGCGGGCCGGCGCTGTTCGTAGGGATCGTCGCGGCGGGCGAGGGAGTGGCGGCGCTCATCAACCCTGCGCGCGCGCTCCAGCCGCTGGGCTTTATGGGCGCGCGCTGCGTCGAGGCGGAAGCGTATCCGGCGACTTTGGCCTATCTCTGGGCCAACGTGACCGGCGCGGGCGACCAGGTGACGTCGCGGGTCGTTGAGAAGTACAGCTCCTTGTGCCAGTTCGGGCCAGGCTCGGATGCCGCACAGACGGTCGCGACGCTGGCGGCGGTGGTCGGCCTGGCGGCGGTGTACTGGCTGTACTGGCGCGAGCGGCTCTCGCTCGCGCAGGGCCTCTTGTTCGCCACTGGGCTGCTGATCGTTGGGGTGAAGGTCTTCAGCGTGCAGTACCTGCTCTGGTTGAGCCCGTTCGTCGCCTATATCTATGGCATGGAGGGGATGGCGCTGCTGGGCTGGGGGGCCGTGCTCCTGGCCACAACACTGTACTATCCGCTGGCGATCGCGCCGCGGGTGGTGCAGATATTCGGCACGTGGCTCGTAGACCATACTTCAGCTCTCGTCGCGCTGCGCAACACGCTCATGCTCATTGTGGGTGGGCTCGCATGGCGAGGGGCGCTGCGTGGGTCACGGCGCGAGGCTGAGCCGACAGCGGCGCCAGTCGCGGTGGAAGCAGGGCGTCGCCCATGAGCGCGCTCGCCGCTCCCGCCGTAATCTCTCACCTGCGGCCATTTCGGCGGCTGATTGTTCCACGACCGTTCGCTCTGATTGGGCTGGGCGCCTTCCTGCTGATCGTTGCGAACTACCTCTCCTTCACCGTTGAGGCCGCGCACAGCCTGACGCTCGCCGCGCCAATCACGTTCTTCGCGTCCGCGGCTGGTCTGGGCGCGCTGATCGTCGCCGCGTGGGCGCCAGGCGAAGCGTTGGGTCAGGCGCGTGAGGAGACGCGCTGGGAGCTGGCTGGGCGCGCGGTCATGACGGTGATCATGGCCGCGATGGCGGTTGCCTCATTCCTGCTCGTGATCGCCGGCCTGTACTACGCGGCCATCGTGCCGCCGTCGGGCGCGTATCTCAACGACGTGATCTCGTTCAACGCCGCCAACGCTCACACGCTGCTGGCGGGACATAATCCGTACACCGATGACGCCAACTTCATCCCCACGCTGATCGCCTATCCAAAGGCGCCGCCGACGCCCATACAAGGGCCGATCTTCGGCTATGGCTTCAACTATCCCCTGCAAGGCCATGTCTTCGCCATTGACCGCGCCTACATACGCGACCCCGTCCGCTACGCCGCCGCCTTCGATCCGCGCACGCTGCACAGCTACCCCGCGCTCTCGTTCCTGATCTACGTTCCGCTCTTTCTGGTCGGCGTCCAGAACGTCATGTGGGTCAATCTGATCGCCTATGTGGCGCTGCTGCTGTGGCTCATATCGCTCGCGCCGCGCGGCCAGCGCGTGTGGGTGGCGTTCACGGGGCTGGCGGCGGTGACGATTACCTTTGGCTCGCTGCTGCTGGAGACGGAACTGATCTGCCTGCTGTTTCTCTTGCCCGCGTGGCGCCTGCGCGACGAACGTGGATGGGTGAGCGCGCTGTTGCTAGGCTTGAGTTGCGCGTTCAAACAATATTGCTGGCTCTTCGCGCCGCTGTTCCTGCTCGACGCGTTGCTGCGGCATGGGTGGCGCGCGGCGGCGCGACGCGCGTTGATCGCGCTGGCGGCGTTCCTCGCGCCGAATCTACCGTTCATCATCGCCAGCCCTGGGGCGTGGTGGCAGAGTATCTGGCTGCCGCTCACTGCGGCGCTATTTCCGCAAGGCGTCGGGCTGGTGACGCTGGCGCTGGGTCGCGTCCTGCCTCCCCTGCCGAAACTGGCGTTTACAGCCCTGGAGATTGCGGCGATGGGCGCCGTCTTGTGGGCTTATGCGCGCTACCATGGACGGCTGCGCGAGGCCGCGCTGATCCTGGCGCTGGTCCCGTTCTTCGTCGCCTTCCGCTCGCCGCCCAACTACTTCGCCGCGGCGCCGTGGCTGGCGCTATTCACCTGGCTGTGGCTCCAGCGCGCGCGGACGGCGCGCCTCGAGAAGGTCGTGCGGGCCTCCGCTCTACCGGTGTGAGGTGACGTGTGAGCGGCTCCGCCAGCGATCAGCCGCCGACGCGCTTGACGCGATAGCCAAGCTCGGTCAGGCGGGCGATGACGCGATCTCGGTGGTCGCCCTGCACCTCGATCACATCGTCCTTAACCGCGCCGCCAGAGGCGCAGAGCTTCTTGAGCGCTTGGGCCAGCGCGGCGATCTCGCTGGCCTCGCCAGGTATGCCCATGATCAGCGTAACGCCTTTGCCGCCGCGTCCTTTGCGGTCAAGGGTGACGCGCACCACACCGTCGCGCGGGACTCCGGGCCGAATCTCCGCCGCGCGCCGCGTCTCGCAGCGGCACAGGTCCTCTGGCTCGCCACAGCGCTTGCACAGCTTGATGCGACCAATGCCGGTGACGTACACCGGGCGGTCACCGCGAAGCGAGCTCACTGGTGGACTCCTTACAACATCGTCATGCGCTACGTAGCGCCACGGCCCGAGATCTAATGTCCGCCGCAGCTACAGGCGCCGCCACAGGAGCAGCCGCCGCTAGGTTCGCCATCGTCGCCGTAGTCGGCGTAGTCGCCAGCGCTGGCGCTTGACCCGCGCCCGCTGGTGGCGAAGACCGAGAAGAGCTTGCGGACGCGGCTCCCTTGGCAGCGCGGGCAGGAGACGCCTCCGGCCGAGGCCGCGTAGCTGGTGAAGATCTCGAAGCGGTCCTGGCAATCGGAGCAGTAGAAATCGTACAGGGGCATGGCGTTCTCCATGTGATTCAGGAGTTGGGGCCTGGGCGGCGCGCATGGTCCGCGCGGAGCCGTTGCCCGCAGTATATCGCATCGCCTCTCTCCCGGCGCGCCGCTGGCGCGATGCGCGCATAGAGCGCGAGACCTGAGCGGCGGTTTTCTCGTCTAAACCTGCGATAGTGCGAACCGTGGGATGCGGCGCGCTCACGTGTCTGGGCGTTTGACGGGGCCAGCGAGGGTATGCTACCATCCGGGTAACAGGATGACGAACAGACCATCATGCGCGGTCTCGCGGGGCCACGCCTAGCGCGCGTCACGGACGACACCAATCAGCGGAACATGACGATGCTGTAGGCCGTTCACCATTCGCTCCGGCAACTCCGGCGAGTCCCCGGCAGGAGAGCGCGCAATGTGGTACCGACGCTTTGTTTCCTGGCTCCGCTCTCTTTTCACCCCTTCCACTGAGGTGAACCCCCAGCCTGCGCCGCTGGATTCCGACACTCCGACCTTGCCGATGACCGCGCCGCTGCGCGAGCCGTTGGGAGCGTGGGACGAAGGCATGACACTGCCGCCGCAAATGATCGAGGCGCCGGAGTTCCCGACGCATCGCGAGCCGCCAACGACGGTTCCGCTTGCGCGTCTCGCCGGGCCATCCGAGCCGCTGACTGGCGCATCTGGGAGCTCCGATGGCGTCGGTCCAGCGCAGCGCGGGTGGATCAGCCGTGAGCCGTCGCAGCCATCCCAGCCCACACAGCCACTTCCTGAGGCCCCTCAGCCGCGCGATCCCGCACGTCTGGACGTTGATGCTGAGTTCGCGGACACCAGCGCGGGCATAGACGGTGGATATGACGAGGCGCCCGTAATCGAACCAGGCTCGGACCTGTATCGGCGCTTGATGATCCTGCGCCGTCTCGTGCGCCAGCGCGTCTACAATGAGGGCTTCGCGCCTAGCGCGACCCCTGAGCAGTACCTGCGCTATCCCGGTCAGGACGACCTCGACAATCCCTTCAGCGGCCAGTAGCCACATCTTCCGCGATCACTGGCGAAACCCTTGACATGGCCGAACCGGGGCGCTATCATGCCTGTTGTTAGCACTCGGCAGCGGTGAGTGCTAACAATCGCCTGTGGTGAGCGCCAGCAAACTGGCGGGAGGCGCGCTGTGCCGGTGGATCGCCCTCTCAGTCCGCGCAAGGAGGCTATTCTCCGCGCGCTGATCGAGCAGTACGTCCGTACGGCTGAACCAGTCGGCTCGAAGGCGCTCTCAGAGCGCCTGGCGGCGATCTTCGGCCCAGGGTACGCCTCCGCGACGGTTCGCAACGAGCTGAGTGCGCTGGAAGAAGACGGCCTGATCTACCAGCCGCACATCTCCGCCGGGCGTATGCCAACCGACCTGGGCTACCGCTACTTTGTCGAGCGGTTGATGGGCGAGTCGCAGCTCTCTATCGAGGAGCAACGCCTGATAGGCCACCAGTTCTTTCAGGTGCAGCGCCAGCTCGATGAGTGGGTGCGGCTCACCGCCGCTGTGATGGCCCAGGCGCTGCAGAGCGCGGCGATCATCACCCCGCCACAGAGCGCCGTGGCGCAGATCAAGCATTTCGAGCTACTCTCGCTCTACGAGTCGGTCGCCTTGATGGTGCTGGTGCTGGCGGATGGCTCGGTGCAGCAGGAGCGGCTGGCGCTCTATGAGCCGTACCGGCAGGAAGATCTAAGTCAGATCGCCAAGCGCCTGAATGCGCTCTTCGCTGGCGCTGACGCTGAGACGGTGGGGCGGGTGGCGGCGCGACTAGAGCCGGATCTGACGCCAGATGAGCGGCTGGTGATTGACTCGCTGGCGCGTCTGCTGAGCCAGGCGTCGCTGCTGCTGCCTGACGCGGTGTACCACGAGGGACTGGCGAACCTGCTGCGGCGCGATGAGTTCGCGCGCGGCGACCCAGAACGTATTCGCGAGATAGTGGACGCGTTGGAGCGCCATCGCTTCCTGCCGGCTATCGCGCCGCAGGTCATGGCGGGCGAGGGCGTGCAGGTCATCATCGGCTCGGAGTCGGGAGCGGGGGCGATGCGCGACTTGAGCGTCGTCGCGGCGCGCTACGGCGCGCCGGGCCGTCCGGGCGGACTGCTGGGCATCGTTGGCCCGACGCGCATGCAGTATGGGCGGGCGATTGCCGTCGTACGGCACCTGACGCAGGTGCTCAACGATTTGCTGGCTGAAGCGTATACCGAGACGTTCGAGACTGGCGCCGGACCGCCTGAGGCCGCTGAGCCTGATGAGCCGGACGGCGCGCGGCTCGATCTGGATGGGCGCGCGCCGGATGGATAGGTGGGCTGTTGAGCGTTCTGGCGCGCCGTCAGGCGCGGGCATTCTGAAACATTCCGAGGATGCGGCGCCGTTTCACTTGAGTTGATGAGGTCGAGGAGGGTCCTGTGCCCAAAGTCATTGGTATTGATCTGGGGACCACGAACAGTTGTGTCGCGGTCATGGAGGGCAGCGAGCCGGTCGTCATCCCCAACGCGGAAGGCAACCGCACCACACCGTCGGTCGTCGGCTTCACCAAGAGCGGCGAGCGGTTGGTCGGCGAGGTAGCCAAGCGCCAGGCGATCACGAATTCCGAGAACACGGTGTACTCCATCAAGCGCTTCATGGGTCGCAAGTATGATGACCCAGAAGTAGACCGCGAGAAGCGCCTGGTGCCCTATAAGGTGGTGCGCGCGGCGAATGGCGACGCCTGGGTCGAGGTGATGGGCAAGCAGTACAGCCCGCCCGAGATCAGCGCGATGATCCTGCAGAAGCTGCGCGCCGACGCCGAGGCGTACCTGGGCGAACGGGTCACGCAGGCCGTCATCACCGTTCCGGCGTACTTCAACGACGCCCAGCGGCAGGCGACGCGCGACGCCGGTCGCATCGCCGGCCTCGAGGTGCTGCGCATCATCAATGAGCCGACCGCCGCATCGCTGGCGTATGGCCTGGATAAGAAGAAGGACGAGCGCATCGCCGTCTATGACCTCGGTGGCGGCACGTTCGATATCTCGATCCTGGAGCTGGGCGAAGGCGTCTTCGAGGTCAAGGCGACCAACGGCGATACGCACCTGGGCGGCGATGACTTCGACCAGCGCATCATCAACTGGCTGGCCGATGAGTTCCGCCGCGAGCAGGGTGTTGACCTGCGCCAGGACAAGATGGCCCTCCAGCGTCTGAAGGAGGCTGCTGAGAAGGCCAAGAAGGAGCTGAGCTCCGCCGCACAGACGGAGATCAATCTGCCCTTCATCACGGCTGACGCCAGCGGCCCGAAGCATCTGGCCATCACGCTGACCCGCGCCAAGCTGGAGCAGTTGGTGGACGATCTGATCGAGCGCTCGGTTGGCCCGGTGAACAAGTGCCTGAGCGACGCGGCCGTGCGCCCAGAGCAGATTGACGAAGTGGTGTTGGTCGGTGGCATGATACGCATGCCAGCAGTCGTGTCAGTGGTCAAGCGCGTCTTCAACAAGGAGCCAAACAAGGGCGTGAACCCGGATGAGGTCGTGGCGCTTGGCGCGGCGATCCAGGCGGGCGTGCTGACCGGTGAAGTGCGCGAGGTGCTGCTGCTCGACGTAACTCCACTGTCGTTGGGCATCGAGACGTATGGCGGCGTGTTCACCCGGCTGATCGACCGCAACACCACGATTCCGACACAGAAGAGTCAGGTGTTCTCGACCGCCAGTGATGGTCAGACCAGCGTCGAGGTGAACGTGCTACAGGGCGAGCGCGAGATGGCGCGCGACAACCGCTCGCTGGGTAAGTTCATCCTGGATGGCATCCCACCCGCGCCGCGTGGCGTGCCGCAGATCGAAGTGACCTTCGATATTGACGCCAATGGCATCGTGAACGTGCGCGCGCGCGACAAGGGCACGGGCCGCGAGCAGCACATCACCATTCAGGCGTCCAGCGGCCTAGCGAAGGACCAGATCGAGAAGATGGTCCGCGACGCGGAGGCGCATGCCGACGAGGATCGCCGCCGCCGCGAAGAGGTGGAGGCCCGAAACGAGGCGGACAACGCCGCCTACACCGCCGAGAAGACGTTGCGCGATCTGGCTGATAAGGTCCCCGCTGACCTCAAGACCGAGGCGGAGACGCGCATCAGCGATGTGCGCGCGGCGCTGGCGACGGAGGATGTTGAGCGCATCAAGTCCGCCCGCGAAGCGCTGCAGTCGGTAATGTTCAAGATCAGCGAGTCCATCTACAGCGCGGCTGGCGCGGGCTCCGCGGACGGCGCGTCGGCGGGCGGCGCGGATGCGGGCGGCGCGGATGCGGGCGGCGCGACCGACAACACGGTGGAAGCTGACTTCAAGGAGGAGCAGTAGTCGCTCACTCCCAGTGGGTCGGTCCTTTCACGCGCTAGCCGTATGGTTAGCGCGTGAAGGGAGACGGCAAATGACTATGGTATAGTGGTTTCACGCGCGCGGCTGGCGCGACATGGGGCCGAGCCCCGACCCGCGCGAGGGCTGGCTGATCTGGCCCCCTCGCGCGGGCTGTCACGTGATGCGCCACCAGCGCTGGAGGCGCGCCGCTCCCTGGCGACATAGCGGATGAATGAGGAATGCCGATGGCCGCGAAACGCGATTATTATGAGACACTGGGCATTGCGCGCGGCGCGAGCGAAGACGATATCAAGAAGGCCTTCCGCCGTCTCGCCCGGCAGTATCACCCTGATGTGAACAAAGAGAAGGGCGCGGAGGCGCGCTTCAAGGAGATCAATGAGGCCTACGAGGTGCTCGGCGATCCGCAGAAGCGCGCGGCTTATGACCGCTTCGGTCATGCGGGCGTCTCTGGTGAGGCGGGCGCGGGCGCGAATCCGTTCGAGGGCTTCGGCTTCGGCAACTTCAATGACTTCCTCGAGACGCTGTTCTCTAGCGCGGCGGGCGCGACGGGCGCGCGCGCAAGGCCGGGCGCGCAGCGAGGCGCTGACCTGCGCTACGACCTCACGCTGACCTTCGAGGAGGCCGTGCGCGGCTGCCAGAAGGAGATCGAGATCCCGCGCTGGGAGATGTGCTCCACCTGCCAGGGCAGCGGCTCGCAGCCAGGCGCCTCAACCCAGCGCTGCCCCAATTGTCAGGGGTCTGGCGAGATTCGTCGCGTGCAGACGTCGATCTTCGGCCAGTTCGTCAATGTGATGGTCTGTGACCGCTGCCAAGGCGAGGGGCGCATCATTACGACGCCCTGCGAGCGCTGTCACGGTCAAGGGCGCGTGCGCAACGTGAAGCGCGTGGTGGTCAACATCCCAGCTGGGGTGGATAGTGGCGTCAATGTGCGGGTGACGGGTGAAGGCGAGACGCCGCCACGAGGTGGTACGCCGGGCAACCTGTATGTGGCTCTAACGGTCAAGCCGCATGAGTATTTCAAGCGGCAGAACACGGATATCACTTACGAGCTGCCAATCAGCTTCGCTGACGCCGCGCTTGGCGCGGAGGTGGTCGTTCCCACGCTCGACGGCAAGGAGGCGCTCAAGATTCCGGCTGGCACGCAGAGCGGGCGCGTCTTCCGCCTGAAGGGCAAGGGTGTGCCGGTCATCCATCAGAACGCGCGCGGCGACGAACTGGTGACGATTCGCATCGTGACCCCGCAGAACCTGACCAAGCGGCAGCGCGAGATTCTCCAGGAGTTCGCCGACATCGAGCGGGCGCAGGCCGAGAAGGGCGAGGGGAATATCTTCGGGCGCGTCTTCGAGCGCATCAAGAGCGAGTTTGACGGTAACGAGTGAGCCTGCGCGTCGCTCGCGGCTGGTGAGCGCCGCTCGCGCAACGCCTACCACGGCGGATGCGAGCGGCGCTTTTCGCGCGCTGTGGGCTTTGGGGGGCGATCACAGCCACCCGCGCCGCTTGAAATACCAGATCTGCCCAGCGGTAATCAGGCCCATGAAGGCCAGCACGGCCCAGAAGTTCAGCCCGCGATCGGTGACCACCTGAGGCGCGTAGGCGAAGTTCTGGCCAAAGACGCCGGTCACGAAGGTGATCGGCATGAAGATCGTCGCGATGATCGCGAGCTGCTTCATGACCGCGTTGAGCCGGTTGGAGACGGTCGAGAGGTAGACATCGAGCAGGCCGCTGAGCAGATCGCGGTAGGAGTCCAGCATCTCGTAGACGCGTATGGTATGGTCGCGCACGTCGGCGAAGTACGGCTCCGCTTCGGAAGGGATTAGCGCGCCGGTGCGCATGATGATCGAGCTCATCATCTCAGCCTGAGGCAGGGTGACGCGGCGCAGCGTCGCCACCGCGCGCTTGAGGTGGAACAGGCGCTGCTGCACGCGGTTGGAGGTGTCGTTGATGACGCTGACCTCTAGCTCATCTATGACATCATCGAGGGCGTCGAGCACAGGGAAATAGGTATCCACCAGCGAGTCCAGCAGGGTATGCAGCAGGAAGGACAGACCGCGCGCCATCAGGTTCTCCTCGCCTGACGTCCGGTTGACCTCTCGCCAAACGTCGTCGAGCCACTCATATGGCTCCCGATGCGAGGTGATGAGGAAGCCTGGTCCGAAGACGATATCCACCTTGGAGACGATCGGCTCCTCAGCCGCGGTGTCGAATCCCAATCCGTGCATGACGATAGCGTAGACCCCCGCGCTCTCCAGCATGCGCGAGCGCTCGATAGGATCGGCGAGGCTGTGTCGCACGACGCGCGGCAGATGGACCAGACGCATGATTTGGGACAGCGTTTCTTCTGGCTCGCCCAGCGCGTCAATCCAGACCAGGCCTTTCCCCGCCTTGAGCGCGTCGGTGACGCTGTTCTCTGGCGGGTTGAGTTTTGGCGCGCCATTGAGGCAGAGCGCCACACGAACCTGACTGGCTCGCTCCACAGGCGCGCGGCCCTTCTTCACGGCGCTGGGCGTTTCTACAGGCGTGGCGGCCGCGGCGTTCGCGCCGGTGTTAGATGCGCTGGATGGATTCATTGCGCGCCTCCCGCAATCTCGTGCGCCACGTCGTGGGAATGAGGCGGGTTCAGCCGCCATGTGTCTTCGCGAGCAATGGCGGCGCGTGCGCGCTGATAGCTCATGAAGCAGACCGCCGCCGCCCAAACTGTCGAGTTGACGATCGCGACGATCCCGCCGGTCGCCAGCGACATCGCCACGATACGCTCGGGTGGGCGTAATGTATCCCACCAGCGCAGCGCTAGACGCAGACCCTGGTCATCTCGCATAGTGTTCCATCCGTTTCATGATTCCGCATCCCGTCCGCCTCACATACCATGATATGCGATGTCGGTTACTCCCGAGTGTACCTTACCAGGACCTGGCGTGCGCCTTGCGAAGGAGGGGGTATATCGGAGAAGATACGCATGGCGCGAGCGCCGCGCCGAGGATGCGGCATGGCTGCGCTGGGAGGAAGCCTGGCGCCTGATTTCCGGATGAGAGAGTGAGGGCGGCTGTGAGCGATGCGGCTGATAGCAAGCCATTGACGTGGCTCATGGATATGGATGGCGTGCTCGTGCATGGCTCACAACTGATCCCGGGCGCGGATGAGTTCATCGCGCGGCTGCGCGCGGCGGGCAAGCCGTTCCTGATTCTGACGAACAACTCGCTCTACACGCCACGCGACCTCCAGGCGCGGCTGGCGACGTTTGGCCTGCATGTGAGCATTGACGAGTTGTTTACCTCGGCGATGGCGACGGCGCAGTTTCTCCATCGCCAGGCGCCGGGCGGCTCAGCGTACGTGATCGGTGAGTCGGGGTTGACGACGGCGTTGCATGAGGTCGGCTACATCCTGACAGACACCACGCCCGACTACGTGGTGCTGGGCGAAACGCTCTCCTACAGCTTCGCGCGGCTGACGCAGGCCATCCGCCTGATTCGCGCGGGCGCGCGCTTCATCGCGACGAACCCCGACCCGATTGGCCCTGGTGAGGGCGGACTCGTGCCGGCGACGGGCGCGGTAGCGGCGCTGATCCATGAAGCGACGGGTATGCGTCCCTACTATGTCGGCAAGCCCAATCCACTGATGTTCCGCTCGGCGCTGCGGACGCTTGGAGGCCACTCCGAGACCTCCGTGATGATCGGCGACCGTATGGATACGGATATCGTCGCTGGCACAGAGGCGGGCATGGAGACGATCCTCGTCCTCACCGGCGTCACCACACGTGAGATGGTCCCCCACTTCCCCTACCGCCCGACGCGCATCGTCGAGTCGGTGGCCGAAATCGAGGTGCCATAGCTCCCCATCTACCCCGTCTAACGTGCCGAGGCTTGCAGTTGTCAACTTGGTAAGTCGGCCTGAGGGGAGGCATTCACATGCGTGGAGGGCTCGATCTCGACGCTCCGATTGTACCCGGTAAGTCAGCAGGCGGATGTCA
>DASTKI010000094.1:0-3267 GCA_035716045.1 Ktedonobacterales bacterium
GAGCGACATGGCGATTTCAATGCTGACGCCGAACCTGATGGTGGATGACATGCCAACCACGCTGGCGTTCTACCGCGACACGCTGGGCTTCGAGGTGGCGGATACGGCGCCGCCCGATGGCGCCCCGGTCTGGGCGCAGCTGCGCGCTGGCGGCGTGTCTATCATGTTACAGACCCGCGCCTCACTCAGCGAGGAGCTTCCCGACCTGCGGGAGCAGCCGATTGGCGCGACGCAGACCCTGTATATCACCGTGGAGAATGAGCCGACATTCGACGCGCTCTATGCGCGGGCGCGCCAGGCAGGGGCGATCATCACGGAGCCATTCACGACGTCCTATGGCGCGCGGGAGTTCCGCCTTCGCGACCCGGAGGGCTATCTTCTCGTCTTCGCCTGGATGATGGGCGCGGCGCAGGCGGAGCCTACCGGCGCGCCCGCACAAGAAAGGGATGCCTGAGCATGCGCGCCACCACTGAGGACATGGCGCAGACCCGCGCCGAGGCCATCCGCGATCTGCTGCGAATACCCGGGGTCGGGCCGAGCATCGCCCAAGACCTGCTCGATCTAGGGGCGCGCTCGGTCGCGGACCTGGAGGGCGCGGACCCCGAAGCGCTCTATGAGCAGCTCTGCGCGCTGCGCGGCGCCCATCAGGACCGCTGTCTGCTCTATGTGTTCCGCTGCGCGGTGTACTTCGCGGGACCAGGGCCACATGAGCCGGAGCGCCTGCGCTGGTGGGCATGGAAAGACGCCTCCAACGATATAGCGCGCGGGACCTAGGCGCCTGGCTCGCCCATCGTGTGGCATGACGCCAGGAAGCCGCGGCGGACAACTGGATCTGTCCGTCGCGGCCCATATCGCTTGCGAAACGCCGCCATCTAGCTCTCGCTCGGAGCTTAGAGGGCTGGCGTGGCATACGCTCGCCCCCAATCACGAGGGCTGGCTGTTCCTGGCTGATGCAACAAACGATTAGATAAGGGGCGGCGCAATTCCTTGCGCCGACGCAGGGGGGATGCGTAGCCGCGTCATACGGCTGCCTGGCATACAGCACCTAAGGCGCCAGCCTGCGAGACGCCCGACGGCTTTCTTGCCTCGACGCGCTCGTATCCCCAGAATTCCTAGCCCATCTAGCGCCAAAGCGTTGCCCCGCGCGCGTCCCAGCGGTTCACGCTCTGCCGCTCTGTCGTGCGGTGGG
This sequence comes from Ktedonobacterales bacterium, assembly GCA_035716045.1. GTDB lineage: Bacteria > Chloroflexota > Ktedonobacteria > Ktedonobacterales > JADMIN01 > JAKAIY01. The sequence goes on from DASTKI010000094.1 coordinate 1,190, forward strand.
GAGCGCGAGAAAGCGCGGTAAGCGCAGGCGCAGCCACCTGCGCCCACGTCTCGCCTGCTGAACATCGTGCGCTCAGACGAGTGAGAACGGCAGGCCGGGAAGGATGGTTTCTGGACGGATCGCGGCGGGCAGCACAAGCTCCACCAGCGTCATGCCTGCCGCATTGGGCGGATAGATACGGACGTGCCCCCCAGCGCGCTCCACCTCGCGGTAGGCCGCCTGCGCCAGCGCCACATGCTCCGGGCGCGTCAGCAGCGCTTCATAGGTCAGCATGGCCGCGCTCCTGGGCCGATTCCGCGCGCCGTCCGCCTCGATCGCGATTCAGGCGTTTCCATCGCCGCGAGCGCCTCCCGATGTCCCCATGTTCCCCATGTTCTCAAACGCGGCGCCTTCAATATGCCACCATGTCCCAGCGCCCCCTATCGTGTCATGATATCCCAGCGTTTCGTCACACCTTCTGGCGCCGCTTGCCGTGACCGCAAGCAGGCGAGCGCGCTCGTTCCCGTTCCGTGCGCCCGGCTGGTGAGCAGCGCCGGTGAACGCGAACAGGGATCGAACCGGGAGGGAGCTGGGCGCGGGGAGGAGCGCGCCGAACAATGGGGCGCCAAGAGGCCTAGAAGGCTAGGGACGCCGCCCATAGACCACATAGATAGGGAACATGCAGCGGCCGCGGCGCACTTCGGCGCGCGCCGCCTGCATGGTCGCCAAATAGGTATCCTCCGAGGCGAGGCCGAGCGCGACGACGGGCGCCCGCATGGCGTCGATGGCGGCGAAATAGTCGGTCTCCACCAGCGAGCCGACGCGTCCGCCGTACGGGCCCAAGGGCAAATCCACCTGCCGCACCGTCACGTCCCGCAGCCCGGCCTGCTCCAACCAGGGACCCAGGCGCCTGGCGAGGTGGATGTCGAGGTTGCGCCGGGCGAGCACGGCGGCGACCCAGGCGTCCGCCTGTTGCAGTGCGGGGCCGCCGCCCTTGGAGGTGTCGGCCTCGACGACCTCCACCCAGCCGCCGGGGCGCGTGACCCGCGCCAGCTCGACGATCGCGCGAGGCCAGGCGTCGATGGGAATGGCGCCAATCATATAGCGTTGATGGACAAAGTCGAAGGCGCCATCGTCGAAAGGCAGCCGCTCTAAGACGTTGCCCGGCACAAATGTGTAGTTGTCCGGCTGGAAGTCGGGCGCCGCGCGCTCGCCATAGGGAGCGGGCGGGGCGACATCAACTCCAATGACCGCCGTATGCGGAAAGTGTTGGGCCATCTCCTGGGCCCACCGCCCGGTGCCGCAGCCGACGTCGAGAATACTGTGCGGCTCAGGACCGATGGGCGCCGCATAGTTGCCGCGCAGCGCGTAGCGCATCATGTAGTGCTGGAAGTCCAGGCGGTTGATTTCGCCCATGTCTTTGGGCAGCACATAGGGCACGCCGCGCAAGAAGCGCCGCCCGCCCACCGTGCGGCTCGTCGTGTCCGCCGCCTTCTCCGCCTCATCGAGCGCAGCGCCCGCACGCGACCGGCCTCGCGTCCAGCGCTGCCAAAACCACGGCACGTCTCGCCTGCCTTTCCGCTCCCTGCCAGCTGGCAGCGCCCCCCGCGCCAGCCTCATCCGTATGCGCGCCACGCGACGCCGCGTGGGTCGCGCGCTCAAAGCGCGCCATCCACCATGCTATCCGCCAGCGTGTATCGCCCCATTGCGAGGCGACGCCTGTCTCTAGCCTACACGCCGCTGTCAAGTCCGCTTGCTTTTGGGGCGGGGCTGTGTCAAAGTCGTCGGGGTAGTGGAGACGGACAGTCCAGCAAGGTGAAGGCATGCGGGAGGCAGACGCTGACATGGCGGGCGGGCGGCGTCCCTTGCTCAGCCATCCTAGAATGGCCTTTTCCGTTCACCTGTAGCCTGCTATTTCGAAGCTGCTCCAGCCGGCGAGGGCCGGCCAGAGTCGCCCTACGGCGCGGACCGCCCGCTGGGCGCAGGAGTCGGGAACAGGTCTGACTCCGGCACGCCTAAGGCATCCGCGAAGGCTGTCCAGAAGCGGTCTTGCCCCATCGCCAATCGGGCGTCCCCATTCGGGAGGTCTACCCCCTCGC
>DASTKI010000095.1:0-2958 GCA_035716045.1 Ktedonobacterales bacterium
CGCATGCCAGCGGACGAGCGCGCGAAGCTAGAGGCCGACATCCTGGCCGCATCACCTATGGCGCGCGAGTATTTCGCGGTGACGGAGACCGACGGCCATCTCGTCAGTTGGAGCGCGGACTTCCTGATTGCCCGCGCGGTCAAGCCAGGCGTATAATGGCGCAACATACACGTTGAGTTGGTTTCCAGCGCGCAGGAGAACTGTCTTTGCGGAACGTGGCTATGCCCAAGACGACTAAGCGGATGATTCCACTTGTCTCGGTGATCACAATTGGGCCACTCTTTCTTGGCGTCGGATTTATTGCCTACGAAATCGGCGTCAACAATGCCATCGAGCGCGCTTATATTGAGGCGATAGTGATCGGCGTCATTGGGGCGATTATGCTTGGTGTCGCCCTGTTGGCAGGAGCGCCCCAGCGTCCGCTTGTATTCGCTTCCTATCTCGGTGGCCTATATGGTATGGTCGGGAGCGCAATCTTTCTTTTTCTACTTAGCCAGCCATGGTTACTAGGCAGCGTCAGCAGTCCCTGGCTGGCGCTTATTCTATTTAGCCTTGCTATGATTGGTGGTGTTGTCTTCAACAACCATTATCGGCGCATGGCTGGGCAACAGCAAGCAAACGCTGTTGTTCTTGATGTAAGTCTTTATCTTGCCTTGATTCCTGCCCTCAAAGTGGCGCCAGAGCACAGCCTCTGGAGTCATTACGACCCCGAGGCTGACACGCTTGCCATTCACTTCACCGAGCCAGATACTCCCAATGTCGCATCCGATAGTGATATGACCGATGATGACGTCATCGTGCGCCGTAACGAGGCTGGCGAGGTTATTGGCCTGACAATTCCGCACGCAAGCTCACACAGGGTGCCTTGAATCTCGACCCGATTCACGCCAGCGGTAGGCGCATCTCCCACTGGGTATGGGGTGTTGGGCAGCCTAGCGCCACAAGCGCGTCACCGAGCGGATCGCCCGGCACCACGTTGATCGCCCGGACCGGAGCGCCTGGCGTCGGGGCCATCAGCGCGCGAATCAGGGCCAGCGCGTCATCCCGCCGCGCCTCGAGAGTGTCGGCGCGGGAGCCGAAATCCATGATGCTGAAGCCGAGGCCAGATGGCATATGGATCAGGGTTGCCCGTATGCCGCCTCCATCCACCAGGGCGGAGGCGCGTAGTGATGACGCCATGTGCATGAGTGAGGGGCGGTCGCGCTGCCAGGGCGGCGGCGTCTGGTGGAGCGCGGTGAAGTCGGCCAGCGCCTGTTCAACGGTGATATCTTCTACCAAAGGCAGATCTTCGGCTAGCGTTGCGCCATCGGCTAGCGGACCGGTGAAGACCGCCAGCGACCGCTCCTCCGCGAAGCCAAGACGGGTGTAGAGCCGCCGTGCGGGTGTGTTCTGCGCCAGCACCTCCAGCTCGACCGAGGCCAGGCCAAGCGTCCGCGCTTCGGCAAGAGCCGCCTCCATTAGCGGGGCCGCCTGACCGCGCCCGCGCCACTGTGACGCAAGCCCCATCCCGGCGATCCAGCCGCGCGACCCTCGTATCGCCAGCATCGCCACACCGCCGGGCCGCCCCTGCTCATCCACCGCGACGAAGGAGTGGGCCAGCGCAACGTCATTCACCTCGATGAGCGAGCGCAGCGAGTCCGTGGTGTGGGTCATCGGCACAAAATAGCCTTCAAACGAGCGGTTGAAGGCCTCGACCACACGCGCTGGCGCGAGCGTCTCCGCTCGCAGATAGGTCAGCGTCTCCACAGCGGTCCTTTTCGTGGATAACTAGCCGATAATGTCCAGTAAGTGCAGCGGCAGGCTCACACGCTCGCCGGTGTCCAGTTCGACGGTGGCGCAGCGCGTGCGCAGCCCGGAAGTATCCACCGCCATATGCGCCGGGACGTGGCGAATCATGCCCCGCATCCCACGGCGCGCGCCAGCCGCGACCCGCACAATGGCCCCCGGCCGCAGCAGCACTGGAGGCGGCACATACTCGCCCGCCGCCAGATCGGGGCGCGAGAGCAGCACCTCTGGCCGCACATTTTGGCGCGGATGTGAGGTGCCGTTGACGAGCGCCATCTCGCCCTCGCGGCGGCGCAGCAGCGTCTGCATCTCCATCTGCATCGCGGCGTCTCCCAGCCCTTCAGTCAGGATGACGACCAGCGGCCCCGGCACCGCCAGCGGGATCCGCTGCTCAAGGAAGGCGCTGATGTCGGCGCGGGCAAACGCCTCCAGCTCCAGCGCGGAGGCGCTCGCCGCGATCACGCCCATCGCGCCATGGGTTGCGGCCCGTTGCAGCAGGGTCAGCGGCGCTCGCTGCGGATAGACGAGGATGGCTCCGCGCGGGATCAGCGCCACCGCCGGCGACTCGCCCTGGGGTAGGAACGCCAGCGGCCCGGCGGCGCTCTCGCCCAGGCCAATCAGTCCCTGCAGCAGTGTCGCCACGCCCTCGATGATGATTCCCTTGCCCGGCGTCACCGCGATAATGCGGCCATCGATGCCCGCCAGCACTGGCACGCGCCCGTTCGGTGTGGCGACCTCGGCGATGGGTTGCAGCGCGCTGACACCATCCCCTGTCTGCACACGCACCACCGCGCCCGGAGGGAGCGGCCTGCGGCGGCGCACCGTGATGGATGGCGCGATTGGGCGGCCAAGCGGGTAATCCAGGGCGACATTGCTCACAGATCATTCTCCCCACGAAGCGCCTTCCGCCAGGCGCGCAACTGTTGCACGCGCGTCTCAGGGTCGGACGGTAGGAGGAGCGGACGCCCGCGCGCGTCGACGATTAAGCCGAGAACGCCTCCCTCGACTGGCTCGCTCGACCGCGCGTGCTGCCCCGGCCCCAGGCCAATATCCACATTCGGCGCGGGATAGAGCGAGAGCAGCACGCGGTCGCCAGGAGCCACCGGCAGCCGCACGAGCGTGCCGCTGGCAATCTCCGCCTCCTCCTGTCGGCCATCCAGGAATTCCATTACG
>DASTKI010000096.1:0-11309 GCA_035716045.1 Ktedonobacterales bacterium
TCACGTCCGTTTGTTCAGAGCGCTGCGATTTCCCCGAAGCCCTCACCATCCACACATCCCGGCGCTGACCTATTCCGCCTCTTCTTCCGCCTCGCTGTCTGGGTCCGGCTCCGGCTCGCCACACTCCTCGCTCCAGAGCGCATCCACTACCTGCCGGGTCGCTTGCAGCCCCACCCCACGCCCCGTCACCAGCGGCGCGAGACGCTCCATCCGCCGCGCCACCGCCGCCTCCAGCTCGTCTGGCGCCATCCTGAGCGCGGCGGCCAGCTCCCGCATCACGCCCTCATCCGCGCGCTCGAAATCATCGCTCGCCTCGCGCCAGGCCGAGAGTCGTAGTAGTCGCGCGCCCCACGGCTCATCATCCCCACCGTCCGGCAGGATGAAGTGCGTCGTCACGAAGCGCCGCCGTGGCGGCCACATCTCGCCCACCAGCCCAATGTTGACGATCACGCCCAATCGCCGCACATCTTCAGTCCCAAGCCGCAGATCGCGCGTCAGCATCGCCATCACATCGTCAATCGTATCCGCATGGCAGGAGGATGCCACGGCGAATCCACTCTGTGGCAGGCGTAGCAGCGTCCGCGCGGGCTTGCCCCACATGTAGATGCGCAGATGGTCACTTATCTCATTCGCCAGCACGCATGTCGTCGCGGGCTCAACCTCGCTGACGAAGCCGAAGTCCTCGAACATCCCCATCGTATACACGACCGTCGAGCCAGCGGGCAGAAAGCCCAGCAGCGCGTTCAGCGTCGTCGTCTTGCCAACTCCCGGCGTCGGGTCGGTTGGACCGGAGACGATAAACGACTGGTGGCGCTGCACCAGCAGCCACAGCAGCGCCGCCGTCCGCGTGTCCAGGCTGCCGGCGGCCACCAACTGCGCGATCGAGAGCGGACGATCCGACTCGTAATGCCACATCCGGCGCTGGTACGGGCTTCGGGGATCAAACACGTCGGGCCTCGCTCTCCACTGGCAACCTGCCGTCCATGCGCGTCCTCGCGCCGCCGTCTCCTGAGGGACACCTCATTATGGTACACCGGAGCGACCCCGCTTTGCCCATTCCATCTCTCTCGCCCGATTGACGGCGAGCGAACATCTGTGCTACCTTCTACGCGCCAGGGGGTATGTCAATGGCCACTCGGAAAGCGGAGCGCGAGCCAGGCGCGGATGTCCGCGACGATACCGGCGACGTCGCGGCGGAAGCGCCCGCGCCGTCGAGCGCCCTGTTGCGCCGCGCCCGCAACCGGCTGGTGGAGGCGGGCGGCCCACTGAGCCCCAGCGACCTTGCTCGCGCGGTCTTCGGCGCTCAGGGAGCCCTCGCGGCGAGCGACCCATGGGTCGGCATGCTCGACAAGCTCCTCGACGCTTCCCCGCTCTTCTCGCGTGACGAGCGCGACGGCCTGTGGCGGCTGAGCGCGTGGGAGATCGCGCGCCGGCCACTCAGTGAGATCGAGTTCGCCGCCGTGGATGTCGAGACCACCGGCCTTGCGCCAGGCCGCCACAGGCTGATCGAGGTTGGCGCCGTGATCGTCACCGCCGCTGGCGAGCTGACCTCGTTCCGCCGCCTCATCAATCCGGACCGCAAGATTCCCCAGTTCATTACCCACTTCACTGGCATTACCGAGAGCATGGTCGCGCGCTCCGCCCGCGCCGCCACCGTTCTGCCCAAGCTGCGCGACTTCATCGGCGAGCGCCCCATCGTCGGCCACAATGTCGGCTTCGATCTCTCCTTCCTCAACGCCGAAGCCGATCGCTGTGGGATGGGCGCCGCATTCTTCCCGGAAACCGGTATTGACACAATCTCGCTCGCCCGCCGCTACGTCACCGGAATGCGCCGCGCCAGCCTCGACCGCGTCGCCCTCGCCCTGCACGTCCCCGTCCATACCCGCCATCGCGCCCTGCCAGACGCCCGCCTGACGGCGCAGATCTTCGCCTTGCTGCTCGCTCGCGCCCGCGAGGAAGGCTGCGAGACACTGGAGGACCTCTGGCGCGTCAGCGATGGTGTCGCGCCTACGCGCTTCAGCCAGCCAGAGCCGCGCCCCACTGGCAAAATCTATCTCAATCCCGCCTGGCGCCAGAACTTCCCGACGACGCCTGGCGTCTACCTCATGCGCGACGCCTCGGGCGAGGTCATCTACGTTGGCAAGGCCAAGCGCCTGCGCGACCGCCTGGCCTCCTACTACAGCCAGCCACTCGGCTATACCCGCAAGATGGATGGCCTGCTGCAAAGTGTCGTCGAGATCGAGACGCGCCAGCTAGGCTCTGAGTTGGAGGCCTTGCTGGTCGAATCCCAGCTCATCAAGTCCTATCAGCCGCGCTACAACGTCCAGCTCAAGAACCACGAGCGCTACCCATTCATCAAGGTCAACCTCAATAGCTCTTTCCCGCGCTTTTACGCCACGCGCGAGATCGCCGCCGATGGCGCGCGCTACTTCGGCCCGTTCCGCAGCGGGCGCATCGTCGAGGTGACGTTGGAGCTGATCCACAAGGTCCTGCCCATCCGCACCTGCCTGCGCTCGCTCCCACCTGACGCGCCACCTAGCGAGCCCTGCCTGCGCTACCACCTCAAGCGCTGCCCCGCGCCGTGCAAGGGTCTCCTCTCGCCCGAGGCCCAGCGCGAGTATCGCGCCGCGACGCTGGAGGCCTGCGCCTTTCTCGGCGGCGAGCGCGACGACCTCATCGCCCGGCTGAAGCGCGAGATGTTCGAGGCCTCCGCCCGCCAGGACTACGAGCGGGCCGCTCGCCTGCGCGACGCTCTGCGCGACGCCGACCAGGTCCTATTGGGCCAGCGCCTCGTCACCGGCGCGGTGGAGGCCAACAACCTCCTCATCGCCTACCCCTCGGCCGTCGCCGGCTTCGTCGAGCTGTATCTCATCCGTCATGGCCGCCTTGCCCGCCAGCGCCGCGTCGAGCGAGCGCCCGACGCCATCGAGAGCGCCGCGCGCGAGCTCGCCAGTGAGGCCGCCGCCCTCGGCGCGCCGCCGCCCTGCGTCGGCCGCAACGAAGTTGACCAGATCAACATCATCGCCCGCTGGATCAGCCACCACAGCGACGAGAGCGACCGCGCCTTCTTCAACCTGCCTCGCGCGCTCGACGATCCAGCGGAGATCGCCACCTTCTCCACTCGTGTCGCCGCCACTATGATGGCTGAACCGGAGGTGGAGACGCTCCTTGAGGCTGGCGGAGCGCCCATCGGCGCTTCTGACAGTGAGGAGGAGATGTTCTAAAACGCCCGTGCGCGCACGCCTCACAGCTATCGTTGACATTTCCGCTCACAGTGTATATTCTGCATGCAACTAGGTCGTGGCGGCTCGTGGTGAGGGGGTAACCAGGTGACAGTTGCAGGCGCGTCAGTCGTTGTTGACTCACGAACCATTCCCGACCTAGTCAGCATGGTACACCATGGTGAGTTCGTCATCCCAGATTTTCAGCGCGATGTGGTCTGGCAAACACCACAGGTCGCAGCGTTGTGGGACAGCGTGTACCGTGGGTTCCCCATTGGAAGCCTGCTGTACTGGACTACAGGCGAGCGGCTGGCGTCTCTGCGCTCGATCGGCGGCTTCGCGCTGGCCGACACCGACGCCGCCTTGAACCAGTTCGGTTCGTTACGCTACGTGCTCGATGGCCAGCAACGTCTGACAGCATTCTTCATCGCGATGAAGGGAGGCAAGAAGTCGGTCAAAAGCGACCTCGAGGTGAACTACGCCCTCTATTTCGACCCAACAGCGGGGCTCATTCCTTCCTCACCCAGCCGGACGGCGTCCAGCGATAGGGACGAGACATCTCCGTATGCCGCTCGCTACTTCCTCTTCGCAGGCGAGCGAGACAGGCGAGCCACAGAATTGAAGAAGGCTGGCGTATCCCCGAAGCTGATCGTTCGCCTTGACAAGACGGCTGTGGTGTCTGAGGCGGCGCGTGAGACGCTTGCGCTTGAGGCAGGTTTCACAGAAGAGATAGGGCAGAATCTGGCGCGCCTGCAGAAGACACTCCTCGAGTATCGTGTACCGGTCGTGAGCGTCAGCAACGCAAGCGCCGAGGACGTGAGCCAGATCTTCCAGCGTGTCAACCGGAGTGGGACGGAATTGACCGTGTTCGACATCGCCGTCGCGCGCGCGTTCCGGGCAGGAAGCCACGGCGGCCAGGCTGCGTTCAGTCTTCGGACAGCGGTCGATCACATCAAGCAGGAGCTGAAAACACGATCACATGCCTGGGCGAGAACAGACAATCTCGATTTGCTGCGCATGATCGCCTATTGTCTGCGTGTACTCCAGAACCATGGCGAACTGCAAGGTAACCCGCGAATCAGCGCGGAACAAGCTGATCTACCCTCCATTGGCGCCCACGACATCTCGCGCGTCTGGGATCGCGTAGAGAGCGCCATCTTCCGCGCGATCACGTTCTTCATCAGCCAGGGCGTATACAAACCTGACATGTTGGCGTCTGGCTATCTGCCGCTCCCCATCTGCGCCCACTTGCTCGACCACAACTATCAGCCGGATGCCGCGGAGTGGACGCAGATCAGCCGCTGGTTCTGGCGCCACGCGTTCGATCGTCAGAGCATCAAAGATCAGGGCGCCGCGGACCGCGCGATGCGCGACGTCTTCGGCGCCCTGACGCCGGGAACGAAACTCCACTTCGACGCGCTGAAACTGAGCGCGGACGAACTGGTGAGGACCCGCAATTCACATTCGGCGCGATATCTCGCGACATGGGCGTTTCTGACCTACCTTGGGCCGCTTGATTTCGCCACCGGCCAGCCCGTCGCCCTCGATCGCAAGAACCGCTGGAAGCGGCGCACAGGAAACCCGTCACGTCATCACATCTATCCCATCGCGTTCCTCGACCGGCTGCATCCAGGCCTCGACGCGCAGAGCGTCATGAATGTCGCCATCATTAGCGCCAAAACCAACATGGGTCTTCAGGACGCCAGCCCGATCGCTTACCTCCCAGACCTCCAGCAGGCCCTTGAGGAGCGCAGGCCGCCTCAGGACATCGGGGACGTTATGGCGTCACACCTCATCCCCATGGAGTATTTCAGACGGTCTGAGGTCACTGCTGAAGACTACAGGGCGTTTCTGGCTGAGCGCGCCCAGCGTCTGATCAAGCAATTGGGCAAGGAATTCGACATTACTATCGAGAGCAATTGACGTGCGAACAGCCTACACCTCCACCACCACCGGCAGGATCATCGGGCGACGGCGGTTCGTATCGTAGATGAACTCGCTGAGCGTGTCGCGGATCTTGTTCTTGACGTAGTTCCAGTCCGCGTTCCCGGCGCGTGTGCGCGTGTGCTTCTGAAACGCCTGGATGACACGCCCGCGCGCCGCCTCTAGCAGCGCCTCCGACTCGCGCTCGTAGACAAAGCCGCGCGAGATGATGTCGGGCCGCGCCAGCGGCTCGCCCGTCTCCGCGTCCACCGTTAGCACCACCACCAGCACGCCATCACTGGAGAGCGCCCGCCGGTCGCGCAGCACCACTTGTCCCACATCGCCGACGCCCGCGCCATCCACATACACGTTGCCGCAGGGCGCGTGGTCCACGATCTCGATCGCCGCATCCGCCGTCACCTCGATGATGTCGCCGTCCTGCGCCACCACCGTCCGCTCCGGCGCTATGCCCATGCTCTGCGCCAATTCGGCGTGGCGCGCCAGCATACGATACTCGCCATGCACTGGGACCACGCACTTTGGGCGGGTCAGCGCCAGCATCAGCTTGAGCTCCTCGCGGCTGGCATGGCCAGAGACGTGCACCTGCGCCATGCCTTGCGAATAGACCTTGACCCCCTGGCGCATCAGGTTATCAATATTGCGCGAGACGGCCCGCTCGTTGCCGACGATCGGCGTCGAGCTGAGGATCACCGTATCGCCCGGCTGCGCCTGCACCAGCCGGTGGTCGCCGTTGGCGATGCGGGTCAGCGCGGATGTTGGCTCGCCTTGGCTGCCGGTGCAGACGATCACCAGCTTGCTGGCGGGGATCTGGTTGATGTCCTCAGCCCGCGCCAGCGTCCCCACCGGCACGCTCAGATATCCTAGCTCGATCGCCATCTGCACATTGTTGACCATCGAGCGGCCCACCAGCGCCACCTGCCGCCCATGCTTGACCGCTACATCCACTACCTGCTGCACGCGCGAGATCAGCGAGGCGAATGTCGCGATCAAGATGCGCCCCTGCGTGCGACCGAAAATGTCCTCGAAGCTGTCGCTGATGACGCGCTCCGACGGCGTATAGCCCGGGCTCTCGACGCGCGTGGAATCGCCGCAGAGCACGAGCACACCCTCGTCGCCCAGTCGCGCCAGCGCGCCGATGTCTGCTCGCAGCCCGTCCACCGGCGTGAAGTCGAACTTGTAATCGCCGGTATGCACGACCGTCCCAACCGGCGTCCGAATCACCATCGAGACTGCGTCCGGGATGCTGTGATTGATGCGGATGCCCGTCACACTGAGCGCCCCCACCTGAACCGGCGCGCCCGGCTCGATCTCGATTAACTGCGCGCTGTCCAGGATGCGGCGCTCGCGCAGCTTGACTGTGATCAGGCCAAGCGTCAGCCTGGTCGCATAGACAGGCGGGAAGTTGAGCTGAGGCAGCAGGAACGGCAGGCCGCCGATATGGTCCTCATGCCCGTGCGTGATGAAGATGCCGCGAATGCGGTCGAGCTTGCTGGCCAGATAGGTCGTGTCCGGGATTACCAGGTCCACGCCGAGCATCTCATCGTCGGGGAACATCAGTCCGCCGTCAATGATCACGATGTCATCGCCATACTCGATGACCATCATGTTCTTGCCGATCTCGCCCAGCCCGCCCAGGGGCACGAAGCGCAACGGCAGCGCGCGGGGCGTGCCGCCACGATTGGCGGCGCGTGATTGTGTCATGGGTTGCTATATCGCTTTCTTTTGTTGGTTGTTGACGAGCCTCTAGCCCCTCTGCCAGGTTGCGTCATTGGCGGGCTATCTCTCAGAAGACGGCGCGTGGATCTTCCCATCCGCGCCGCGCTTGCGGGCGCGGCTCACGTCCTGTCTGGTCTCCTCAAACATTGTTTGTTCCGGCTGTACTCTACCACCACCATCTGGACGTGCGGCGTCCTGCCGCCTCATGGGGTCATCGTATGTTAGTCAGTCGCCTTCAGTCGCCGTCAGCCTCATCCTGCTCAAGGAACAGCCGCCCCAGCGTCGTGAGCGAGGCGACGTACTCATCGCCAATGAACGCCAGCTCGATGTAGCCCTCTTCCGCCATCTCGCGCAGATCATCGGTCACAATGAGAAATCCCTTGAGCATGCGGCTGATGTCGCTCTCGGGCAGTGGTCCCCACTCGCGCAGCTTCCGCAGCGCCGCCAGCGTCATCGGTGTATTGTCGTCAACCGAGCGCATCGCATACCCCTTGTGCCCTGATGATGTGCGGTCAGGCGCCACTCGCGCGGCGCGCCATTGCTCGTGCGCTAGTGGAGCGAGAGATCGCTTGCGCCTGGTATCAGCGCCGTCAGCGAGGAGCCGCTCGCCATCTGCACGCTTGTTTTCTGCCGTGTCACGCCTGACGCGTCGGTCGAGGTGGAGAGCACAGTCGTCACCAGCAGCGTATCACCCGACGCCCACTGCGGCGCGTAGGTGGAGGTCGTCTCAAGCGCCTTGCTCAGCTTGGTCGCGTACAGCTTGGCGCCCTGGTAGGCTATGGCATCGTTCGGCCCGATACTGATCTGCGCATGGACCACCAGCGGCTGTTTTCCCACCGCTGAGAGCGTCTGCTGGCCGCAGAACCCAATAAACCCATTCCAGGTGTGCGCCACGCAGACCGAGCGGCTCGCCACGCCCGCCTTCGCGTCCACTGACCCGATCATCTCGTACGCCACGGTACTGTCACCGCTGATGATCCACGCGCCCACCACCGGATTGCCTTGCGGATCGGAATAGACATTCCCTAGTGAGGCGAACTGTGAGCCGAAGAAGTTGTCAGCGTTCTGGACGCTCGCGATCTGCTGGTCGCGCTGGACCTGATCGAATTGAAAGGCGCTCGCGAAGGGCTGCAAGCTGAGATGGTTCAGAAACGCCGAGCCGATCGCGCCGGTCTTTCCCAGCCCGGGCAGCGTCATGCAGGTGTAGTACAGGTTGGCATCCACTACCTGCACGTCACCATACGAGCTAGGCTGCGGGCAGGTCGCATCCTGCCCCTCGTCCTGCGTCTTGCGCAACTGCCAAACGCGCGGCCCGTTCGGGTCGTGGAGATCGTAGGCGCTGATGCCGGAGCCGCCGCCCGCGATCAACAGATCATCGTTGAACCAGACGTAGGTATGCCCGTAGACACTGCCGGTCAGCGGCGTGCGATAGGTCGCGCAGGCGATCGAGGTGGAGTCGAGACACTGAGACAGATCTATGTAGTAGACTGGCCCCGCCGCGCGCGCCGGGCCGCCCGGCGTCAGGTTCACCGCCAGGGCGAACGCCAGCGAGTGACCGCTGTGCGACCACACTAGCGGCCCCCACGTGATGTCAGCGCCCGCGGAGAGCGTCAACTGCGTCACCTGGCGCGGCTTGTCGGCGCCTTTCTGCCGCACCCAGACCTGATTGTCATAGACAAAGGCGTACTCGCGGTCCGGTCCGGTGGAGGCCACCGCGGGTGGCGTCGCGGGATGATCGTTCGTCGCCCCCTGCAAGCCGAGCGTGAAGTTGATGCCCCCCCCGCCACCAGACGCCGCGCAGCCCGCCACCAGCAGCGCCACTAACGCCAGCGCCGCTACCAGACCGCCGCGCCAGGTTTCCGCGCCGCCATTGCCCCGCCGCCTCAGCTGACTCTCCCTGCCGTGCGTCTCCACAAGCTCTCCTGATACTCCATCATCCGCGTGACGCGCGCCGAGCCCTCATCGCCACCCGTAGGGCGCAGGCATAGCGCCGCGACACCATCGCTCCCCTCCGCCTGGCAGCGCCATCCGCTCAGCGCCAGCGCCTGTCGCAGCGGCGCGTCCGCCTGGATCAGCGCCCACTCGATATGATACTGATCGAGCAAGCGCGACCACCCTGGCTTGACCCCAGTGATCGTCAGGTAATCGCGCAGGAACTGGCTGCTGTATACGTCCGACCGGCTGTCAATGAAGACATGATACCCCGGCAGCGCGTAATCCAGGTAGCCCCCCCACTCATACGGATTGAATCCACGGCCCGGCGGTATCCCTTCGCTCCGCAGGACAGTCATCGCCGCCACCGGTAGCTTGGCCGCGTCCCAACGCGCGCTCACCAGCGGGCGGCTCTGCCCTGGCAGCGCTCCGCCGTTCGCGACCAGGGCCGCCCCCAGCCCGACGGCCACCACCGACCAGAGCGCCCCGCGCAGCAGCCGGTCTACCGTTTCTACCCGCCGTGACAGCGCGACCATACGCCCTGTCCCCATTCCGAGCCAGGTAGCGACACGCCCACGCCAGCCGTCCGTGTGCTCCGGCCATTCATAGCCGAGAGCGCCCACCCCGTCCTTCGCAATCGGCGGGCCGCCGGCCGCGCCCATCAGCGCCTGCCCGAGATACGGCAAGCAGATCAGCGGCCATAGAGGCACGAAACGTACGTAGACAAAGGACAGCGCGGTCCAGAGCGCGCATAACGTCAGCCCGAGCGGTTCAACGCCGCGCCCACCCGCGCGCCACACTGCCAGCAGCCATACCCCCACCAGCGCGAACACCAGCCCCAGGAACAGCCGCTCCAGCCCCAGATGGAAGTTGGGCGACTGGTACTCCTGCGTCAGCAGTGGGATGAGCGGATTGCGCGCGAACGTGACGAGATGACGCCAGTAGTCGAAGCCCCAGGGCGTCAGCAGCGTCGCCAGAACGCTCCCCGTCAGCGCCAGCGCCATCTCGCCGGGTCGCGCCACGCGCCTGGCAGGCGGTAGAGCGAACGCCAGCGCCGCCGCCGCGCCCAGCAGGGCGAACCCAGCCAGATATCCGGCGTGAAAGTTGGCCCATAGCGCGGTCGCCGCCGGAAACAGCCCCAGCCGCCAGCGCGCGCCGTCGCGCCAGTAGCGCCACAGCCACTCGCCCCACCACAGCGTAAAGAGCAGGGAGAAGAGCTGCGCCCGCGCCGTCCATGAGAGCGCCACCAGCGCGCCGCCCAGGCACGCCAGCGCCACCGCCGCCAGCGCGGGCATCCCACGCCGCCGCAGCGCCTCATACAGCCCCCGCACGGTCAGCGCCACCAGCGCCGACGCCACCGCGACCACCCCATTCAGCCCACCCAGCATATACGCCGCCCCGTATACCACCTGCGTCAGCCATTCCCAGTGGACAACCGGCTGGCCCAACATCGTCGAGAGGAATGGCTCGGTCCGCGGCAGCCCGTGGCGCAGCGTCATCGCTCCAAGCGCGATATTCCACCCCGCGTCGCCATCAACCCCCAGCACGCGCCCTTGCAGGCCGATCAGGCCGAACGCGAAAACGCAGATGAACAGCGCATCCCCCAGCGATGGCATCAGCCATGCCGCCACGCGCTCGGCTGGCGTCAGCGGCTTCTCATCCACCGCGCTCACACCGGCTTGCGTCCTCGCTGGCGCCTCACTCACCGCTCATCTCCTCGCCTTGATGGCCTCGCGCTCCACCGGTGTATACAACGCGCGAGCGCGCGGCGCGCCGCCACTGGCGCCAACAATGTCCCGCGCGGCATAATCTTCAGGACGCCTTATGCGTCTGTGGCGGCTACCCACTCGACGCGTATTGATTAATGAATCGAAGAAGCTTCTGTGCGTCCTCGCCAATAGGCCCATAATTGACCCACGCGCTCCCTATTCAGTCCTCCCGAAAGGAGAGAGTGACCCATGTCTTGGCGCAAGTTGTTTGATGGAAAGCCTGACCCCACGACGCTGGAGAAGCGGCCTGATGGATCGCCGCGCCTTCCCCCTGGCCAGACGCTGACGACTAACTGGCCGGTACTCTCATATGAGAAGACACCCAGGTTCGACGCCGCCACCTACCGCTTCAAGGTCTGGGGCACGGTATCTGAGCCGATAGAGCTTACCTGGGAGCAGCTTCAGGGTCTCCCACGCGCGCGCCTGACGGCAGACTTCCACTGTGTCACCACCTGGAGCCGCTACGACAACGCCTGGGAGGGTGTGGCCATTCGCGACATCCTGGCGATGGTCAAGCCGCGGCCAGAGACGAAGTTCGTTACCGCTCACTCGTGGACCGGCTATACCACGAACATGCCGCTCGCCGATCTGGATGATGACGACACCCTGATCGCCTTCACCCACGAAGGCGCGCCGATCTCACCCGATCACGGCGGGCCGGTGCGGCTCATCGTCCCCAAGCTCTACGCCTACAAGAGCGCCAAGTGGCTCTCCGGGCTGGAGTTCA
>DASTKI010000097.1:0-27133 GCA_035716045.1 Ktedonobacterales bacterium
AGGGCGATCGCGAGGCGAGGCTTAGCGCCTCTGGATAATCCGGTCGCGGGCGAACTGTTCGATAGTCTCCGCGTCGATGCTCCCATTCGGTCCATCGCGCGAGACGATGAGACGGCCAGCATAGCCGTTCGCTTCGTACCATGCGCGCTTGCGCTCCCAGGCGTCCCGGTAGCTGGGAAGCGCGAGCATGCCCAGGTGCTCCCAGAAGTACACCGCGCCCTCGTAGCTGACAGTAAAATCAGGTAAGCGGAAATCGGCGGGATTGTCCCTCGCCCGCAGTGGCTTCTCGTACTCATAGCTGGCGCCAAGGGAATCGAGGATGTCAGCTACGATCACCTCGCTCTTCGAGCGTACGGCGACGCCGCGGCTCGTGCGGTGGATCAGCGCATCGGGGTAGAACTGGGAGGCGCCGTCGGAGCGCAAGGAGAGGCCGAACAGGAAGGTATTCCGCGCCTGGGTGGCCGAGCGCGCGGGGCTACGCAGGGCCAGCAGCGGTGAGATGTCGCGCTCGATCAACAGGACCAGCCGCTTGCGGAAGCGCGTCAGCCCGGTATAGATCAGCTCGCGCGAGAGCGTCGTAGCATTGCGGGGCACGATCAGGAAGACGGTGTCGAAATCGCTTCCCTGGGCCTTGTGAACGGTGAGCGCGTAGGCCAGCTCCAAATTGCCGTACACCTCGCTCGACCAGTAGCGGTACGTGACATCCGACTGGGTGGAGAACCCCACCCGCAAGATCGTGTCACTGGGGCCATTTGGACCCCGCACAGTCTCGCTGACCATACCGATCTCGCCGTTGGCCACGTAACTTCCCGTCCCCTCATCCGCTGACCAGACCCGCAGCCAGCGATTCACGACCTGGATGACCTTGTCTCCTGCCACGATCTCCTGCTCTCCAGCGGGGCGAGGCAAGCCATTTCGGGGATTACGGGCCGCGGCGACCAGCCTGCCCCGGTACTCCCGCTGAATGCGGTGATTGAGCTCATCAGCGCCATAGGGCTGCGTCCGCGTAGGTGAGAGAATCTGCCAGGCCTCGCAGCGCGACCAGTTGCGGTCGGCGGCGCCAAGTGAGCGGTCAAACGCTTCCTGATCTCTGGGGGCGATCGCAAGTTGGGCGGCCATCCGCTCCTTGAGCTTGACCAGCAGGTCGTCATGGTCGCGCCAGAAGACGACATCGAGATCGCCGCGGGACTCACCGCGCGCGATCACCGCCAGGACCTCGTCATCACCTCGCGTCATGCCGTCATCCCGATAGCCCTCGGCCAGGGTGAGCGCCACGCTCTCTTCCTCCGATTCGCCCTCCACTTCATCCGTGCGCATGCAGACGCGCAGCGTGGCGACCCGCTCCGGGTGATACCGGCTCATCCAGGCGATGATGTCAACGAAAGGGCGTCCTGGCCCAATGGGCGGTAGCTGGTTGGGATCACCCACCAGCACGATGCGGCGCAGCGCGTTCAAATCGAGCGCGCGCAGCAACGTGCCCAGCAGGTCAGCAGGAATCATCGAGCACTCGTCGATGATCAGCGTGGCGAGCTGATCGCGGTCTCTGTCGTTCGACTCGCGTAGGGCCAGAGTGTCAGGCGCGAGCCAGCCTTGCTTGAGCAGGTACTGGTGGATCGTCATCGCGGGATGGCCCGTTCGCCGCGCCAGCCGCACCCGCGCTTTGCCCGTCGGCGCCAGGAGCTGCAACGGCTGCGCGCCCTCCAGCCGCGCGAGCTCAGCGAGGAACGCCCGTAGCACCGAGGTCTTCCCTGTGCCAGCTCCGCCGGTCAGTACCGAGATGCGGCCTCGGAGCAGCGTTTCGAGCGCCGCCACCTTCTCCTCGAGCGCCGCGCGCGCCCGCTCGGTCGCTGGAGCCCCGAACAGCGCCTCTAGCGCCGCGCGCTGGGCGGCCGCATCCACATCCACCGCATGCGCCATAGGCGCCAGGCGCCGGATGATGAGGCTCGTATCCTCCTCTATGCGCCGCAGGCGGTTGAGCGCGGCCAGCGCGGGCTGCTCGTCAAACGTGATCCAGAGGTCGTCCTGATAGAACGCCGCCTCCGCGGCCATCACGTCACGATCTGGCAGACACGCGCGACCTTCGGGGAAGCGGGCGCGAACCCGCGCCAGCAGCTCGGTGAGCGGCAGCAGCGTATCGCCGCGCGCCGCCGCCTCATCCAATACCGCATGCGCCACCGCGCGCACGCGGCGCTGGTCATCGTGCGCTGGCGGCTCCAGGCCAGCCACGCGCGGAAACGCCGCGGCTTCGCCGTCGGGTCGCATGCCATGATCGACCGTCTCCAGCGCGACGCAGTCTGTGTCGTTCGCGCCCAGATACGACTCGGCGATCACATAGGGGTTCTGCGTGATGGCGGCGTCGCTGAATACCACGCCGCCGCGCGCCAAGCCAGCCCTGACGCGCTGCTCGGGATCAACGATCCGGCGTACCTGCGCTGCGGTCAGCTCAAAGCGCGCCAGCTCGGTGAGCAGCTCGCGCCGCGAGGCTGGCAGCTCTCGCCAGCGCTCACCCGCCCGCCGGAGGCCGCGTTGGGCCCAGTCGCTCGCGGGCAGAAGGCGTCCCGTGAGCGCCGCCTCGGCAAGCGCCCACGGATTCGCTCCCTCCCGAGCCAGCGGCGCCAGCACCTCGCGCTGATAGATCGTTCCTTGCTCGAAGCCAAGAAACTGGAGCACGCTGCCCAGCCCGGGAAAGGCGCCGCGCCCGCTCCAGACCTCCGCCAGCGCGTCATTGAGCCACGTCAGCCGCCCATCCCAGTCACCCGCGACAAATCCCTCATCACGCACACGCTGGATAGACTGGATCACGCGCTCCAGTATCGCGACGGCGATGTCGTCGCTCACGTGCTCGCCGACATACGAGAAAGGGAGCAATGCGCTCGCTGGCACAGCGCACGCGAGTCCGCTGACGGGGCGTTCTACCGCCAGATACTCGTGGTACGGGATGCGCACACCCTGCTGCGGGTAGTCCTGTGTCACGCGCCGCGGCCAGACGGGATACTGATCCGGATGGCTCCGCTTCTCGCCGAAATAGAGCTGTGGCCCAACCTCGCTGATGCGCCCGACCCCCACAATGATGCGCGCGGTGTCCTCATCCACCGGGTTGCCCTGATTGCAGTAATAGAAGATCAGCGATTTCCCCGGCTCGATCTTCCGCCAAAAACGCACGAGCAGCGTCCGCTGGCGATCAGCCTCGGCGACCCATCCACGATCTCTTGGCTGGCCTGGCGGGCGCAGCGACAGGTTCTCCTCACGCAGGATCTCGGGCAGATTCTCTTCACGCAGCCAGCGGTATGGCGAGGGTGAACAGGAGTAAGGCGGAAGGATGTCGTGCGCGGATGGCAGCGCGCGTCGCTCGAGCGGGTCGCGATAGGTCACATGATAGCCGCGTGGCGCATAGGCGGCGGCGTCCTGCATGCAGGGCGGCTGCCAGCCCGGCAAGGTCGCGATGGTCGCCCCAGCCGCCTTTCGCTCGCGCTCGTCATTGCGTCCTTTGCGGACATGCCGCAGCGAGATGCATGAGGCGTTGAGATGCGGCGCGGCGCAGACCGTTCCATCCCACCCACGATCATGCCAGGCCAGTCGCGCGGATAGATGTGTGGTCATCCTCTCCTCATCTCTCCCTGGCCGCCGCAGGGGCGATGAGCGCCGCTGCTCGCAACCAGCCCGTCGCTCGTGGTTTATTGTATGCAAGGAGGCGCTGAAGCGCTGACTCTCGAACAAAAGTACCGTGCGGCGATCGGCGCAGCCACGCGGGCAGCGCGCCATAAGTAAGCCGCCCCTTCCAGGCGCGGAAAGGGCGGCTGTATTTCTGCGGGCGCGGCGCCTGTCACCCGCTGGTAGCGGGGCGCTCGCCGAGGGTGACGGTGGCGGTATTGGTGGCCGAGCCGCGGACATAGGTGATGGTGACCTTCGTGCCCGGCTCCAGGGGCAGCAGGATCGAGGCGAGGTCGCTGTTGCCGTTGACGGCCTTGCCGTTGACGGCGGTGATGATGTCGCCCTCTCGCAATCCCGCCTGCTGCGCTGGGCTGGAGCCGCTCGCCGACTGCGCGAAACCGCTGATCAACACGCCTGAATCGGCGCCGAGGTTGTAGGCCTGGGCGATCTGCGGCGTCACATCCGAGCCGCGAATGCCCAGGAAGCCCTGGCCAGAGCTTCGCAGCTCACCATACTTGATGAGCTGGTCCGCGACGAACTTGACGCGGTTCGATGAGATCGCGAAGCCGATGCCATTGGCCGCGCCGCCGCTGTTGGGGTCCACCGCCCCCAGCGTCGGCACGCCGATCAGAGCGCCCGTCAGGTCCACCAGCGCGCCGCCGCTATTGCCAGGGTTGATCGGCGCGCTCGTCTGGATCAGCCCGGTCAGCTCGCCCGCTGGGCCGCTCGGCGCCTCGCTGGCGCTGCGGTTCAGCGCGCTGACGATGCCGAAGGTCGCCGACTGCTGCAGGCCGAGCGGCGAGCCGAGCGCCACCGCGAACTGCCCCACCACGACCTTGCTCGAATCGCCGAAGGCGATCGGGCGGAGTCCTGTGGCGTTGATCTTGATGACCGCGAGGTCATCCTGTGGCGCCTCGCCCACCACTTGCGCGGGATAGGTCTTGCCGTTGGAGAGCAGCACGGCGTATTGCGAGAAACCCCGCACGACGTGGTCATTGGTGACGATATAGCCATCGGCGCTGACAATCTCGCCAGAGCCAACGCCCGCGCCCTGCGCGCCCTGCGACTGCACCTGCACGACCGAGGGCTGCGTCACGCTGATGACGTTGATGACCTGCTGCTGCATGTCCTGCGCAGCGGGTGGCAGTGTCAGCGTCGGCGACTGCGAGGTACCAATAGCGGACTGCGTGTTGCGCGCCCCCGCATTCGCCAGCGCGATGCCCGCGCCAAGGCCGGACAGCAACAGCACGATTCCCATCAGCGCCGCCAACCATGGCGACATCCGCAGCGTGACCTCCCGCCGCGCGGGAGGGGCGGGAGGCGCCTGGTAGGGCGCCTGATTGGTCGGTCCCGTCTGATAGGGTTGATAGGGCTGATACGGCTGCGATGGCGTCTCGGGAACCGTGGGCCCATCCATCCGCTGCGGCTCATGATCTTGCGCGCCATGAGGCGCGGTATCGGGTGTCGTCATGGTGAAACCTTCCCTCCGTGAAATCGCCTCGAGCCAGGCATAGCTGGCGGGAGCCCTGGCGCGGGCGCACCCAGCCCGACAGTCACGCCGCGCCCCCAGAGGCGCCCGGCGCCGCGGCGTGTGGGGCTGGCGTCGCTCACGTCGCACATGCCGGGCCGGAAGCGCGGGTCGAGCGCGCTCCGCTCCCACTCGACTATACGGCTGGTGTGAAGGGCATGTTATGCATGAAATAGGCGATGAGAGAGGTCAACGCGCGCGCCCGGGAGCGCTCTCAGCGAACGTCAAGGTTCCTGGGACGCGAGCGTGTGGCGAGGTGAAATGGCGAGGTGAAATAGGGCGGAGGACACAGCGAAACCGCCCGGCGACTCTGTGCGCGGGGCGGTTTCACTCATGGATCGTGGAGGATGCGCTACCAGCCGGGGCGGCTCGGGCGGGACGGCCAGCTCCCATTGGCGCCGCCGGGCCAGGGGATGGCGCTATCAGGCTGGCGCGGCCCCTCGTCCGGGCCACGCCAGCGAGGCGCGGGCGGCAACGCCAGCGGATCGGTTCCCGGCGACCCAGGCTCCGGGTCGCTGGGCCACAGGCTTGGCCACACACCCGACGGCTGCGAGGGCGAGGCGCGGTCCGGCCAGAGACTCGGCTGCGGCGAGAGCGGCTGCGAGGGGATGGAATCGCCAGGCTGCCATGCGCGATAGAGATGCGGCGCCACAAGCTGGCCGGTGGGGGTCGCTTTCTCCGGTAGCTGCGATGGCTCGCTGGGAGGCGGCGTGCGCAACAGTGCGACCAGATCATCGAGGATGACGCCGCTAGCCTCGGGCCAGGACCACGACAGCCCCAACCATGCCCGCTCGATGTTGCGGATCAGCCGCCGCACCGCCGACTCCAGCCGCTTGCGCTCCTCGCGATCATGGGATAGCTCGACCAGACGCTGGGCCACCACGCCGACCTGGTCCGCCAGCGGGCTGAGCGCGCCCTCGGCGCGCATGTCTTCAGTCGGGACGCCGCGCAGCGCGGCGGAGAGCGCCCGCCGTAGGGCGTCGGCGTCATCCTCCGTCTGCGAGCGCAGGCTCTCGAGTTCCAGCGACGCCAGCCGGGCGGCGCGCTCGATGGCGCGGGTCCGCGCCCGCTCGCGCTCGCTGACCGCGTACAGCCGCATCAGGGCGAGAGCGGTCAGGGCCATACCAGCGACCAGTATCGCCGCGTCCAGCGCCGCCGCTGGAATAGGCTCAAACGCCGCTATCGGCGTCCAGGCGCTCATGAGATTGAGCGCCAGCGCCGCTCCATAGAGCGACAGCGAGGCCAGCGAGGCCAGCGCCGCCGCCCAGCGCCCCAGCGCACGAAGCGCCAGCGCCGCCGTGAAAGGCGCCAGCGCCATCAGTGCTGGGCGCGCGCCCAGCAGCGCCAGCGACCAGGCCAGCAGGCCAAGCTGTGAGATGACCAGCGCCAGCGGAGCCAGCCGCGCGCGCTTCATCTGCCACGCCAGATGCCCTAGCCCGGCGCCGATCCCGGCGATTAGCGCGAAGGCCATCGCCCAGGCGAAGACGACCCGCGCGCGCTCGCCCGCCGTCCCATTCAGCAGCGCCAGCGCCGCCACGAGCGCGGCGACGCCGCAGAGCGCGGCTTGCGCGCCGCCGGTCCACACGAGCAGCGGCGCGTGCGCGTCTCGTTCCTGCTCTTGCATCCGCGCGCGCGCGTCTGATGGCCGTGCGCGGTGGGGACGCGAGACTCCTCGGGCGGCCTCTCGCCAGTGGTCGGGCTGGCGCGGAATGGACGGGCTGATCCGCGGCGCGGGTGGGAGCGCGATCGGCGGCGCGGCCGGGCGCGGACGGGGCTGCGTCACAGGCGGCGCGACAGGCGCGACAGGCGCGCTCGCGGCCTCCACCGGAGCCGGAGGCGTCTGGCGTGGCGCCCGCCTGCTGGCCGGCGCATCGCGCCTCTCTGACTCGTCCTGTCCCGCGCGTCCATCGTGTCCGTTGCGCCTATTGCGCCCGTTGAGTCCATCGCGTTCGTCGTGCCCACTGAGTTCATCAAGCTCACCACGGGCCGCGCCAGCGAGCTCGGGCTGGCTCAGCCACCACATCCGCCGCATACCGGATCCGGACGGAGCCTCTGGCGCTATCGGAGCGCTGGCGACAGGCTCGGCTGGCGGACTGGCGGGCATGGCGCGCGATCCACGCGGCTGGGTGACGCTGGCGCCGCCTGGCTCCGGGGTAGAAGCCGTGACCGGCTCTTCCGGCGCCTGCGAAGTCTCTTCCGTCATCCCGCTCGCGCGAGACGCGGGACCATCGCTGGCCTCCTCCTGACCGGCCGGAGGCTCCGCCACCACTGGCGCCTCCGGAGTTTCGGGCGCGGCCAGCGCGGACGGCGCATTCACGTCTTGTTCCTGTTCCTGAAGCGTCCCCGAAAGCGCCCCCGATTCCGCGCGCGCTTCGGCCCGCGTCGCGAGCGCCGCCATCACCGCCAGCGTCGGCAGCTTGCGCGTCGTCGCGGGCTTGCGCGGCTCAGGCGGAGCCGCTTCCGCTGGTTCAGCGGGCGCGGCTTCAGGAGCGAACTCCCCCTCGGCTATGGTCTCGGCCGCCATCGCGTCATCCGCGCCAGAAGCGTCCGCGAAGGGCGCTGGCGCTTCCTTCGCCACGGCTGGCGAGACGCCGACCGCCTCGGCGGAGAGCAGCTTCGTGTCGCTCTCGGGCGCGGCGCGTGAGGGAGCGCTCGACGGGGCAGCCAGGATGGATGTCTCCGCAAGCTCCATATCGCGCTCTGGGGCCGCCGCCATTGGGGCAGGGGTGGGGAGCTTGCGGCGCACGCGGACCCTCACGCGGCGGGGCGTGGCGTCGGCGGCGAGCGGCTCGCCAGTCTTCGGGGTGGGTGTCATTACCATTGGGTGTGTCTCCGCTGTGGGAGGCGCGTTCCGCTTCACCAGGCTCAGCGCCTTTTTCGCTAGAGCCATCAGGGGCGCGGGCGCGCGAGAGGCGCCGCTCTCGGCGTTGAGATCGAGCGGCGCGGAAGGCCTGACGCCAGGTGTGGCGCTGGGAGTGGCCAGCGGCGCGCGCGAGCGGGGTGGGATAGGCGCGGGCCGCCCTCCGCGCGGGGCGCGGGCGCGCCGCCCCTGTGGGAGCGCAGCCTGGGCGCGCTGAGGCTGGGCGGCCTTGCCTTCTGGCTTGCTCTGGACGCCGCGAATGCGCTGGACGCCCACGCCCTCCGGCTTGCCCTGGATGCGCTGGACCTGAGAGGCCTTACCCGCTGGCTTGTCATGCCTGCGCTGGGCGCGTTGGGAGGCCTTACTCTCTGGCTTGCCAGACTTCCGCTGGCGCTGGGTGAGCGGGATCGCGCGCATGCTCTTGCGCGCCCCGTTGCTGCGGGCGCCTGTCATGCGGATCTCCCTCCTGTTCGCGGGCTCCGCCGCCATTGGCGGGCCGGTCGCCAGGCGTATCGCCGCTCGTTGAGCGGGCCGCGCTGGCGCTAGTCATCTGTTGTCAAGGCTTGACATGAGCGCGCGTCTATGGCATACTTGCGCCGTATGGGCCCTCCGCGCTCGCCGCGCCGTGTCCATCGCCAACATGCTTAACAACACGCGCTGAAGGAACGAGTAGGCGCCGCTTGCGTGCGCAGAGAGTCCGGGGCTGGTGCGACCGGACCGCGTGAGCGCGCCGAAAATCACTCCTGAGCAGCTACCCGACCCGCCATCACGCCGCCACATACCTGGTGGCTTCTGGCGCTGGCAGGCGTAGCCGGAACCCGCCCGTTACCATGCGGGGAGGCGTCATAGGCGCCTCACGAGTGGATCGCCGCGAACCGCTGGCACTGGTCTATCCAGCGCTTCTACGCTCATCTTGTCTTTGCCTCGCATATGCCAAGACGAGCGGGTTTCGGCTGCGGTCAAATAGGGTGGTACCACGGGTGTGACTCTCGTCCCTGTTCGGCAGGGCGGGAGTTTTTTTGTTGGGCGCGCGAGGCCCCTAGCGGCCTTCCCTGGCGAGTTCCCGCCACGTCATGCGACAGTGACAGCCTGGCTGCGCAAGTACGGCGCCAACCAGCGCGTGATTGTCGCGCCTGACCGTCGGCATTGTATAACAGCCCGCTGCGCCAGCGCTACACAGGCTCCGGGCTGAGTCACGGACATACAGCGACAAAACCAGACATAGATGGCTCCATACGAAAGCGAGAGGCGCGCAATGACAGCGACACCGGCGACGGCCCTGCTCTATCACGAAGACAGCTACCTGCGGCGCTTCGACGCGACAGTCGTCGCCGTCGAGGGCCGCGCGCTGGCGCTCGACCGCACGGCGTTCTATCCCGGCGGCGGCGGCCAGATGGCCGACCGTGGCGCGCTGCTGGTGGATGGGCGCAGCCTGCCGCTGGCCGGTCTGCGCAAGGAGGGCGATGTCGTCTGGCACGAGCTGGCGGAGGATGCGGGCGACCTCCCGGCGGTCGGCGCGGCGCTCGCTGGCGAGTTGGACTGGGGCTTCCGCTACAACATGATGCGCACCCATACCGCGCTGCACCTGCTCTGCGGACTGATCTTCAAGAACTATGGCGCGCAGGTCACGGGCGGACAGATGTACCCCGACCGCGCGCGCATGGACTTTGCCATGGAGGGATTCACCTCCGCGCTGATACGCGACATCGAGATGAGCGTCAACCAGGCCATCGCCGAGAATCATGAGGTGAAAGTCTATCGCCTGCCGCGCGCGCAGGCGATGGAGATTCCCGATCTGATCCGGACCAAGATCAACCTGCTGCCACCTGACATCCAGGAGATACGCATCGTCGAGATCGTCGGCGTGGACTTGCAGGCCGACGGCGGCACGCACGTCCACGAGACGAGCGAGGTCGGCTCGGTGCGAGTCATCAAGACCGAGAACAAGGGCAAGCAGAACAAGCGCATGGAGATCGCCATCGGCGATTGAGTGGGAGGAGCGCGAGACCTCACCCCCTAACCCCCTCTCCCGCGAGGCGAGGGGAAACGGAGCTCCCTTCTCCCATTGGGGGAGGCGCTGGGGGTGAGGTCAGGGCCGGCGACAGCGAAAACGACGCCAACGCGGCGACGCTGAGGAATAGAGGGATAGAGTTGTGGCGACAACAAATGATCGGGTGAAGGCGGGCGCGCCCGCCACGCCACGCCGCGCAGCGGGCAAGGGCAACGGCGCGGCGAACGGCAAGGCGGCGAGCGCGGCGAAATCTGGCAAGACGGCGAAAACGGCGAAGGCATCCAAAGCGGCGAACGGCCAGTACAACGGCGGAAACGACCAGGGGCCACTCTTCCAGCCCGTTGTCGCGCCCACGCGCGTGGACTATCCGCTGCTGGAGGAAGAGATCCAGCGCTGGTGGGACGAGCATGGCGTCCTGAGCAAATATCTGCATCGCAACGACGACTCGCCCCGGCGCTTCTCCTTCATTGATGGGCCGATCACCGCCAACAACCCGATGGGCGTGCATCACGCCTGGGGCCGCACCTACAAGGACCTCTGGCAGCGCTTCAACACGATGCGTGGCTACCGCCAGCGCTACCAGAACGGCTTCGACTGCCAGGGCCTGTGGGTGGAGTACGAAGTCGAGAAAGAGCTCGGCTTCAAGACCAAGCACGACATCGAGTCCTATGGTGTCGCCGCGTTCGTCGAGCGGTGCAAGCAGCGCGTGCTGCGCTACTCGGCGGTACAGACGGCGCAATCTATTCGGATGGGCGAGTGGATGGATTGGGACCACTCGTACTACACCATGTCCGACGAGAACAACTACACCATCTGGGGCTTTCTCAAGCGCTGCTGGGAGCAAGGCTGGATCTACCTCGGGCATGACGTCATGCCGTGGTGCCCGCGCTGCGCAACCGGCGTCTCCGATATGGAGATCAGCGAGGGGCGGCGCGAGGTCACACACACCAGCGTCTACGCGCGCTTCCCGCTGGTAGACCGCCCACGTGAATACCTGCTGGTGTGGACGACGACGCCGTGGACACTGCCCGCCAACGTGGCCGCCGCCGTCAACCCGGAGCTGCCCTACGCCAAGGTGGAACAGGACGGCGACTACTACTACCTCTCGCAGGATGTCGTCGCCAAGCTGGCCAAGTTGCGCGGCCACGAGCATGGCCCGGCGCAGGTGGTGGAGACGCTGCGCGGCTCCGACCTGCTCGGCTGGGAATATACCGGCCCCTTCGATGAGCTGCCCGCCTGGCGCGAGGCGGAGAGCGACGCCGCGCCGCGTCACCGCGTCATCGCCTGGGATGAGGTCAGCGCTGTCGAGGGCACGGGCGTCGTGCATATCGCGCCGGGTTGCGGTAGAGAAGACTTCCAGCTGGGGAACGAGGAGAAGCTACCCATCCTTGCGCCAGTGGATGAGGACGGCGTCTATCTCGAGGGCTACGACTGGCTCACCGGTATGGCCGTCAGCGAGGTCGCCCGCCCGATCTTCGACAACCTGAAGCAGAAGGGCTACTTCTACCAGACCGAGTCCATCAAGCACGTCTACCCGCACTGCTGGCGCTGCGGCACGGAGTTGATCTTCCGTCTGGTGGATGAGTGGTTCATCTCGATGCGCGAACTGCGTGTGCGCATGATGCGCTTCACGCCGGATATCCGCTGGATCCCCGGCTTCGGCCTGGACCGCGAGATGGACTGGCTGCGCAATATGGAAGACTGGATGATCTCCAAGAAGCGCTACTGGGGCCTGGCGCTGCCGATCTATCACTGCGCCGAGTGCGGCCACTTCGAGGTCATCGGCAGCGAGACGGAGCTGCGCGAGCGCGCCGTGGAGGGCTGGGACGAGTTTGAGGGCCACACGCCGCACCGCCCCTACGTGGACGCGGTGAAGATCCGCTGCGGCCATTGCGACGCGCTGGTCAGCCGCATCCCCGACGTGGGCAACGTCTGGCTGGACGCGGGCATCGTGCCCTTCTCAACGCTCGACTACCGCCACAACCGTGACTACTGGCGCGAGTGGTTCCCTGCCGACTTCATCACCGAGGGCCTCGCAGGCCAGTTCCGCAACTGGTTCTTCTCGATGCTGGTGATGTCGGCCGCGCTGGAGGACACCGAGCCGTACAAGACGGTGCTGGGCTATGGCACGCTGCTCGATCAGGATGGCCGCGGGATGCACAAGAGTCTGGGCAACAGCATCCCCTTCGACGAGGCGGCGGCGGTCGTTGGCTCGGACACGATGCGCTGGCTCTTCATGGCGCATGCGCCGGAGAACGACCTGCGCTTCCCGCGCCTGCCCAGTGATGAAGCGGTCAAAGCGGCGCGCGCGCAGGGGCTACCTCCGCGCCTCTCCGACCTGTGGATGCAGGTCCGCTCGCCGCTCGACAAGCTCTGGAACGTCTACTCGTTCTTCGTCACCTACGCCAACATTGATCGCTTCAACCCGGTGGCGCGCCGCCTGCCGGCAGGCAAGCGCAGCGATCTGGACCGCTGGCTGCTCTCCGAGATGCAGGCGCTCATCCAGCGCGTCACCGAGCGGCTGGCGGACTACGACGCCGAGCACGCGATGGAGGCTATCGCGAGCTTCATCGAGAACCTCTCCAACTGGTACGTGCGCCGCAGCCGCCGCCGCTTCTGGAAGGCGGAGGAGGACGCCGACAAAGTCGCCGCCTACCTGACGCTCTACGAGGCGCTGGTCACAGTGACGAAGCTGCTCGCGCCGGTCACGCCGTTCCTGGCGGAGTCGCTCTACCAGAACCTCGTGCGCTCGGTGGACGAGTCCGCGGCGGAGAGCGTGCATCTGGCGGACTGGCCCGCCGTGAACAAGCGGCTGCGCGACGAGCGGCTGCGCGACGAGACGGCGCTGGTGATGCGGCTGGTCAACCTGGGCCGTTCGGCGCGCGAGCAGGCGCAAATCCGTGTGCGCCAGCCGCTGGGGACGCTCTACGTCACCACGCAGACCGATGTCGAGCGCGAGACGCTGGGGCGGCTGTGCGATCAGGTCCTCGACGAGCTGAACGTCAAGCGGCTGGAGCTGTTGCCGCGCGACAGCGACATGCTGGCCTACGCGCTCAAGCCGCGCCGCTCGGTGCTGGGACCGAAGTATGGCAAGCGCTTCCCGGCGCTGCTGGCCGCCGTCCTGGCGGCTGATCCGCACGCGGGCGCGGTGGCGCTGCGCGAGGCGGGCGCGCTGACGCTCGACGTGGAGGGCGAGCCCATCACGCTGACGCCCGACGAGGTGGACGTAGAGGCGCGGGCGCGCGAGGGCTTCGTCGCGGCGGAGGAGCGCGGCTACGTCGTCGCGCTGGATACGACGCTGACGCCGGAACTGCTGGCCGAGGGGCTGGTGCGCGACCTGACGCACGGCATCCAGGACGCGCGCAAGAAGGCCGGACTGGCCATCGAGGACAGCATCACCCTCTGGCTGGAGACGGACGCTGAGTTCGCCGCCACCCTCCGGCGCTACGCCGCCAGCATCGCCGACGAGACGCTGGCCGAATCGCTAACTATCACCGCGGGTGAGGAGCCCGCCACCTCCGCCGACGCCTACCGCGAGACGATCCCCGCCGCCAAGCTCGGCGGCCACGCCGTCACGCTGGCGCTGGCGAAACGGTAAGGCTAGCGGCCTGCACCACAAATAATAAGCCCTTGGTCACTTTGAAAGAGGTGATCAAGGGCTTTTTCATTTGCCTGACTCATGATAATCTGGCATGGAAACAAACTGTGAAATTAAGAATGGAAAAGATGATATGGCGCGGCGAGGTATGCGAAAGCAACCAGGGTGGGCTAAGCTGGCAGAGCAGGCGCTTATCTTTGCATTGGTCGCTGTCGCGGGAGTAGGGGCGCTGCTTGTACATATCTATGCCAGCCAGTGGGCAGCGCTTGCTGTATGGAGTAGCATCGCCATATTCTTGCTAGCCTCTCTCGCTTACTTTCGGCTCAGGCGATTCAGATACCACTGGCTATTCCTAGGGATGTTCACGATTGCGCTCGGTTTCAGTATCCTGCTCGCCGTCATGCAGGGCTGGGAAACGCAGACGAATATCGGGGTCATCGGTGGAACGATCATTGGCGCCATCGTTCTTTTCGGCGCTATGGCGCGCTCGACAGCTCGGTTCAACCGCAGAATAACGGAGGGCGCGCGCAAGATCGGCGAACAGTTACAGGGCGAGGGTCTTTTCCGGGACGATGGCGAACGCATCACCGTTCATGTTGATCGGTCCAAGTTGCTGCGCCGAATGCTCACGCAGATCGTCGCGCTCTCATTGTTTGCGGGGGCTTTTATTTGGGCTCACGCAAGCGATCTGGTTGCGCCAGTAAAGCTGTGGCTCAGCATTGGCCTGGGGTTTGTTCTCTGCATTGGCGGCCTGGTCGCGCTCTTGAACCTCACCCGGCTGTTGGTGAACGGCCCAACGCTGATTGTCAGCGCGGATGGCATCACTGATAACGGCTCGCTGATCGTCACGGGCAGAGGGCTGTTGCGCTGGAATGAAGTTCTGGAGATTGAGGAAATCGCCATAGACCTCAGCGCTATTCCCTGGCGCCAGAGAGCGCTATTCAAAGCGCTCAATGGCTCGCTCGATATCAATCTCGCAGACTTTCGCGCTGTTCGCCAGCGGCAGCCACTCTGGAAACGCGCGCTCGCCATCTTTGTTGGCGGTGGACAGCAGCCGCTTGGCCCGCGTATCCTGCCCGCGCTGCTCGACCGTCCCGCCGCCCAACTTGTCATGGAGATCAACCGCTACATCCACACCCACGCGCCAGAGGGGAGCTGGCATAAGGCTATCACTGGCGAGGAGCCCAAGGAAGCAGCCGGAGACTGACGCCCGCCGAAGCCTACCGCGAGACGATCCCCGCCGCCAGGCTGGGTGGCCACGCCGTCACGCTGGCGCTGGCGAAGCGGTAGGGGAGGCGCGGCGCGACACCGCCATACAAGCCCCCAACCCATCTCCATAACGGATGGGTTGGGGGTTTGTTGCGCGAGTGACTTTCCCGTGTAGACGCTTATGCTATCCTGATATCGAAGCAAGCGTGAGCCGAAAATGAGGGAGATTATGCGACAGTGGTGGCAGGGCGCGTGGTGGCAGGGACCAGTGGGTTTACTGCTCGGCTGGGCAGTTTCGCTGCCAAGCGATGAGGTGGCGGCATTTATTCCTAGCCAGTGGAGGGCGCTCGCCGTCTGGGGTAGTCTAGCTATCGCGCTTGCGGCGGCCGTCTCGTGGTTAGGGGTAAAACGCTTTAGCTGGCTGTTTGTTGCGCTCATCGTTGCTGGGCTCTCCTACAGTGTCGCATTCGCGTACATGCAGGGCTGGGACATGCAGGCATCTATCGCAATGCTTATCGTGGCGGCTGCGCTGACTATAGGTCTCGTTGTGGCAGCGGGCGTAGCGATAGCGAGTATGGGAAGATGGTTCATTCGACAGAGCCGCCAACTGCTGGATATCACGCATGAGATTGGCGAGAAGGCGCAAAGCGAGGGCGCGTTCCGTGACGATGGCGAGCGGATCATTGTTCATGTGAACCGTGGCAGGTTGCTTCTTCGGATACTCATACAGGGAATCGTTCTCACGCTCTTTGTGGGCGGCTATCTTTGGGCGCGTACATTTCCCATGAGCGCTACCAGACAGACCTTGCTTACTCTGGACGCCAGTTTGCCGATCTGCTTCGTCAGTGTGATCTCGCTACTCAGCCTCACCCGGCTGATGATGCGTAGTCCCACGCTGATCATCAACGCCGATGGCACCCTCGACAACTGCTCTCTCATCGTCGCTGGCAGGGGACTGCTACGATGGAGCGAGATTCTGGGCGTCATGCGACTCTCGTTGTCATTGCGTCCTAACCGTGATACCCATCTCTATATCAACCTGACGAATTTTCGCGCCGTCCGTCAGCGTCAGCCGCTCTGGAAACGCGCACTCGCTTTCTTTGCCGCCGCCAGTCATCAGCCGCTCGGTTTCCGAATCTCTCCCGCGCTGCTTGACCAGCCCGCAGCCGAGCTTGTCAACGAGATCAGCCGCTACATCAAGCGACGCGCGCCTGAGGGTGGCTGGCGTAGCATGACGGGTAGCGATAGGGTCGGGATAGTCACCCGCTACATCAACACGCACGCGCCTCCAGCACAGTCATGATCTTGTTCGCCATGTGTTGCCCTCCTCGCTCCGATAGCTCTCCACCAGAGCCGTGCGCGCAGTATACATCTGGTATGCTGGGTGCGCCATGATACAGGATCAGAGACACAGATTATCGGAGACACAGATTTGCAATAGCGCGGCGATATGCGTTACGGTTCAGCGTACATACACATGAGAAGGCGCAGCGCCCGCGAGACGCCTCCCGCCTTCTTCATACTTCGGATGACAGCAGCCAGAGAAGATAGGCAGGCCATGGATACGCAGGATACGCAGGATACGCAGGATACGCAGGATATATCCAGCGAAGGCGGGGCGATCCGCGTGGGCGACCGCGCGCCCGATTTCGCGCTGCCCAACGCCAATGGCGAGACGGTGCGCTTGAGCGACTTCCTGGGCAAGCGCAGCACCGTGCTCTACTTCTACCCCAAGGATGAGACGCGCGGCTGCACAGCGGAGGCCTGCGCCTTCCGCGACAGCTACGAGGTCTTCACCGACGCCGGAGCCGAGGTCATCGGCGTCAGCTCCGACTCCGAGGAGTCGCACCGGCAGTTCGCCGCGCATCACCGCCTGCCGTTCATCCTCCTCAGCGACCGCGGCGGCGCCATCCGCAAGCGCTACGGCGTCCCGGCGACGATGGGCATGATTCCCGGCCGCGTGACGTACGTTATTGATAAGCAGGGGACCGTGCGCCACGTCTTCAACTCGATGACCAATATCGGCAAACACATCTCCGACGCGCTGGAGACCTTGCGCGCGCTCCCCAACTGATCGCCGGGCGACCTCACCCCCGGCCCCTCTTTCACGGGGGGAGGGGAGCAACGGGCGCCGCCGGGGTGAATGCGTTATGAGGGGAGGCGCGCATGTTGACGGCGTTCTATCAAACGGCGGCGCAATTGTGCTTCACGCTGCTGGGTCTATGGTGGCTTGTCTTGCAGACGAAGTACCGGGAGTGGATCGGTGACAGCGAGCGCCGCCGCATGGCCACCAGCATCTCGCTCTACTTCCTGCTCCCCGGCGTGATGAGCCTGATCGCGCTGCTCGGCGCGAACATCCCCTCGCTTTGGCGCACGTCGTTCGCGCTGGCGAGCGGCATCGGCGCGATCGAGACATTCCTGAGCGCAATGCGCACGGGCCGCGAGAAGGAGCGCCGCCTGGCAGCGGCGGGCCAGTGGCTCGGCTTCGCGCTCTATCTGCTGGTGGTGGTCGTGGCGGTCGTGATCGCGCCGCCTGGCATATCAACCTTCGGCGCGGTTCTCTCGCCACTGCTCACCGCCGGGCTGAGCCTCTCGCTACTGGTGACACTTGGCGTGCTCCTTGCCTGGAGCTACTTCCTTGACCAGCGCATCCCGGCTGGAGGAAGAGACTGACCGGCGATGGGGAGCGCCAGCCCGCTTGCTATCGTATGAAAAGGAAAGACAGGCAGCCATGGAGGGCGAGGCCCAACGGATTGTCATCTATCCCGATCGCGCCAGACTCATCAGGTATGCGGCGCTCTACGGGGTATTGGCGCCGCTCATGGCGTTCGGTGGCGCCATCTTCCTGAGCGCGGCGTTTCCACCGTATAGCCGGGCGCATCCTGTCGTGACCATTCTCGGCGCGACCTTCGGCGTTATAGTTGGCGCGGTCGGGCTGCTCGGCAGCGTGCTCGTCGCCGCGCTCTTCGTGCTCACGCTCTACCGCCTGATGGCTCGCAAGCCCTCTATAGAGGTATCCGAAGAGGGCATCTTCGATGGCTGCTCGCTGATTGGGGGCGGCATGGGCCTGCTGCGCTGGAGTGAGATCGAGGCGATCATTCCCGCGGTGTATCGCCGTGGGATGGCGTTCGTCGTGCTGTATCCGCGCGACGCCCCAACCGTCCTCGCGCGCCGGGGGGCGCCCGCGCGGCTCTGCCTGCGCGTTCTGAACGTGACGCTGCCAGGAGCGATCAGCCTGCCCGAGTGGCTGCTCTCCATGCCGGTTGGCGAGGTCTGCGAGCGCATATGCGCCGCGTATCCTATGACCCTTGAGGCCAACGGGATCGGCGTTCCAGGCGGCTTGCCCGGCGCCGTATAGCGACGCCTCTGAACTCACGCCCCTGGTGTCAACGCTACTCCTGCGCGAGCGAGGAGAGCGAGGCGGAGCTGATGCGGCCAGCGGTGCGCGGGTCGAGGCGGTCGCGCAGCGCGTCGCCGAAGAGGTTGAGGGCGAGGACGGTCACGGTGATCGCCAGCGCCGGCCCCAGAATCATCCAGGGGTCGGTCCCGCCGGTGAGGTAGGGTTGGGCGTCGCTGATCATCGTCCCCCACTCTGGCGTCGGCGGCTGCGCGCCCAGGCCGAGGAAGCTGAGCACCGACTCATCCAGAATGGCGAAGGAGATCGAGAGCGTCGCCTGCACCAGGATCGCGCTGAAGATGTTGGGGAAGATGTGCCGCGCCAGAATGCGCCAGGTCGGCGTGCCAACGCCGCGCGAGGCCGTCACATAGTCGAGCGAGCGCACCTGGAACGTCTGGCCGCGCGCCAGACGCACGTAGATCGGGATGCGCACAATCGCCAGCGCGATCACCACGTTGACGACGCCAGAGCCGAGCGCGGCGGCGATGGCCAGCGCCAGGATCAGCGAGGGGAAGGCGAGCAGGGCGTCGGAGATGATCGAGATCCCCTGGTCTACTCTGCCACGCGCGTACCCCGCTATAACGCCCAGCGCGCTGCCGACCAAGCCGCCCAGCAGGATCGCCCCCACGCCGACGGCGAGCGAGATGCGCGCGCCATAGATCACCCGGCTCCACTGATCACGCCCCAGCGCGTCCGTGCCGAACCAGTGCTCCGGACTGGGCGGCTGCGCGATGGCGGCGGGATTGTATTTCAGTGGCGGATAGGGAGCGATGAGCGGCGCGAAGATCGCCATCAGGACGAGCCCCACCAGCACGAGCCCACATATCAGGCGTGGATCGTCGCGCATCGCCTGGAGCGCGCCCGTGAGGCGCCGCAGCGCCACGCCTCGCCCGCGGACTGGCTTCCCAGGCGCGGCTGAGGGCGCCAGCCCACCCGCCTGATCCTGGATCTGGCTGTCTGACTGCGTCGCCATCGCGTTCCCTCCCTTTCATCGGCTCACGGGATCACTCGCCGGGCATATTGGGCGCTAGCTCCCAGAGCTCAGGTTGATGCGCGGGTCGAGCACGCCATAGCTGACGTCCACCAGCAAATTGACGAGCATATAGGACAGCGCCGAGAGCAAGACGATGCCTTGCACAACAGGATAATCCTTCGACAGGATGCTTTGCACGGCCAGCAGCCCCACTCCCGGCCAGAGGAAGATCGTCTCGATAACGACCGCGCCGCCCAGGATCGCGCCCGCCTGCAGGCCCACAATCGTCAGGAAGGGCAGCAGCGCATTGCGCAGCGCATGCACGAAATAGACGCGACCCCGACTGAGCCCTTTCGCACGGGCGGTGCGAATGTAGTCTTGATTGAGGACCTCGATCATGCTCGCGCGGATCTGGCGCATATTGCCCGCGACCGCTCCAGCCGCCAGTGTGATAACCGGCAACACCAGACGGTGCAGATTCTCTATCGGGTCTTGCGTGAATGGCACATATCCGCCGGGTGGAAAGGCCCGGATGATCACCGCCAGGAACAGGATGAGGATCAGCCCGAGCACGAAATTCGGGATCGCCGTGCCAATCAGGCTTGTCACGTTGATCCACCAGTCGATCGCCGTGGTGCGGCGCGCGGCGGCCAGCACGCCAAGCGGGATAGCCAGCGCCACCGAGACGATCAGCGAGATGACGCCAAGCTCCAGCGTTATGGGTAGTCGCTGCAGGATCGCCTGCATGACCGGCTGCGCGAGCTGGAGCGATTGCCCCAGATCGCCATGCAGCGCGTCTCCCAGCCAGAGGAAATACTGGACCAGGAGCGGCTTGTCCAGCCCGAGTTGGTGATGGAGCGCCGCCACGGTCTCCGGTGTCGCGCTCTCCCCCAGCAGTACCCGCGCGGGGTCGCCAGGGATGAGGTGGATGATCATGAACGTCACGAAACTGACCAGCAGCGCGACTGGGATCATGGTGAGCAGGCGTCGCGCCATAAAGGTCGCCATTGCGTCGTTCCTCCTTCATGACCTGGCAGGCGCCATGACACTCACGACTGGGGCGCGCTCGCGGATCAGATGACTCCGCGACTCCATGGCTCCGCGACGCGCTATGGAACGGTTGGGAGAAGCCAGCGCGTCACATCTCGCCTCCCGCATGAGGCCGAGGGCGGGCGTGACGCGCCAGCGCTCCTCAATACAACGCCAATCAGATCAAGTCAGATCAAGTCAGCTCAGCGAGACCTGCTCGAACTCCA
The DNA here is from genome assembly GCA_035716045.1 of Ktedonobacterales bacterium. GTDB lineage: Bacteria > Chloroflexota > Ktedonobacteria > Ktedonobacterales > JADMIN01 > JAKAIY01. The sequence goes on from DASTKI010000097.1 coordinate 20,484, forward strand.
TGATGCCGGTTGGCAGCAGCGTGAAGTTCTGAACATTCTTGGTTGACGCCTGAATCGAGACGCCGTGATACAGGAAGACGTACGGCGCATCCTGCAGCATCAGCGTCTCCGCCTGCTGATAGGAGGTCGCGCGCTGGGTCTGATCAGTCGATGTGCGCGCCGCGTCGAGCGCCGCGTCAACCTGCGTGTTGGAGTACTGCATGTCGTTGAAGCCGCCGCCGGTATGGAACCATGCGTACATGTTGCCATCCGGGTCGGGGCGGCCGCTCCAGCCAAGCAGCGCCGCCTGGTAGTTATGCGCGGCGGTGTCATCGAGCAGCGTCGCGAACGTCTCCTGCTTGATGGTCATCGTGATGCCGGCTGCCTGCAACTCTTGCTGCAAGAACTGCGCCAGCTGGGTCGTCGCGGGCGAGCCGCTGGGGATGAGCAGCGTGAAGGCCAGTGACGTCAGGCCGGACTGCTGCAGCTCGGCCTTGGCCTTCGTCGGATCGTAGCTGTACGGCGCGATGCTGGAGCTATACGCCCAGCTTGCCGGCGAGAGCGGTCCTTGTGCCGGCACGCCGACGTTCTGGAGCACGCTCTTGACGATCTCCTCGCGATTCACACCAAACGACACCGCGCGCCGCGCATGGACGTCGCTGAACGGCGCGGCCTTCGTGTTCAACATGACGCCGAAGAAGCTCAGCGCCGGAACCTGCTTGTAGGTCAGCGACGGATTGTTCTTGGCCGACGCGATGTCCGTCGCGCCCAGGACCTCGGCCACCTGGATGGTACTTGTCTGCAGGTTCGTGTACATCACGCTTTCATTCGTGATGGGGTGATAGATGATCTTCTCCAGGTAGGGCAGCGTCGCGCCGCTGGCTGACTTGTTCCAGTAGTTCGGGTTGCGCTGCAACGTCAGATGATCGCCCTTGACCCACTCGACGAACTCGAACGGGCCGCTGCCCGAATTCTTGACCCCGTTCACGATGTTCGCGGCCGAGGAAGAGATCACGGCTGGCGAGATCATCATGCCCGCGCGGTCAGTCAGCGCGGCGAGCAGCGGGGCGAAGGGCTGGGCCAGGTTGAACTGCACATGCGTGGCGTCCGTCGCCTGCACCGAGGAGACCGAGGAGATCTCGCTGTAGCGCGGCGAGGTCTTGTCATTCAGGATGCGGTTGATGTTGGTCACCACCGCATCGGCGTTAAACGGCGTGCCGTCCTGGAATTTCACATCCGAGCGCAGCGTGAAGACCAGCTGCGTGGGCGTGGTGTAGTTCCAGTCCGTCGCCAGCTCAGCCTGAATCTTGTTCTGCGCATCCACACGCACGAGCGTGTCATACATGTTCAGCATGACCTGACGGTCAACCAGCGCGGTCGACTGTGTAGGGTCTAGCTTGACGGCGTCCGAATCCAGACCGACGTTCAGTGTTCCGCCAGTCTTGACGCCAGAATTGCCCCCCGTTCCGCCACAGGCCGCCAGCGTGAGCGTAAGCAGGCTGGCGCTAACGAGCGTGAGCAGCCGCTTGCGCCAAAACGACGCCGCGGACCGTGATCCATTGGGGCGGTCCGATAAACCAGCCCGCGATGACTGGGGGCGCGCGCGTTGCTGTGACATGGCTTCCCTCTCTTGATTGAAAGGAGAACAGACGTGTGCGCCGCGTTTGGCGCCAGCGATGGCTCTCCGGCGCTAAACGCCCATACAAGGACAAACAATCAATGCGCTCACGGGCGCGAAGCCCGGAGAACCCCAAATAATGGATCCGCTCAACACTGAGCGCTTACGGGCGGCCCGCCGCTGCGCGGGCTCCAGAGTCGGGCGCGGCGCCATAGAGCGCCCCTAGATCGCGCGCGATGCGCTCGACGGCTTCCCGCAGCAGCGGCGCATAGCGGGAGACCTCCACATCGCCAAAGCGCGAGGCGGGTCCAGCAATGCTCAGCGCCGCCATCACTTCGTCACGCGCGCCCATGCGAATCGGCGCCGCCATGGAAGCCGAGCCAGCGACGGTCTCGCCGCGCGTGACGACAAAGCCCACCGAGCGCAGGCGCTCCAGCTCCACCAGCAGCGCCGCACGGCGCTCGGCGCTCAGCCGTCCAGTCGCGCGTCGCCATAGCTCGGCGTTCGCCGGTCCAGCCACCAGCAGCGCCTTGCTCGCGGCGCCGGAGTCCAGAGGAAAGCAACGCCCGACTCCCGCCGCCATCCGCAGCAGTTGCGGGCTTTCCAGCTCCTCCAGGCACATGCGCACGTCACCCGCGACGACATACAAGCCGATGGTCTCGTCGGTCGTCGTGCGCAGCCACTGCATATGTGGCAGGCAGATCTGGCGCAGGCTCGCCTCGCCTGGAACCGCCGACGCCAGCGCCAGCGCCCGAAAGCCCAGTGAATAGGCGCGGGTCTCGCGGTCTTGTGTCACCATGCCATGAGCCATGAGCGAGCGCAGGATGCGATGGATGGCGCTCTTGGTGAGCCCTAGCCGCTCACTCAGCTCAGTCACGCCGAGCGTCGGCGTCTCGCGCGAGAAGGCCAGCAGCACGCCGAGCGCCCGATCTACCCCGCGCAGAGCGCCGTCGCGCTCGTCCTGGGGCGCTTGATCATCCCGCGTGTTCCGTACCTCATCGGAATGGGACTCAGGACGGGACGTGGCGGGAGTCCGTGTCTGCGCCACAGTGGCCACCTCTCACCTACGCGCCTCGCGCTCGCGAGGACGGCTCGGGCGATCCGCGAAAAATGGAACAGTGTTCCAGACGCGAGCTTGACAGGAATGATAGTGATACAATCGCTGAGTCGTCAAGTCGTATTTCCGCCGAGCGAAACTGGGGGCCGCCCTGGTGGCTACCAGCCAACCGCGGCGCCCTCCGCGCGTGGGTCCGAGCCGCCATGGAGCACGCCGGTCTCTTCGTCAATGACGATGCCGTTGGCGTGTCCCATTGCCGAGTCCAGCGGCGCGACCAACTCCACGTCGTGCCCCATCGCGCGCAGCGCCTCCACGGTTTCGGCGGGGAAGCGCCGCTCCAGTCGCAGCGTCTCCCGTTGTCCCGCTTGTTCGGCGCCATGGACCCAACGTGGCGTTTCAATGGCCGCCTGAATGTTCATTTCGTAGCGCAGCAGGTTCGCGTAGACTTGCAGGTGCGTTTGCGGCTGGCCGTCGCCGCCCATCGCGCCGAAGACGACAGCTGGCCGCCCATCACGCAGCGCCATCGAGGGGATGAGCGTATGGAGCGTGCGCTTGTCTGGCTCCAGCGCGTTCGCGGAGGCGGGGTCGAGCGAGAAGTAGGCCCCCCGGTTCTGCAGTGAGATGCCCGTCCCATCCACGACGTACCCGCTGCCGAAGCCCGCGTAGTTGCTCTGGATCAATGAGATGGCGGAGCCATCGCCATCGGCGGCGCAGAGATAGATCGTATCGCCAGAGAAGCCCGCGGCCGCGGTGGTGACGCTGGCGCGATCCTCAGGGATCAGCGCGCGGCGCGCGGCCAGATACTCCGGCGCGATCAACGCCTCAGGCCGCAGGCGCATCCGCTCGATATCAGTGATGTGCGCGCGGTCGGCGAAAGCCAGCTTTTTCGCCTCGACCTCCACATGCGCAGTGCGCGCGCTGAGTGGGTCATCGCCCAGCGGCAGCCCGTCGGCCATGCCCAGCATCTGGAGGGCGGTCACGCCCTGGGTGTTAGGGGGCAGCTCGTAGACCTCCAGCCCACCGAACGGCACCGAGAGCGGCGTGACCCACTCCGCGGCATGCGCGGCCAGGTCCTCCTCAGTGATCAGCCCGCCCTCACGCGCGAAGAACGCGGCGATTTTCCGCGCCAGCGGGCCGCGATAGAAGGCCTCTGGCCCCGCGCTGGCGATGGTCTCGTATGAGCCGGCCAGCGCGGGCGCGTACGCCAGCGAGCCGACCGCGGGGACATGCCCATCGGGTAGGTAGTTCTCGCGGAACGAGCGGTGGGTGAAGTCGAGCTGGTCCATCCGCGCGAGGGCGCGGCTGAGCCCAAGTCCCACCGGGAAACCCTCGCGCGCATAGCCTATCGCCGGTTGCAGCGCGCGGGCCAGCCCAAGCCTGCCAAAGCGCTCGGCGAGCATGCCCCAGCCGCTGACGCAGCCCGGCACGGTGACTGAGTGGATGCCGTAGCGCGGCATCGTCTCGTAGCCCAGCGCCTGATAGCGCTCGATGGTCGCCGCGCGCGGGGAGCGCCCGCTGGCGTTGAGGCCAATCAGCGTGTGCGAGGGCGCGTCCCAGACGATGGCGAAGAGGTCGCCACCTAGCCCGCAGACGAACGAATACACCACCTGGAGCGTGGCGTTGGCCGCGATCGCCGCGTCCACCGCGTTGCCACCCGCCTTCAGCAGATCGAGGCCGGCCTGCGCGGCCAGCGCGTGCGGCGCGGCGACGAGCCCATGGGTGGCCAGCGTCTCGGCGCGATGGAGCGGCAGAGGGCCTGAACGCCCACCCAGATACGGCGTGGGTGACTTCGCTGGTATCGCTGTCATAGACGCTCTGGCCCGCCTTCCCAAACCAAACGCCAGTCGCGGATCCCGGTGTTCTGGTGAGCGGAACACCGTTCACCAATCTTGTTGACGGAAGCATACCTGCGAGCCTGGCGTCTTGTCAAGCAAATGGTGGCGCGGGCATCAATGGCCCGCGCATGGCGAAGAGGAGGGAACGCGCCAGGCGCGCAGAGTGACGACGCGGGCCAGGTTTGGGGACGCAGGTTTGGGGACGCGTTAGAACGGGCTGCGGCGCGGGCGACTCTCCTCAGGATACCAGACGGTGGCTGGCGGCGGAGGAGTGTCCGTGGCCGGCAGGAACCTTGAGATACCTGCCAGCCACAGCCATCGGATTAGGGCGAGGCATTCGGCAATGCTGGCGGCGCTGTTGACGCCAGTATCGCCTGATCGCTCCTGACTGAGCCCGCCCCACAGGTCGCCGTCGCAGTCTATGACTACCTGCTGGCCCGCTCCCGTACGTTTCCGCGCATGCCAGCTTTGCCGGCGCCGAGTTTATGAGGTGGGCGCGCTCGCCGCCAAGCCAGCCGTGGAGGCAAGCACCCGCTCAAATGGGAACGGGCGATCTTCCGCGACAATCATGGAGTCGTATTCCGAAGCGCTCAGGATACGGTGCAGTTGGCGCCGGCGAACACCCATGTTGCCGCCGTCATAGAGCGGGAACACGAGGGCGTCGCGCAGACGCCGCTCCAGCGGGTGATCTTTTGTATAGCTCTCGATGCCCATGACGCGCATGGCGTCGTACACGCACTGCACCGCCTGCTCCGAGCAGTAGACTTTCGTCATCACAGCGATCTCTTGCCCCTCGCCGTGCTCGTCGAGGTAGGCGCAGGCACGCCAGGTCAGGTAACGACACGCCTCAATGCGCATCTTGATGTCCGCTAGCGTGTAGCCGACAATCTGATGCGTGAGAATGGGCTCGCTCCCCAGCCGGCGCTGCGTGCGCGCGAAGTCCAGCACGTCCTCGAAGGCCGCGCGCATCACGCCGACGCACGCCGCGCCAATCAGCGCCGCCGTCCATCCGAACGCCCGCGTGATAATCGCGACGCCATCGCCCTCGGCCCCAATGAGATTCTCCCGTGGCACGCGCACATTCTCGAAGTAGACCTCCGGCTGGACGGTCGCCCGGTGGCCGATCTTGTCCGCGATGCCGCCAACGCGAATCCCAGGCGTATCCCCTGAAATAGCAATGACGCTCAGCGACTCGCGCGCGGGACGCGTGAGGTCCGTCCGCACGGTCAAGGTATACAGCGCCGCCCCCTGGCGCTCCCATCCACTCCCATTCGTGGCGAAATGCTTGACGCCGTTGATGAGATAGGTGTCACCCTCACGCTGAGCGAACGTCCGGACTCCCGCATTCGGATCGTCGCTGTCGAAGTTGGCGCCGCCCTCGGCCTCGGTGAAGGCGAAGCACGCGAGCAGGTCACCAGCTCGATCCTCCGCGAAGGGACGCAGGAACCGCTCCTTCTGCTCAGGTGTCCCGTATGTCAGGATGGGCTGCAATCCTAGACCATTGGCGAGGAGCGTTGTCGGTACACCCACCTCGGCGCGACACAACTCCTCAGCCGCGATGGCCAGATCAACGCAGCCACTGCCACCCCCACCATACTCCGTGGGAATGAATGAGGCGGTGAGTCCACCCGCGGCCATCTGCGCGAAGACGGGCTTCGTACGCCGGAAACACTCCCAGGGATCGGTGAGCGCGTCCAACTCCTTGGCAAGCGGCTGCAACAGTTGCGTCGCAACGGCTCGCGCGGCTTCTCGGGTAGCGACTTGCTGTGCGGTTGGCTGGAAAGCGATAGGCATAGCGCCCTCCCTGATCTGCTTGCTCGCAATTCGCGGTATACGGCACGCACTACGCGATCTCCGCCTACGAGGCTCCCACCTACGAGCCCCTCGCCTACGAGCTCTTGCGCTACAATCCCTTCGCTACAATCCCTTCGCCTACCAGACCACTCACTGCCATCCCATCATACGACGCGGCGAATGGAACGCGTTCTGCCCGGCGAAGCGGGCGCGCGCCCGCTTCGCCGTTCACATGCGCGCCTGGCGGCGCGGCCGCTGTCCTATGCTCCAGGGCGGCGCCAAGGTCAGCCAAGGGTCAGAAGAGTGGAAGGGGAAACGCGCCAAATATCCTCTGCGGGCTCATGCCAGTCTGCGGGCTCATGCCAGT
>DASTKI010000098.1:0-32928 GCA_035716045.1 Ktedonobacterales bacterium
GAGCGGTTCATTCATGGCGACTCGCCGAGCATCAGCCAGGCCGGAAACCACCACCATCTATCAGCTAAAGATCACGCTTCAGGACAGCAAGCCACCCATCTGGCGCCGCATCCAGACGCCCGGCGCCATCACCCTCGCCGAGCTGCATCGCATCATCCAGGCGGCGATGGGATGGGAAGACCAGCACCTCCACCAGTTCATCGTCGGCGACAGGGTGTATGGCCCGGCTATTCCTGGTCTAGACGAGGCAGGCATAGACGCGCGGGACGAGCGTCGCGCGCGTCTGAATGAGGTCGCGCCCAGAGAAGGCAGCAAGTTCATCTATCGGTACGACTTTGGCGATGACTGGGACCACATGGTCGTCGTCGAGCGGATCCTGGAGCCGAAGCCGGACGCGCGCTATCCTCGCTGTCTGGCCGGCCGGCGCGCGTGCCCACCGGAAGATAGCGGCGGCATCTGGGGCTATGAGCAGCTGATGGAAACGCTGAAGAACCCGAGCGATCCCGAGTACGCCGAGGCGCGCGAGTGGGTGGGCGAGGACTTCAACCCTGAGGCGTTCTCGCTCGACGAGGCGAACACCGATCTCGCAACGCTCTCTGGCAGCGCTATCTCTCAGCCGTGAGCCGACCCGTCCACCAGTTCCGCGCCTTTGCGCACCTAAACCGCCCCAAACTAGCGGTCATGCCGTATGATACAGGACATGCGGGCATGGAGTGGCGCGAGCGCGCGGCCAGTGGACATAGCTGGCGCTCATGGTGAAGCGGATCATGCGATATATGGGAAGCGCACAGACCAGGACGGCGCGAGGACGGCGCGGGAAGCGGGCAGAGGCGCTGGAAGTCGCGCTGAAGCCTGCTTCGGGCGGCGATGATTGCGCGATGACAAGCATGACAAGCATGACAAGCATGACAAGCATGACAAGCGTAGAGGGCGTGGGCGCGCTGGACCTAAGCGAGTTGGAGCGGGCGCTGGCTCCCGCCATCGAGCCGCCGCCGCGCATGCCCCAGCAGGCCCGCAGCTTGCGCACCCGCGATAGGCTGCTGCGCGCCGCCGAAGAGCTGTTCATCGCGCGAGGCTACTCGGGGGTGACGGCGGACGACATCGCCGCCGCGGCTGGTGTCAGCGTCGGCGCCTTCTATACCTACTATCGCAACAAGCGCCAGATCCTGATGGCGCTGGCGCTGACGAGACTGGACGACATCTTCACCCACCTGCGGCTCGCCCGCATGGACCTGGCGCACGGCGATCACCACGCAGCGCTGCGCGAGGCTATCGCCTCCGTCATCGCCAGCGGCCAGCGTCCGGGACTGCGCGGCGTCTGGCAGCAAGTGATGTCGCTGGAGCCAGAGCTAGCGCCCTGCCAGGCCGTCATCCGCCGCTACGCCCTCGACCAACTCGAAGGTCAGCTCCAACGCGCCCGCGAGAATGGCTCGCTCTGGCCCGACCTTGACATCGAAGCGGCCGCGCTGGCGATCTTCGCCATGCTCGACACCCTCAGCGCCCGCCGCGAGCATGATCTGCCCGACGAGCGCCTCATCGAAAGCGTCGCCACGCTCATCGAGCGCGCGCTCTTTCCGCCCGGCCAGCCTGGCTGAAGCGGCGTCCAACATCGCTCGCGCCTGAGTCTAGCGCGGGAGGCGGAGTATGACACACGACATCGCGAGCGCCTCGACAGCCGCGGGCGACGGTCCGCCGGTCCGCTCGGTGGCCGACCCGCTGCGCCAGGTCACCATCCAGGTGACGCGCTGGCGCGGCGCCGAAGCGGACGCGGCGGTGGATGAGCTGGCGGCGGAGGAGCCGTTGGAGATTCGCGCCGTCTCACCCGCCAGCCCGATCCCAGAGAGCATCGCGGTCATCATGCGCACGCCGGGACAGGATGATGAGCTGGCCGCCGGGTTCCTCTACGGCGAGGGCCTGCTGACTCGCCGCGAGGAGCTAGCAGCTATCCGCCCCGGCCTCGACGACGATGGCCTGCCCTCACCGCATCTCCTCGACATCGTGACGACGGAGCGGGCCGACATCGCCCAGCGCGCGCGCGCGGGCGGCTACTCGCGCCAGTTCGCCGTCACCAGCGGCTGTGGCGTCTGCGGCAAGAACACCGTCGAGGCCGCCTGCGCGCTGCTGCCGCCCGTCCCGCGCGACGGCTTCAGCATCGCCCCTGAGACGCTCTATCGCCTGCCCGATCTGCTGCGCGAGCGCCAGCGCGTCTTCGACGCCACCGGCGGCCTGCACGCCGCTGCGCTCTTCGACGCGGAGGGGCGCCTGCTGGCGCTGCGCGAGGATGTGGGCCGCCATAACGCGGTGGATCGGCTGGTGGGCCGCGCGCTGCTGGATGGCGCGCTGCCGCTGGCGGGACGCGCGCTGATGGTCAGCGGGCGCCTCTCGTATGAGATCGTCCTCAAGGCGCTGGCGGCGGGCGTCCCACTGGTGGCCGCCGTCTCCGCTCCGTCCAGCCTGGCGGTGGACCTCGCGCTCTCCGGCGGCGTGACGCTGGCGGGCTTCGTGCGCGGCGAGCGCCTCAACGTCTACACCTGGCCCGAGCGCGTGCGGCCGCGCCAGGCCTGACATCTTCACCAGCGCCGCCGCCGTCCGCGCATGCTCACGGGTCGCTACCTGTGAGCATGGGGTTAGGCGCTGGCTGCCCGTTGTCTATCGGGGGCAGGCGCCGGCGAGCAAGCGCGCCGACGAGGGCGCCATAGAGCGCGCCCGCCACCGCGCCAACCAGGAGCATTTCCCAGCCCCACCCCTGAACCAAGAGATACATGAGGCCGAAAAGCCAGAAGAAGAGGGCCGCTTCAAGCTTCTCCCAGACCGGCAGCGATGTAGCGGGGTCCCACAGCATCTGGCCGAAGAAGACCCCAAACAGACACACGCCCAATACGGCCAGGGCTACCGTGAGCAGCCCGGCGCAGCAACCGGCGAATGCGCTCGACCGGCGCGGGACGATGATCAACAGCCACCAGCTCAAGACAGCGCCGGGCATAGCTGGCAGCGCGAGATTGATCAGGGCCGAGAGAAGGCCGGTGGGCGTTATCTCCGCTAGGTTCGCCGCGTGATTGGTTACGGAGATGAGGAGAAGATCGGCGAACGTCAGCATCCCCGTGAGCACGGCGAATCCTGCGGTTGACCACCACAGGAGCATCATCGGCGAGCCATCGCCTTCGTGCCGCATGCCGTCTTTTCCTCCTACAACAGATCATACCAACGCCGGTCCTATGCGTCGCGATCATCGAGTGTGGTCGTTCTTGTCGCAGTAGGCTACTCGCTCTCCGCCCGCGTCACGCTGATTGGGATGGCGCATGGCGAGCGCCTCGCGTATCAACTCCGGACAGAAGCGCATCTGCCTCTGTCAGCTTAGCATGAACGCTTGCAGCGGCGCAGCCAGCGCTACCGTCTGGTTGCAGAACGCGGCGGCGCCGGAGCGTTCATTGCCGTATGTTCCCGCTCGATACCGCTTCCTCTGGGTACGCCGTGGGAACATGGCGGCGGATATAGGCGGCGATATAAGCGCCATAGAGCGCGCCCGCTACGACTCCGACCGCGAATGTCACCCAGCCCCACGGCGTGTAGGCAAACCCGGTAAGGCTGGAAATCCATAGCAGGAGCAATAGCGGTATTCCCCAGAGCGGCGGTGAGATCAAATCGCCCGACGAGTGGGAGGGCGACGAGGGAAGCGAAAAGATCGTGACCAGCAGTACGCCGAGCACGGCAAAGACCACCGTGAACAACCCCGCGCAGCCACCGGCGAACGGGTTCGCCTGCCGCGGGATGACAACCGTTATCCACCAGCTCAGCAGAGCGCCGGGCGTGGCCGCGAGCGCAAATTCGGCCACGCGACCGACGGACATGGAAGCTGGCGCGCCCGCTGGCGCTGTAATCAGCTCATAGACGTAGATGTCGCCAAACGCCAGTATCCCCGTGATGATGGCGAACGCTACGCTCGACCAGACCAGGAACGCCGTAAGCGAGTCACTTCCTCGGCTCCGCGTATCATCGCTCCTTCGACTCGTGGGACCCGCTCACTTGGCGCCGCCGGGCGTGTAGAGGTAGACATCGAACGCATAATTGCCGGTGCTACACCGGTCTACACAGGATGGGGGACCGATGACGATGAGAAGCTGAGTCCCATCGGGTGTCCAGGCCACGCTCCAGATCTGGTAGTCCTCACTGGGGAGGGAGAAGCCCGCTGAGGACCGTGAGTTCGAAGAGCGCAACGAGGCGGCCTTCGCCGATAGCGTTTCAACGCCATCGCTGGGTCCACCCATGTCGGTGTCAAAGGCTACCCTGTCGTCGCGTGGATTCCAGGCGAGGAAACGCCCAGGTGAGCCAGGAAACCCAACGAATGCCGACGCGGGGATCGTGACGGCGCTGGTGTGGGTCTGGATGAGCCGGGCGATGGGTACTGACTCATCAATGGCCACCGACAGCGGCTGGCTCGCATGTACTCCGATGAACAGTCGCGTACCGTCGCTCGACCACCCCAATCCACGGACCGCGCAATCACCCTGGTCTCGAAACACGCTCGAGGTCACGGTCGTCACCAGCGTGGCGGCGGAATGGTCACTCGCGAGCGCATACACCGCCACTGCGCAGCCCGGGGAAGTGGAAGAGTTCCGTATGAGCGCGAGGTCCGTCCCGTCGGGCGACAGAGCGACATTTGGATATGTCGGGTAGAAGGGCAGGGGCATTTGCCAGTGCCCTTGCGGACCGCTGGCGCTCAACGAAGCGAGCTCGATATAGCCTGAATCGGTGCTGTGATCGCCAGCCAGGCAGGCGACCCACTGTCCATCAGCTGAGACCGTGACAAAGTATTTACACCCCTGCGTCAGCGCGATGCGTCGCAAGCCACTCCCATCCTGGGCGGCTACATACAAGGACTGGAGACTGCCTAGCAGGACCTGCCATTTGCCGCCTCCCCGCTGGAATGGCGTCACACTGCCGAAGGTCCTGTCACCGTACAGGTTCGACAGCCCATCCATCCGTTGCAGGCCGGGAATGCGCAGCGGGGGGAGCCGCTGGGTCTGTCCCGGCAGCGCGCAGCCCACCAACGTCACCAGGAGGCATACATAGGCGACTCCGCCCAACATACGGCGACCATAGACCATAAGGCGCTCTCTTCCCACCCTCGCTCTGCCGCCGGGCGTGCGCCTACACGTCGCGACGTGACACCCATCCGGGGCGCTGGGTCGTGAGGTGATGCTTCCCTGGCTATACTACGCCGCACGGCTCGCGTGTCTCTCAAAGCGCCTGCCACGCCCATCTCGGCCGTTGAGCTTGCTTTCCCCGGTGGCGCCGCGGGCACGTCGCGGAGGGGTTGTCACATCCTCTTCTCAGGTTGGTCTTACATTTCGTCCGTAGACTCTGCCCCACGATAGATGCGCGGCGCGGGGTAGAGCGCGCCGTCCCGTGTAGAGAGGATGCGCGCCGGATGACGACCCACGAAGCGCTGATCTTGCTGCTGATCGCCGCTGGCGCCCTGATCGCGCCGTTGCTCAGTGAACGCATTGGCTGGTTCACCGCTCCGTGTGAGGCGCTCTACGGCGCGCTCGTCGCCACCTTCATCCCTGACGCCCATGCCCCCGGCCAGTTCATCAGTGGCCTGGCCGAGCTCTCCTTCCTGCTGCTCATGTTTCTCGTTGGGCTGGAGATTGACTTCACCTTGTTGCGCGAGCGCGGCCTGAAGGCGCTCGCGCGGGCGTTCGCGGTGGTAGTGGGCATTCAGGCCGCCGCCCTGTTGCTCACGATGGCGCTGCGTCAGCCACCGATTGTCGCCCTGCTCGGCGGCGCGCTCTCCGTGAGCCTGCTGCTCGTCGTCATGCAGCAGCAGGGCATCGTCCACACCCATTTCGGCCAGCAGGCGCTGCTGGTGGCGTCGCTGGGCGAGTTCCTGGCGATTATCGAGCTGACCGGCTACGATCTGGTCGCGCGCTATGGCGCCGACTGGTCGCTCGCGGTGGCCGCCATCAAGCTGGTGGCGCTGCTGCTGGCCGGTGTCCTGGCGCTACGGGCGCTTCTCTGGCTGGCGAAGGAGCATCCGGGCCGGGTCGCCCGGCTGTTCCGTGTGAGCGATAGCGCCGAGGTGGGTGTGCGCGCCGCGCTTGCGCTTATGCTGGCGTTCACGGCCATCGCGGCGTTCCTGCGCATCGAGCAGATTCTGGCGACCTTTATCGCCGGCATGGTCTCCGGTTACGCGTTCCGCCGTGAGCGCATCGTCACCCACAAGTTGATGACCATCGGCCAGGGCTTCTTCCTGCCGATCTTCTTCATCACCGTCGGTATGAGCCTGCGCCTGACGGATATGCTCAATCTCGCCACCCTGGGGCAAATGCTGCTGCTGCTCGGCATCATCGCCGCTACCCGCCTGCTCGCCGCGCCGCAGCTTCACTCGCTCGGGCTGAGTTGGCGACAGGCTGGCGCCGGCGCGCTGCTGCTGAGCGCCCCGCTGACGCTGCTGGTGGCGATCGCGCAGGTTGGGATCAACCTGGGCCAGCTTTCCCCGGCGTCGCAGGGCGTGACGATTGGCGCGGCGGTCGCGGGGGCCATCCTCTTCCCGCTGCTGGCGCGGCCGCTGGTGCGGCACAGTGTCCCGACGCCGGAGCGCGCGCCCGCCGTTACGGATATTACGCCGCTGATAGACGCCCGCCGCGCCGCCGCCTCGCGTCCCAGCGCCATCAGCTGGCCGCTGATAGATGCGCCAGGCATCCCCTATATCAAGACCGTTCCGCTGGCAGGGCGGCCTGCCCGGCCTGCGCGGGCTCACTCGTCATGGCGCGCATGAACGCCAGCGCGCGGCCTAGCGCTCGCTCGGCGCGGCGGTGGCTTCCGATGCCCCACCAGCCAATCTCGCGTGGGTGCAGCTCGACCGTCACCAGCCCATCATAGCCGCTGGCGGTGAGGCGCTGGAGCAGCTCGCCCAGCGGCAGGTCGCCATCGCCTGGCGCCATATGGGTATGCGGATGACCATCGCGCCAGACCATGTCATTGAGGTGCACGTTGCGCAGCAGCGGGCGCATCTGGTCGCCCATCAGCAGGACATTCTCCCCGCTGGCCCCCGCGTGGCAGGTGTCGAAGGTCAGCCCGCAGCCGCGCGTCTGGGCGTAGTTGATGAGCCGCTGGGTGTGGTCGAGGTAGCCGATGCGGCCGCGCGCCAGCCGGTGCGTGTACTGGCTGTTCTCGATCGTCAGCGCCACTTGCCCCTCGCCCGCTATCTGCGCCAGCCGGATCGCCTGGCTGAAGTGCGCGTTTCGCGGCGAATTGGGATCGTAGAAGTGCAGCGTGTGGGTGATCGCCAGCGCCGCCCCCAAGGCGCGCGCAAGCCGCGTCACGCGCGGCAGCCGCCGGCTCGGCCAGCGAGGCCAGCCGGGCAGCGACATGAAGGGTGGGTGGACGCTCAGTACGGGAACGCCCACCCGCTCGATGGCGCGGCGTAGCGGCCTCTCGCCCAGGTAGAGCGCCTCCGGCCCAATCGCCAGCTCGACGCCGTCATAGCCGAGGTCGCGCGCCAGGCGCAGGCTGGTATCGAGTGGCAGCGGATAGAGCGTGCCCGTCGAGAAGCTGAATCGCATCGTTGAGGATGATCCCATACGTTGAGGGTACGCGCCGCTCAGGCTCGGCGTCAAGCCGCTTCCGGCGCTTCCAGCCCACCAAACCACCCGCCGGCAGCGGCGCCCTGAGCGCGCTGCCATTCACCTGGCGACCAGCTGCGAACGCGCAGTCTGCGCATGACGTCGCCGTGGGGTGAGGCTTACGCGCTTCGATACGCGACTGTGACGAGCGAGCGCCAGATGGTGAACGGGCTGTGAGCGCGGACGCGTAGCGTCCCTACTGGGGAGCGGTGTTTGCCGCGAGGCCCGATCCGCGCCACCGCTCCGCGCATGGATGCGCCAACCGCCCCTCAGGCCTGGCGCTGGGAGCGTCTGAAGCGTTCGGATGGAGCCGGGCGCCGACCGCGCGGCGAAGGAAGGAATCAAAGGAAGGAATCAAGCGTATGTGGCGAAGAATGGTTGTGACGCCGCTCTGGCGGCGTGGTATGGCGGGACTAGCGCTGGGGCTGGCTCTGCTCGTGGCGGCCTGTGGGCCTGCTGATGGTGGGGGGCTCGCGCCGACGCCGACGGTAGCGCCAACAGCGACCGCGACCCCCACGCCATGCGCCGCCTGGAGTGTCATTCCTGGGGGCGCCCCGACGAAATACGCCCAGAGCCGTCTGATGGCGGTGAGCGCACTCTCGCCGTCGCGCGCGTGGGCAGTGGGCCAGACGTTCGTCGGCGATGGTAACGGCCAGGCGGCCACGCTCATTGAAAGCTGGGATGGCGCATCATGGCGCATAGCCTCAAGCTCAGTCGCTGGAGGCCTCTCTGGCGTCGCGGCGGTGTCGCCTTACGATGTCTGGGCGGTGGGCGCCCAGACAGTGGAGATGGGAGGCCACTTGGCGCTGATCGAGCGCTGGAACGGGACGCGGTGGAGCGTCATGCCCAGCCCAGAGGAGGTGAGCGCACACTTCAACAGTAGCCTCAGCAGCGTGGTAGCGCTGGCCGCCAACGACGTGTGGGCGGTGGGCTCCTATGGCGATCCTGGCAGAATCTGGCCGCTGACCGAGCGTTGGGACGGGGCGGCGTGGAAAGTGGTCGTGGCCCCCGACCCACCGGGCGCTTGGGACAGCAAGCTGAACGCCGTCGCGCGTATCCCGGGAACGAACCAGCTGTGGGCCGTCGGTTCGACGCTGAAGACGCAGCCCGTGAACTACTCGCAGGCGCTGATCGAGCGCTGGAACGGCTCAGCCTGGAGCATGGTCTCCGGCCCGACGCTGCCCGCTGGGAGCTTCGGCGCCGCGCTGAACGGCGTTGTGGCGCTCTCAGCAAACGAAGCCTGGTCGGTGGGGGAGTACACCGCAAGCGATCACACCATACGGGCGCTGATCGCGCATTGGGATGGGGTCGCCTGGACGATCGTGTCAGGTCCGCGCGCCTGGGGCAAGCTATCAGCCGTGGCGGCGAGTGCGCGTGACGTGCGCGCGGTCGGGTATCAGTTCACCGGCTCCGAGGGGCAGATCCAACGTGGGCTCATCGAGCAATGGGACGGCTCCACGTGGCGGGTAGTCGAGAGTCCCGCGCCAGATGACGCCACCAGCGCCCACTTCATCGGCGTCACAGCTGCCAGCGCGGGCGCCTACTGGACGGTTGGTGATTACCTGACGGCGGCCAGCAGCTCTCAGGCGCTGATCGCGCGCTGCGCGTAGGTGGCTCATTTCGAGTGTTAGGAGGGACGTGGCTAGGGTTTTCGCTTCCAGCCGCGTCCCCGACGCCTCAAGGCGATGCCCAGTGTCCGCGGCGATGAATCGTCGCGGCTGCAAAGCGAGCGCGCCGGGGTGAATCCCTTCACTCCAGCGCGCTCGCTGCCTGCCGTCTGGCCCGCTGGCCGCGTCCCTGCGGCTTCCCTGGCGCGTTCCTTCGCTTGCGCCTCGCCTCAGTCGCGGGACCTCAGCACGTCATAGTTGAACAGCAGGTTGATCGCGACGATCGTCAGGATGACAAGCGCCACGATGATTAACCCGACTGTCAACGCCACCCAAGGCGCTACCACCCCCGCGAGAGTCGAAACGGAGCCAATCCCAATCGCTAACAACGGGATGAACAGCACGAGCGAGACGATCGCGAGTCCGAGCCGCATTGCCGGGCTGGGAATCATTGACCGCGCTGGCTGTGGCGTGGCGGGCTGTGTGGCATACCATCCTGATGGCGCGCCCGCCATCGGGCCCATCGCGGGGGCGTTATAGCCCGTGATCGGGGCCGTCGCTGGCGGCATCGGCGGCGCGCCCACCGGAGCGCTCACCGGGGCCTGCCGCTGGTCGGCCATTGGGGGCTCCATCTGCGGAATTTGCGCTGTCATATGAATCACGCTCCTTTCGGCGCTCGTTGGGCACGTATCCTCGCTCCTCCTCCCACCCTTGTATCATGGGCGCCAGCGCGCACGGCGCCATCACGACGTGAGGGCGTGAGGTCACAAACCGGTTACGGCGGCATAGGCGTCCATGCGCGCTGTGAGGCGGCGACGTAGCGGGCGCCTGGCGGGCGTGATATACTCCTCATCAGCGCAGGGCCAAATATGGCTCCCCACGCGCCGGGGCGGCTGCTGAAACTGGCAGACAGGCCAGACTTAGGATCTGGTGGCGCAAGCCGTGCGGGTTCGAGTCCCGCGCCGCCCACCCCAGCAGTATGGGCGCCCGCGTCCCCTCGCTAGAGTTGAGGAGACGCGGGCGTCGTGGCTATGGGTGGTAAGGAATTCGCCTGACTGCTATACAAGTCCGTTTGGCATGCGGAGATCGCGCGGCGCATCACCATCTACCATCCCATGGATGACGAGCCATGCCAAGAGATAGAGAACCCGGCGCGGGCGAGCGGGCGGCGCCGGAAGCGTCCATTGTCTCGCTTTCATCACATATCGCGGCGCTGCCCGCGGCGCCTCGCGCGGAGCACGCGCGACTGATGGTATACTATTCAATATCCCTTTCGACGCCAGATGTGCGCGCGGACGCGAACCGCCGCCGCTGTAGATGCGCCGCTCTGCCCCGCGCCACTCCAGGACGTTCCACCCACTGGCCTCTTTCCGCGCGACGCGCGCCGGACGGAAACCGGATGGGGGCGCGGTCTGGGCTGATTGGCGCCAGGCTGGCGGCTGGAGGCCGGAGTGAAAGTCACTGTTGAGCGCACGCCCGAGAGCGAGGCCGTGCTCACCATCCAGATGGACTGGGACGAGGTCGAAACCGCGACCAACAAGGCCTACAAGCGCCTCGCCCAGCGCTATAACGTACCCGGATTCCGCAAGGGGCACGCGCCGCGCTCGATGATTGAGCGCATGCTGGGCAAAGAGGCGGTCTATCAGGAGGGTCTGGATGACCTGATTGACGCCGCCTACCGCAACGCGCTCGTCGAGCACGACCTGACGCCGCTGACCCAGCCCCATGCGGACGCGCCCTCCTTCGAGGAGGGCCAGCCCTACAGCGCTCAGGTGCATGTGCCGGTGCTGACGCCCGCCACGCTAGGCGAGTACAAGGCGATCCGCGTCGAGCCGCCGGCGATTGAGATCACCGACGAGCAGGTCGAGCAGACCGTCGAGCGCCTGCGCGAGCAGCAGGCGATCTGGGAGCCGGTGGAGCGTGGCGCGCAGAGTGGCGATCAGGTGACGATGGACCTGAAGCTGACCGCCGAGGGCCGCGAGAAGCCGATCAGCGATCTGCACGACAACGAGTTCGTGCTGACGGACGAACGTGTGGGCATCTTCACCGGCATGGACGAACATATCGCCGGCATGAAGGAAGGCGACACGAAGGCGTTCACCACCACGATCCCTGAGGACTACAGCAATCCTGAGCTGGCGGGCAAAGAGGCGCAATACGAGGTCGCTGTCAAGGCGGTGAAACAGCGCGAGCTGCCAGAAGCGAACGATGAGTTCGCCGCCACCGTCGGAGACTACACGACGATGGACGAGGTGCGCCAGGCGATTCGCGAGCAGCTGCGGACGCAGCGCCTACGCGACGCCGAGCGCGAGCTGAGCGATGAGGTCACCAAGCGCCTGATCGAGAGTTCGACATACACCATCCATCCGCTGCTGGTGGAGGATGAGGCGAACACGATGATGCGCGAGACCGCGCGCATGCTGGAAGACAGCCGCCTCTCACTGCAGCAGTTCCTGGAGGCCAGCGGCAAGACCGAAGACGAGTACCGCAAAGAGTTGGAGCCTGACGCCACCGAGCGCGTCAAGCGCGACCTGGCCCTGGCAGCGCTGGCCAGCGCCGAGCAGGTGGAAGTGGACGACGAAGAGGCCGGCCAGTGGTTCGAGATGATGAGCATGCTCTCAGGAGGCCGGCGCAGCCGCTGGCGTGACCTGAGCGCCAGCCAGCGGCGCGCGATCATCGCCCGCCTGCGGCGCGACAAGGCGCTGAGCCGCATGATCTCTATCGCGACCGAGGGCCGCTGGCCGCCCGCCGCTGAGGAGGCCACCGAGGAGGCCACCGAGGAGGCCGAGGCGGGCGCGAAGGCGGCGGCCCAGGCGACGGAGGTGGCGGAGGCGGAGTGAGCGCGGGCTGAGGGGCCTGGCCTGCGCGTCTGAGTCCACATCCGCGGCGCCCGCGGGGAATGACGCGGAATGTAGGCGCCGCGCGTATACTAGATAGAGAGATCACGAGAGAGCGACGCACGCTCGTCATATTGAAAGGGTTGAGCGGTTCCGCTTCCCCGGCGCGCGGATGTATAGCAACCCTATGCGCATATGGAATGCGACGTGCGGCGCGCCGGGGGATTCTGTACCGTGAGTTCGAGAGGATCGAGCGAGGCGAACGAGGCGAACGCGACCAGCGCGACGATATATCAGGCGGCGGCGCCGCCTGGGGACGCCGCGGCTTTACCGTTTCCGCGCGCGCCACACCGAACTCCGGCGCTCCGACCGTTTATTGAGGAGTCCGGGAGAAGCGGATTCATCAGGCCGGTAGCGTCCGGTCAGTTGAGGTATCGAGGAACACCACCAGCGGCGGGCCGGTGGCCAGCGAGGAGATGGTAGAGCAGTGCCAAGTACAAAGGGGACACGTATGACATACCGCTGTTCCTTCTGCGGCAAGAGTCAGGAGCTCGTCAGCCGCCTCATCGCGGGGCCGGGTGGCGTCTACATCTGCGACGAGTGCGTCGAGCTGTGTCGCGAGATCATCGAGGAAGAGCAGGTCATCACCAAGCCGCGCTCGGCTGGCGGCAAGGTCCCCACGCCGAAGAAGATCTACGACCAGCTCAACCAGTACGTAATTGGGCAGGACCGCGCCAAGAAGACCCTCTCGGTCGCCGTCTACAACCATTACAAGCGCATCAACGCCGGGATGCAGATTGATGACGTAGAGATGGGCAAGAGCAACATCCTGCTGATTGGCCCGACCGGCTCTGGCAAGACGCTGCTCGCGCAGACACTGGCCAAGGTGCTGGACGTGCCATTCTGCATCGCCGACGCCACCGCGCTGACGGAGGCGGGCTATGTGGGTGAGGATGTCGAGAATATCCTGCTGCGGCTGATCCAGATCGCCGACTTCGATGTGGCGCGCGCCGAACGTGGCATCGTCTATATTGACGAGATCGACAAGATCGCCCGCAAGTCCGACAACCCCTCGATCACGCGCGATGTGTCGGGCGAGGGTGTGCAGCAGGCGCTGCTGAAGATCATCGAGGGCACGATCGCCAACGTGCCGCCGCAGGGCGGGCGCAAGCACCCGCATCAGGATTTCATCCAGATCAACACCCAGAACATCCTGTTTATCTGCGGCGGGGCGTTCGAGGGGCTGGACAAGATCGTCGAGCAGCGGCTGGGCAGCCACAAGCTTATCGGCTTCAAGGCGGTCGAGGGATCGCCCGAGCTGACCAATTCGGCGCTGGCGCAACTCATCCCGGATGACCTGCTGCGCTTCGGCATGATCCCGGAGTTTGTCGGGCGTCTGCCGGTGATCTGCTCGCTGGACAGCCTCGATCGTGAGGCGCTGATCCGCATCCTGACAGAGCCGAAGAACGCGGTTATCAAGCAGTACCAGAAGCTCATGAACCTCGACCGCGTGGATCTCTCGTTCACGCCCGCGGCGCTCGAGGCGGTGGCGGATGCGGCGCTGAACCAGAAGACCGGCGCGCGCGGCCTGCGCACGATCATCGAGGATGTGCTACTCGATGTGATGTTTGACGCGCCCTCACGTTCAGATGTAAAGAAGGTCGTCATAGACGCTGACACCATCACCGAGCGCAAGCCTGCTCAGATCATCGCCCGCTCCGGCGCGGAAGCCCGGGCAGTGGAGCTGGAAGACGAGTCAGCTTGAGCCTGGCGACCGTTTCCTGTTCGCATCGCCGCCACGAGCGTCGTGGTGGGGCCAT
The DNA here is from genome assembly GCA_035716045.1 of Ktedonobacterales bacterium. GTDB lineage: Bacteria > Chloroflexota > Ktedonobacteria > Ktedonobacterales > JADMIN01 > JAKAIY01. The sequence goes on from DASTKI010000098.1 coordinate 13,890, forward strand.
GACGCGCGTGACGCGCGGCGATGGACGCGGCCTCTCTGGACAATATCGGTGAGCGAGGCCGCGTCATCGCTTTAAGCGCGTGGCGTGCGTGGGGCGCGCGACGCGCGGGGTGGTGTCTGTTCTGTCGAGCATCTTGACACTGTCTCACATCATTCAGAAGAACCCGCATCGCCCGGCGCCATGCCGGGCCGCTGACGGGCCAGCCTACTATGCCACGCGAGCCATGCGATACAGGCCAGAAAAGAGGCGAGCGCTTCATGGGTACACGATCACGAGGAGCGAGTGAGGCGGAAGGGCGCGCGGGGAGCGCGCCAGATCCGGGCGGCTCGGCGTCAGTCGCCGGGCGAACGGCCTGGCCGCTGGCGCCGCTGAAGGGCGTCGTCATCTTCCCTGGCGCGCGCGCGACACTCAGCGTTGGCGCTGAGCGGGTCAGCGCGGCGATCAAGGCCGCCTATGCGGGCTACGCCGGACCCGGGACAGCGGCTGCTGGCGCTCAGGCGGGCGCCACGACGCCGGAGGCGTCTGAGAGCGCGGGGCCGTCACGCGCGGGCAAGAAGACCCGCATCCCTGTCACGAGCATGAGCGCTCCCAAGGCGGATACAGCCGCGCCAGACGTAGCGGCGGGCGAGCCGGACGCGCGGCGCTTCGTGACGTTCTTCCAGGAGGAGGGCGACGAGGATACCGCGGAGACCGCGGGCAAGTCCATCATCGGATCATTAGTCACGATCACCCAGTATGAGGAGCAGAGCGATCAGGCTGTCCAGGTAGGCGTGGAGGGCGTGGCGCGCATGCGGGTCGTCGAGTGGATACGGAACGAGTCGTTCGCGGCCGGGGTATGCGAGGTCATTACGGACCCCGAGGACAACTCACACCGGGCGAGGGCGCTCATCAACCATGCCACCAAGCTCTTCGAGAAGCTGGCGATGCTCGACCGCCGCTTCAACCCGGACGATGTCGCGGAAGTGACGCGCATCACCCAGCCCGGCCGTCTGGCCGATCACCTGGCGTCGCGCGTCATTACGGAGGCGCTGCGGCAGGACGAGATACTTCAGGCGGTTGACCAACTGGATCGGCTGGAGCGGGTCTGCGTGGCGCTCGGCAACGAGATCGAGATTCGCGACCTGGAGAACAAGATCCGCCAGAAGGTCCGCCAGCAGGTGGACAAGAACCAGCGCGAATACTACCTCAAGGAGCAGCTGCGCGCCATTCAGGAAGAGTTGGGCGCCGACCAGGCGAGCGAGGCGCGCGAGCTGCGCGAGCGTGTCGAGCGCAAGGGCTTCCCGGAGGAGGCGCGCGCGAAGGTCATCAAGGAGCTGGACCGGCTGGAGCGCATGCCGGCGCACTCCGCCGAGCTGGTCGTGCTGCGTAACTACATTGATTGGATGCTGGCGCTGCCGTGGACGGAACGCACCGAAGACCGGCTGGATATGGCGTTCGCCCAGAAGACGCTGGACGACGAGCACTACGGCCTGGAGAAGGTCAAGGAGCGCATCGTTGAGTTCCTGGCGGTGCGCCAGTTGCGCATCTTGCAGGCGCAGAAGCAGGCGCGCGACGCCGCCAAGAGCGCCGCGACGCCCACCGATGCCGCCACGCTGGCCGCTAGCGCCACAGCGCACAAGGGGCCGATCCTCTGCCTGATTGGGCCGCCGGGCGTAGGCAAAACCTCGCTAGGCCGCAGCATCGCCCACGCGCTGGGGCGCCAGTTCGTGCGCATCTCGCTGGGTGGCGTGCATGACGAGGCCGAGATTCGCGGGCACCGGCGCACCTATGTGGGCGCGCTGCCGGGCCGCATCATCCAGGCCATGCGGACGGCGGGCGTTGTCAATCCGGTGTTCCTGCTAGACGAGATTGATAAGCTCGCCTCGGATTATCGCGGCGACCCATCCGCCGCGCTACTGGAGGTGCTGGATCCAGAGCAGAACAGCACGTTCAGCGATCATTATCTGGAGACGCCCTACGATCTCTCGCAATGCTTCTTCATCTGCACCGGCAACAGCCGCCACCAGATCCCGCGCGCGCTGGCTGACCGCATGGACATCATCGAGCTTCCTGGCTATACCGAGGAAGAGAAGATCGAGATCGGCCGGCGCTTCGTGCTGCCGAAGACGCTCGCCGAGCATGGCCTAACGCCAGACCAAGCGCAGGTTCCGCAGAAGACGATGCGCCAAATCATCAGCAACTACACGCGCGAGGCCGGCGTGCGCTCGCTGGAGCGCCAGCTCGCCACCATCTGCCGCAAGGCGGCGCGGCGTATCGTCGTCAAACCCGACGCGCACATCCGCGTGACGGAGAAGAACCTGGAGCAGTATCTTGGCGCGCCGCGCTTCCTGCCGGAGAAGGCGTTCGACGCCGGGCAGATCGGTGTGGCGACGGGGCTGGCGTGGACCTCGGTTGGCGGCTCGTTGCTGCCGGTCGAGGTGGTGACGATGCCCGGCAAGGGCGGGGTGATCATCACCGGCCAGCTTGGCGACGTGATGCAGGAGTCGGCGCGCGCGGCGCTCTCCTACATCCGCTCGCGCGCGGATGATCTCGACCTGCCGGAGGAGTTTCCCGGCGAGATGGATATCCATATCCACCTGCCGGAGGGCGCCATCCCGAAGGATGGGCCGTCGGCGGGCATCACCATGGCGCTGGCGATGATCTCCGCCGTGACTCGCCGACCAGTGCGCAGTGACATCGCCATGACCGGCGAGATCACGCTGCGCGGACGAGTGCTGGCCATTGGCGGACTGAAGGAAAAGGTGCTGGCGGCGAGCCGCGTCGGCATCCGTAACCTGATCGTGCCGGCCGAGAACGACAAGGACCTGGTCGAGATTCCGCCGAAGATCCGTGCGGGCATCACGTTTACCCTCGCCGAGACGATGGACGACGTGCTCCGCGTCGCGCTGATGGAGCGGCAGGGCGGCGAGGAGGGCGGACGCGCCGAGGCGGAGCCGGGGCAGGGTGAGCCTACTACTGAGGAGACGCCCGCCGCAGCTCGTCCGCGGGCGCCAGAGCCGGGACATCCGGGCGACGAGGCGCCACCACCGCCCAGCGCCCCCCAGGAGCAGCCCGGCGGTACCGTCGGGGTGTAGACGGTGAGCGCGCTCATCGCCTACGGGCCGCAGCTGCTCGCGCTGCTGGGGGTGTGGGCGCTGGCGGTTATCACCCCGGGGCCGGACTTCGTGGCGACCAGCCGCTACGCCGTCGCGCGCTCGCGGCGGGATGGCGTGCTGGTTGGGCTCGGCGTGGCCGCCGGCATCGCGATCTGGGTGACGCTGAGCCTGGCCGGGTTGGGCTTCGTGATGGCCCAGGCGAGCGGGCCGCTGGCCGTCCTGCGGTTTCTCGGCGCGCTCTATTTGATCTGGCTGGGCGCGCAGGCGCTCTGGTCGGCGGCGCGCCCGAAACGCGAGGTGAAGGACGCGGCCATCAATGGCCGGCGCACGGATGTGGAGGACGCGGCCATCAATGGCCGGCGCACGGTATCGGGGGATACATCCCACTGGCCTTTCAAGGCCCTGTCGCGCGCCCCGGCCCTTCAGGGCCGCGAGACGGGCGCGACGCGGGAGGCGCGCTGGGGGCGCCTGCCCTCCTGGCTGATCGGCTTCCTGACGAATATCAGCAACCCCAAAGCGCTGGCGTTCTTCAGCAGCATCTTCGCGCTGTTGCTGCCCGCGCGTCCGCCGTTCTGGCTGGATGTGGCGATCCTGGCGGGCATGGTGGGCATCTCGGCGGGCTGGTTCTCGCTGGTGGCGTTGCTCTTCTCGCTGGCCCCCGTCGCTCGCGCCTATCGCCGCGCCCAGCGCTGGATAGACGCCATTACGGGCGGGATCTTCGTGGCGCTGGGCCTGCGGCTGGCAACCAACGGCTAACGCGCGGTATGGGCCTGGTTGGCGCGGCGCGGCCAGAGAACGGCGATGGCGCAGATGATCGCGGCGACGAGCGCAGGGATGAACAGCGCGCCAGCGTTGTATTGCATGATGAGGCCGCTATGCCGGAGTGGCGGCGCGGCGAAGACGAGCGCGGTATTGCCCGCCAGCAGGGCGCCCGCGCCAGCCGCGCAGACGATGGTCGCGGCCAGCGCGAGCGCGACCAGGGCGAAGCTGTGCGCCGGGCGCTGCGCGTCGAGCAGCGCGACCAGGGCAATGGCCAGCGCCGCGACGACAGTCAGCGCCACGGGCAAGATCATCGCATTGTGAGCGCTGGCGCTGACGCTCGGCCCATATTCCACCGAGCTCTCCGTGCAGCCTACGCCGCAGCTCACCGAGGCGAAGATCCGCGCGGCAGGCAGTTGGAAGCTGAGCAATCCCGCCACAACGGCCAGCAGCCCCGCGAGCAGGCCCGACACGCGCTCAATCCACCGCATGCGCACACACTCCTTATCTGAGTCTGTCCATCTGAGACGCCATTCCCAGTAGCGATCGCTCACCAACAGATAGTATACATGCGCTGAATCGAATCAAGGCAATCAGCTAGTTTCCTTTCTCTGGCCCTCACGCTATCATAGAGGCGGCGTTTTGGACAGCGGGCGCGCCGCGAAAAAGGGGACTGTACGTGAACTGGTATCTGTTCTGGTATTTGTGCATCGGTAGCATCGCGCTCGTGACTCTGAGCCGGGCAGGCCGGGTGTTCGGCGCGGGTCTCAGCGTCTGGCGTGGACGGATTGCCGAGTTGCTTGTCCGAAACATACTCATCGGCATTGGTCTCCCGCTGTTCGCTGAATGGCTTGTCGTCTTCATGTTGATCATTACGCCACCCGATGAGCTCTCCGCCCCTGGCGGCGGCTTCATGCTCGTTATGGCCGTCATAATCGCTGGCGCTGGGGTCGTGGGCGCCGTTCGTGAGACGCGCGCCTGGATCGCCTGGATCGCCTATTATCGCGGCGCGGCGCTTCTGAGCGACAAGCGCTATGCGGAGTCGCTCACGCTCTATGAGCGCACACTCCACCGTCATCCCAAATTGGCTGGCGCATGGGTTGGCAAAGCGGTGACGCTCTACAGAATGGGTCGCGGGATTGAGGCGCTGGTCGCCATCGAGCGGGCGCTCGTCCTCGGTCCCAAGTTAGCGCAAGCATGGGTATGGAAAGCCCGCATCCTGACAGCGCTTCGGGGCGACATTGAGGCGTTGATGGCCCTGAATCGAGCGCTAGAGCTTGCGCCTCACACGGCGGTGGTGTGGGCGCAGCAAGGAGACACGCTTGCCCGGCTAGGGCGCTACGCTGAAGCCCTGGGCGCCTGCCAGCGCGCGCAGGATAAGAAGCTGGCGCGGGATCACAGTCCCGCGTCCCACGGGCTCGCGCTGGCGACGATGGCGACCGCGCTCAATGGGCTGGGGCGCAGCGCGGAGGCGCTAGATGCGGCGGAGCGCGCCATCGCGCTCAATCCATATCCCGTCCGCTCTCGGCTCGCCCAGGCTGTCGCCCAGGAGCGGCTAGGGAGGCCAGAGGAGGCGCTTGCGGCGGCGGAGCAGGGGCTGGCCGTAGCGGAACGCTATCTTCTTGATGAGCCTAGCATGATAGCGCACGCTGAGGTATGGTCCGCCAAGGCGGCGCTGCTCCGCCAGCTCGGGCGCGCGGGCGAGGCAGACACGGCTGAGGCGCGCTCCCAGGCGCTGTATGCCGCCATACGCGGCGAGGTGGGCGCGGCCAGATGACGAGCGCGCGCGGCGCCGGTGGAGATGAAACGCCCTCCAGCGCGCCGTATGACGCGGAAGAGGGCGTTTCGCTGGCCATCATCGCGGGGAGATGCGTGATGGCGGTGTCGCCACGTTGCTGGCCCATACCAGGCGCGTTCATGACGCCTTTTGGCGCAGCCATGGCGGAAGCCCCGACCATCCGCTTGATCGGGGCTTCCGGCGCGAGCCCCATACAGATGCGACTCGCGCGCTATTCATCTGGTCATCAGGTCATTCGACAGGACACGGCGGACGGGCGGCGAGCGCCTCCAGCCGATCCTGCCCTATCTGGCGTGGGCGCTACGACAGCGGCGGATTCACCCCGGACTCGGCGCCCACGCCCGTCATGCCCTCATAGCCCAGGCCGGACTTCGCCTGCTGGAGCGACTCCAGCGCGATGCGGCGCAGAGCGGGGATCTGCGAATTGTCAACCGGGATCCCATCCTCCTGGAAGGAATACACAACCGTGTCAGGGAGATGTTGTTCCAGCCAGTTGGCCATGCGCAGCTCGTCGCGCAGGTTCGCCTGCGCCGCGAAAATCGTCTCGTTATCGCCAAGCAGCTCCGCGGTGGTGATCAGCAGCTCATAGGCCGCGACCTCCATATGCTCGGTCATATAGTCGTCGCGCGCGATCTTCGAGATCTTGTCCGTGCGCCCACCGGCCGCGGCGCCGATGAGATTGCCGATCAGGCTGGAGCCAAAGGACTTGACGCCAGATGGCTTCTCGTTATAGGCGTTCAGCCGGTCGGCCATGCGCTGCTCATGCAGGCGCGTCTCCTCAAGGTGGCGCTGGATGCCGGCCTGAACCTGCGGGTACTTCTCGGTGTCTTTTACCTGACCTTCGAGCACCTGAATGATCTCATGCTCCATGGCATAAGCGTCTTGCAGGTAGGTGACGAGCTTGTCGCGAAGGTCGTTGTTCTGTCGCATGCTGTAGCCTCCTCTGACTCAAGCAATGATGGCGCTCGAACCTTGTCTCCACTTCCATTTCGGAGGCGAAGTCAGTTATCTGCGATCGTGGGATCGGCGGGCTAATAGGTCCCAATGGGTTGGCCCGCCAGCCATGGGCGCCTGCCGCGCCAGATATGGCAACCCTCGCCCGAGGGCTGTAGCCCAGCGCTGCCGCTATTGGCGTCCATGTCACTGTCTTGTCACAAGTTTCATGCCACCGAAATCAGGAGGCGCGAGCCATGCGGCCCGCGCGCCCGCTACCGGGACGCGCAACTATAGCGCTTGCTGGCGGCGCATGGGAGGCGTATGTGGCCGGCAGGTAGTGTTCCGCGTGCCCGACGGGCGGGCGCGGCGGATGTGCGGCAGGAGGAGGCGAGGCGGATATGCCGCCGGTGGTGGCGCCGCCCATCCCCAACAACTGGTGGCGCGGCTGGTTCCGCACGCAGCGCTGTGAGGAGATGATCGCGCGAACGACCCAAACGACCCACTAGAACGCGATCCATGACGCCCGGCAAGACGTCATGATCTGGGAGAACAAGCGCCACATCCACCCGCCCGCGCTGGCGAAGGGCGATGGGCCAATTGGCGCGTTCCGCGTCTGGGCGCGCCAGTTCTATGGGACAGGTTTCCACCAACTCGCGCCCGATGAGGTGAGGAGGCGGCGCCGCGGAGAACGCGTCGTTAGCCGCGACTCGACAGGCTCAGCCGCTTCACCTGGCCGGGCTACCCGTGGCGCCCATCACGCGGGCTCGATAGCGCATGGGAGCGCATGGCGCGCTAGCTCGTCGCGATAGTGCTCCGCCAGCTCGCGCGGACAGGTGGCGACCAGCCCCGCCCCAGCCCGCGCCACCTCCGCCAGGATGCGCGCCGCGCGCTCGGCGCCAACCAGGCGCGTGAGGGCGCGGGAGTGGATGAGGGCGCCCGCGCTGTCGCTCGCGCCCGGTGTCAAGAGGACCCGATAGAGCGGCAGCGTGCTGAGGGCCAGCGTGATCTCATCATTGGACCGGGGGCGCGGCGCGGGCGTCACGCAGTCGCGATCACGCCGGTGAGTGAAACGTCCAAACCAAGGCATATGCATCGTCCACGCCTCCCCGCCACCGCGCGAGCCAGCCGCCATTGCGCCCGACTGACCCCATCTCCGCTCGTGTGGCGTTTGAGTGATGAGACGGAGGGCGGCTCCCGCTCGCCACATTCCATTTCCCCTATGCCTCCGCCGGACAGTCAGCGCTATGCCCCGCGCCCGGCGCGCACGCCGTGATGAACGTGTGCGAAGTTGTGTCCAGCCTGTGACGCGAAGGCGCGATGATGAGCATGCTAACGTGGCGCCTGATAGCCCGAATAGGTGGAGCGATGACGCCGCGCGGCGGCGCAATAGATGGAGAGGCAGGTCACAGTATGATGTGGGGACCATATTGGCAGGCAGGCATGGGCTGGTGGATGATTATCCCGGCGCTCTTCTGGATCGCTCTGCTCGTTGCGATCATCTGGGGCATCGTACGGCTGACCAGCGGGCGCGGCGTATCCGGAGGGCGCGACGCCACGCAAGCGCCGCCAGGGCTGACGGCGGATGAGATCTTGCGCCAGCGCTATGCGCGCGGTGAGATTGACGCGCAGACGTACGAGGACATGCGTGAGCGTATCGCTAGCGACCGCTCGCGCGAGCTGACGAGACCGGGCGTCTAATTCATTCACCACGCTATGACATGGCGTACCCGCCGCCCATATGTCCACCTCTCGAGAATGACGGGGGACTGGACATGCGGGCGGCTTGCGTTATACTGTTCATTGTGATAAGAGTAGCAGACACTATTCAACCGAGGCGATAAATTGCATTTCAAGTGGAAGGATACCGCGCGTGTGGCCCATAGGCGCCTTTACTGAAGGGATTGCCAATCCCATGAGCCATCTAGGAATCTCAGTGGGCGCCATCGCCCTAATGATCGCCTGCGTGGCCGCACTCGTCGCGATCTGGCGGCTCCGCAGGCCGCGACCTGATTTGCGGGCGAGACTACTGGCTCCAGCCGCGCCACCTGGTATCCCGCGACTCAGATCAGCCAAATTCTTTGCGCATTTACCTCCTCACGGCAGCCGCGTGTTTCTTTATCGCCGACAGCGGATACGATCTGGCGCTGATGTAGCTGAAATCACTGAAAAGCGTTTCGATTCCGCCCGCCTTCCTTGGTTCAGCGCATACTTGTTGAATCCCAGCCTTGCGCACGGGCAGGGCGCGCTTACCGCCATCTATGAGGGGTCAGAGGACACGCTGCCCACGTGGGATGGCGAGGACGCGCCAGAAAGCGGGATCTTCCCTCCAATCTGGCGCCACGTTGAATCGCTGATCGAGGCGCATCGCGCCGCGCAACTGGAACTGGTGGGCGAGGCGAGCGCGTTGACCGAGCCGGCGCCGCCGATCTGGCGTGACGCGAGCGCCCTGCGTATCGAGCTGGCGGAGAAGAAGGGCGCGTCAGAAACCGCCGTGCAAGACGCCGTGCAAGACCCGGTGTGGGTGTACGCATCCGCGCCTCCCATCTGGCGCGCGATGGACACCTGGGGGCTCGCTGGCCTTCAGTTTAAGAGTTCAGGCGCGAGTTCAGGCGCGCAACCCGAGCGCGACGCTAGCCTCAGTGATGCGGGACCGCATGATAACTCCGAGCTCGCCAGCGCGCCTCCCATCTGGAATTCCTCGGTCCTGGACGCCTGGCCTGAGACACGCGCGCCGCACGAGTCTGAGGCACTCGGCGCCGACGCGTTCGTCAAGCCGCCGATTTGGGCGTCGCACATACGCCAGCGGTGATGTGAAGGATTCCTCGCCGTTGCGTCCAGCGCTTGGGCGCTCGTGGGGGACTTGGAGGCCACTCAGATACGATTATGAATGAATTTGGATCGCAGGCAAAACACGATATCGAGGCGCTATTGCTCGTTGATGCGTATTACGCCTCAGTGTTAGATTGCGAGGTCCCTGATCTGCGCGCTTCAGGCTGGACGCGGCTCACCTCCCGTGCGGAGGATGACCCGATGTCGCTGCTGTTCGGCATGCGACAGGTCGTCTACCTGTTTGCCCCCCTACGCGAAGGCTCGCCTTTGGTGGGGCCGGCGGGAGTCGCGTCACTGGCGGAGGAGTTGCGTGAGCCAGTCGAGCGCCTACTGGACGAGGTGGGGCCTGAGGAGCTCTTTCACACCAATCGGTTGTTGAGGCTGCATAGAGTGGTTCGCGACCATGCCACGCGACCGCTAGGGCCCGGTTGCGAGCCACGTCTCTGCATACGGTACGTGACGCGGAGGAGCTTTCGGCCGTATCTGGGCCGGTGGGTCGAGTGGATCGAGCGGCTCGATGAGTCTACGGAAACCGAGCCATTCGCGCTCGCCTTGCTCGCGCGACATGGCGGCGGCGTCTTCGTTGTGCGTCGCGAGGGAGCGATCGTCGCGCATATCGGGCTGCGCGCCTACTCGCCGCGCGTCTGGGAGCTCGCGGAACCGCGCCTGACCAAGCACGCGCACGCCAGCCTGACCGCCTGTCCGGAAGAGTTGTTTACCGCGCTGGTCGCGCGCGCCACACGCGCCGCTCTAGATATGGACCGGATACCCGTCTGCATGACTGCGCCTAAAATGGCGCAGGCGCGCCACGCGCTCGAGTCGGCGGGCTATCTCCCCTACGCGCGCGCCAGCATCTACGCGACGGTGGCGCGCTGACGCGCCTGCCAGGAATGCGGCGCGCCAGTTGAATTGCGCCTGCGGGCGCCGTGATGCTACACTAGTGGACTGACACCCCGCGCCACCGACCTCTCCTACCTGGAGGAGACCATCATGGAGACCATCGCGCGGGCGTGGAGACGAGGCGGCAGTATGAGCGCATCTTCCCATGATTTCGGGCACGCGGAGATTTTCGACGCTGAGGCCATTGGTCAGCCAGGCGCCCGCCGTTTTCGTATCTTTGTGCGCAGTCCACACGGCGCCGCCAGCCTGTGGATGGAGCGCGATCAACTGGAGACCTTGATGGCGGCGATCGAGAAGGTACTGGCGCAGACCAGCGGGGTCATGACTCTGCGCGCGGAGGCGCAGGCCAACCCAACGCCACCTCCCGGCGCTCCAGACGACTTCCCTAGCGAGCCTGATGTAGAGTTTCAGGTCGGGCCGATGCAGCTGGGCTACGATGAGGACGACGAGGAGATGCTGCTGCGCGCCACGCCACTCGAGCTGATCGAGGAGGACGGCGAGCTCTACGCGCGCGACGCCGAAGAGGCCACTTTCACGGTGTTCTTCTCACGGACGCAGGCCCAGCAACTCTGCGCCAGCGTCAACAGCCTGACGCTGCTGGGCAGGCCGCGCTGCCCCTTCTGCGGCAGGCCAATGCAGGGACGTCACTTCTGCGAGAAGCAGAACGGCTTCCACCCGCCCAACCTCAACTGAGCGAGTCACCCCGCGCGGACGCCGCGCTCTCGCCCAATAGTGTGAGCGCATACGTGATGGCGCGCTCAGGCCCGAGCGCGGCGCCGCGCTCGCTGGCGGCGCGGTAGGCCTCCTCGCCGAGCGCCTGCCGCGCCGCCGCACAGACCCGCGCAAACGGGGGCCACTCGGCGCTCTCGGCGGCTCCCGCGACCGCGCGCAGGCTAGTGACTGAGCCAGCCAGCCGCGCGACCGCCTCCGTATTCCCTAGCGCGCCCACGGTGATGGCGACGCCTTGCAGGAGCCAGGCGATTGAAGCGGGATTGCGCAGCGTCCGGTACAGCTCCAGCGCCTCGCGATAGAGTGTGGTGGCGCGCGGGTAATCGTTCTGCTCGACGGCCACATGACCCAGGCTCACCAGCCCGCTGGCGACGGCGAACGAGAAATCGCGCTCCCGCGCCCACGCCAGCGCCCGCTCGAGATAGACCTGCGCCTGCGCGTAATCGCCTTTGGCCCGCGCCAGATTGCCCAGGCTGCTGAGTGTTCTGCCGACCGCCGCGCCCTCCTGGCGGGCGCCTCCCTGCTCGTACTGCGCCAGGCCCTCCTCGAAGTAGGCCATCGCAGCGTCGAGGTCGCCGCGCGCCTCGGCGACGTGCCCTAGCTCGGCCAGCATGTTCCCCGCACGGGCCGCATCCCCGTGGCGGCGCGCCAGCTCCAACCCCGCGCGCGCCATCGCCTCGGCCCCGTCGTAGTTGCGCCGGTCGAGCATGAGCAAGACGAGGGCGTAGAGCGCGGAGACCCGCAGCGCGGCGGGCGCCGCGCGCTCGCCCGCCTCCTCATCGAGCGCCAGCAGGGCGCGCAGCCAGCTCTCCGCCTCGTCGAAGGCGCCGCGGGTGTACCACCAGCGCCCGATGGGGGTCGCCAGCCGCAGGCCAATCAGCGGCTCGCGCCGCGCCAGCGTCCACGCCAGCGCCGCCCGGATGTTCGGCAGCTCGCGCTCGATTCGCTGGTCGCGCGCATCCTGCCGTGGTCCAATCCATCCCAGCTCTGACCCCAGCCGCGCGAAGTACTCCGCGTGGCGCCGTCCCAGCTCCTCCGCCTCGCCGCTCGCCTCCAGGCGCTCCCGTGCGAACTCGCGGATCGTCTCCAGCATGCTGAAGCGCGCCCCGTCTGGCGACATGTCCGCCAGCGCCAGGCTCTTCTCGACCAGCCGCGCCAGTCCGTCGAGCACACCCTCATCGGGCGCTGTCTGATCTAGGCCGACGCTCTCCATGCCGCCGCAGACCGCCTCCGCCGCATCGAGCGTCCAGCCGCCGGAAAAGATGGCCAGCCGCCAGAAGAGGCGGCGCTCATATGGATCGAGGAGCTGCTCGCTCCAGGCGATGGTATCGCGCAGCGCGCGCTGGCGCTCCGGCGCGTCGCGGCGCCCATGGCTCAGCAGCGCCAGGCGGCTATCGAGCCGCTCTAGCAGCGTCGGCAGCGGCAGTAGGCGCGCCCAGCCCGCCGCCAGCTCGAGCGCCAGCGGCAGCCGGTCCACCTGGAGGCAGATCGCGGCGATGGTCTCCCAGTCATCCGATGCCGGATCGAAGCTGGGCTGGGCTGCCCGCGCCCGCTCGACGAACAATTCCACCGCGGCCGCCTCATCCAGCGGCGCGACCGCCCTCTCGCGTTCGCCGGCGATCTTGAGCGGCTCGCGGCTTGTGACCAGCGCCTTGAGTCGGGGACAGGCGGCCAGCAGTGCGGCAACCCGCGGTGCGGCGGCCAGCAGGTGCTCGAAATTGTCTAACACCAGGAGCGTCTGCCGGTCGCGCAGGGACGCGCGCGCCTGCTCATCCAGCGGCTCATTGGCCGACGCGCGCAGCCCAATCGCCTCCGCGATAGCCTGCATCACCAGCGCCGGATCGCGGAGCGCCGCCAGCGGAACCAGGTAGACGCCGTCTTCGAAGCGCTCCAACACGTCCTCCGCCACCTGCAGCGCGAGGCGTGACTTGCCGACGCCGCCCGGCCCGGTGAGTGTGAGCAGGCGCGTGTCGGGGCGTCCAAGCGCCTCCGCCGCGCGGCGCGCCTCGCGCTCGCGGCCAATCAGCGGTGTGGCTTGCGCCGGAAGATTGTTCGGAGGCAAGGCGCGCGCGGTCGAGTCTGGCGGCTGGCCAGGGGCGAGGGGAGAGCGGGCGGCTTCCAGCAGGGCGCGCTTGTGCGGAGGCAGCGCCAGCGCGCTGGCCAGCAGGTCCAGCGTTTCGCGGCGCGGCGACTGGCGCGCGCCCCGCTCCAGGTCGCTGATCCCGCGCACGCTCAGTCCCGCCCGCTGGGCAAGCGCCTCCTGCGTCAGCCCAGCCGCCTCGCGATAGCGCCTCAGCAGCGCGCCAAACGATGATCCGAAGAGCGGTGATATGCGGTTCGCGCTCACAGTAAGCCTCCGGAGCCTTCACCGGCGCCACGTCAGCGTCCTCAGTGATGATAGCACTCGTCGCCGGAATGCCGCAGGGCGTGATGGCGGCCGCGCCAGGCGCGCCGCGCCTGGTACGCCGCGTACTGATGCGCGAGCGTTGATGCGTGGGTGGTTGCGTGGGTCTCGTTCATGGCTCCACGCCAGCCAACGGCGCACACTGGGGCCAAGGCCGCCGTCGCGGCCTGACCATTCGTGAGCTGAGGAGACCGCATGAGCGCGATTGAGAACCTGGGAGTCCAGGGCGTCGCTGCAAATGAGCTGAGGGGTCTGTTGCGCGACAAGGTGGCGCTCATCACCGGCGCGAGCCGTGGGATTGGCGCAGCCGCCGCCCGCGTCTTCGTCGCGGCGGGGGCCGCCGTCGCGCTAGCGGCACGCAGCGAGCGGGCGATCGCTGCACTGGCGGATGAGATCCGCGACGCGGGCGGCTACGCCATCGCCGCGCCGACCGACGTGGGTGACCCGCGCGCGGTCGAGCGCCTCGTCGAGCGCGCGGTCGGCGTCTTTGGCCGCCTGGATGTCGCCTTCAACAACGCGGGCGATGGCCACATGCCGGCGCCACTGGCCGATCTGAGTGTCGAGGACTTCGACCGGGCGGTCCGTGGCTCGCTGCGCAGCGTGTTCCTGGCGATGAAGTACGAGATTCCAGCGATGCTCGCCAGTGGCGGTGGAGCGATTGTCAACATGTCGTCTACCGCAGGCGTGCAAGGCGTGCGCGGCATGGCGGGCTATGACGCCGCCAAGCATGGCGTGGTTGGCCTCACCCAGAGCGCGGCGCTGGACTACGCGGCGCGGCGTATCCGGGTAAACGCCATCGCGCCCGGCCCCATTCTCACGGAGCGGCTCTCGGCGCTGAGCGACGAGGCGCGGGCGCAGGTCACGCGCGCCGTGCCGATGGCGCGCATCGGTCTGCCCCAGGAGGTCGCCGCGCTCGCCGCCTGGCTCTGCTCGGACCAGACCAGCTTCATTACCGGCGCCGCCATCCCGATTGACGGCGGGCGGCTGGCGGGGATATGAATCCTCACTCTGTCTGGTTGCGCATCAGGAAAGGAACAAAGAAAAGATGAAAGCCGCGGCTACCGCGCTCCGCGTGTTCGTCGGCCTGGATGGTGCGGCGCTGATCACGCTGGGCCTGCTCTTCTGGACTGGAAACGCCTATTCGCTGATAACAGTCCACATGCTGCTGGGCATCGCGCTGGTCCTGGCGCTCTGGGCGCTGGCCGCGATGGCGGCGTTCTCCGGCGTCAATCCGGCTCTCATCACAGTCGCCGCGCTCTGGGGCGTCATCGTGCCCATTCTGGGGCTGACGCAGGACCGCCTGCTGCCAGGCGACCTGCACTGGCTGATCCAGACGCTGCATCTGGCGGTCGGGATCACCGCTATCGCGCTGGCCCAAGCGCTGGCGATGCGCATCAGCAGCCGCCAGTCCCTCCCGCCCGCTGGCCGGAGCGCGCGAGAATTGGGCGCGCTCGAAGGCTGAGCCGAACGACGCCGCGGGCGCCATGGCTACCCATATCCTCAAGAGAGGAGCTTCTCATGTTGACTCAAGCCAGCGTTCCTGGCCGCGCCATCGTCGCGATTGTGATCCGCGTCCTGGCGGTGTTTGACGCCGCCGCGCTGCTCTTCGCTGGGATCGTCCACCTTGTGGGCGTACAGATTCCGCTTGGGGCCGCGGTCTTCGAGGAGCCGCCGATTATCCCCGCTGGCGTCGTGGAAGGGCTGGCGGGCGTGGTCTTCGTCGTGGCGCTGTACGCCATGCTCACGGGCAAGACCTGGGCGTGGGGGATCACGCTCGCGGCCCATCTCTTCGCCATCGCGGGCTTCCTGCTCGGTCTGTACGCGACACGCCTGGGGACGACGCCCTTCAACTACGACTACCACCGCGTGATGCTCGCGGTATTCGTTGTCGGGCTGATCTTGCTGCTGCTCCCAGCCGGACGAGCCGCGCTAGCGTACGGCGGACCAAGACGCAGAGAATAGAAGCTAGCCTGGCCCCGCTCCATCGCTTCCATCCGCCCTACGCTCCGCCCACTTGCCTGGAACAGGCAGGTGGGCGCCTTTAATGCGTATTTTCGGCTTTTGTGCGCGAACTGTGACCGAAACGATAGAGATTCTTCCGCCTGGCGAACGTATATACAGCGAGCAGGGGGGATGCGCTTTCCAGCATCGTGATGTGTGTCTGGCGAGCGCCTGCGCCGATCGACCCCTGAAAGGAGGTCTCCCATGGCGCGCGGACTCTATCGGGTCTATCTCTACGTGGTCACCATCGCGCTCGCTGGGTTCGCCACGTTTAGCCTGGCCTATCTGCTGACGGAGCTCTTTGGGCTTACGCCGCTGCGTGGCTCCAGTCAGGCTCCAACCAGCGCTGAGATCACTCAGTCGGTGATTCTCTTCGTCGTCATGCTGGTGGTCGTGGGGGGATTTGGTGGGCTGCATTACTGGCTGATCCGTCGCGACATCGCGGGCGATCCGCACGTCAACGAGAGCGGCGTGCGCGCCTTCACGCTCAACCTGGCGCAAGCCATCGCTATCCTGGTCGCCGTCAACGCGGGCGTACTATCGCTATCACAGCTTGGAAGCTACTACGGTCCGGATATCTCCGCGCCGCTCGCTGGGGCGCTAGCCGCCGCGGCGCTAGCGTTCGCCCTGGAGTGGGAGCGGCGGCGCGCGACGCCGACGGGCGGCGCGGCGCTGGTGTTCGAGCGGCTGCGGCGCCACGGCATCCCACTGATCCTGCTCAGCACGGTACTCCCCGCCGTATATAGCGCCGTCGAGAACACCCAGCGCGTCATCGCCCAGCAGGCGAACATCCTCGCCTGCACGCCGCCAGGCTCTGAGGGCAAATTCCAGCCGGGCGGGCCGCCACCCGTTTACCTGCCTCCGTGCGTGGGGAACGAGGTCTACGGCGCGTGGGCGGCGCTGGCGCTGGCGCTGATCGTGTGGTTCGGGTTCCTCTGGCTGGGCCGGAGCGACTCGCGCTCGCTGCTACGGCAGGTCCTGCTGCTGATCGGCTGGACCGGCGGCGGCATGGTCATTCTGGCGATCACGCTGGAGCGGGCGGCGGAATACGTGTTGCGGCTGCTGACGCCTGGCGCGGACGCGCCGAGCTATCTCGATGTGTACAACGGCTCCGCGGTCTACGACTTCGGCCCAATCTTCGCGATGGCGGCGGTCGCGCTCGCGGTCTACGGCTGGGCGCTGCGCGAGCGGGAGCCTGACGCGCCGATGAGCGCGCACGCGGTCCGGCTGACGATGCGCGCGCTCTCTGGGGCGGTCCTCGCGGCGCCATTCTGGATTGGTGTGTTCCTCGTCGCGCGCAACGTGATCGTCTCCATCGCGCCCGCCGTGACACCACCAACGCCGAATGAGTGGGACACCGCCTTCGCGTTCGTCATCGCGGGCGTGGGCTATATCCCGCTGGCCCTCTGGCTTGGCGCTGGCTCGCGCGCCTGGGAGATCAACGGGCCACGGCGCGGCTTCGTGCTGGCGCTGCTGGCGGCGGGCGCGCTGGTGACGGCGGGCTCGGTGGCGACGCTGCTCTTTGTGGTCGTCACGCCGCTGCTCAATGTGCCGCTAGACAACTGGCAGGAGATCGCGCGCAATGCGGGCGCCGCGCTGATCGCGGGCGCGGCGCTGGGCGGGCTCTACCTGTTCATCGCGCTGCGCGAGCGGCAGTTCATCCCAGCGCCTAAGGCCCCGCAAGCCGTGCCAGAAGCGCCGGAAGCGCCGGAAGCGGCAGAGGTGGCCCCGTCGGGCAGCCTCGATGAGGCGCTGGCACAGTTCAAGCGTGGCGACATCTCGCAGGAGGCCGCCGCCGAGCGCATCCGTATGCTGGCGCGCGAAGGGGCGCTTGTCTGACGCGAGAGCGGGCGCGACCCTGAAGGGCCGGCGCGCGACTTGAAAGGCACGGGGGCGGGTGAGGACGCGGCCCTGAAGGGCCGACGCACGGGGCATGGGGCATGAATGCCCCCGGCCTTTCAAGGCCACGTCGCATGCGCCGGCCATTTATGACCGCGCCGCCTATTCCAGTTCCAGCGCCGCGCGCTTTGACAGCGTCCGCGCGCGGCGCCTACAATACAGCGCCCGATGCGGCTCCCGGATGGCTGGGAGCCGGCGCGCGGCCGCGACCAGGAAAGGAACGACCCCCTACGCCCAGAACCGACAAGTACGTTGATCTGTCCGCCGAGAGCCGCCCCGAGCGCGCCTGGCTCATCGCGGTGGACATGGAGCGTGACGACGCGCTGTGGGATGTCGAGGACTCGCTGGCGGAGCTAGCGGCGCTGGCGCGCACAGCGGGCGCGGAGGTGGTTGGCGCGCTCTCGCAGCGGCTCCAGACGCCCACGCCTAACCTCTATCTGGGGAAAGGCCGTGCGAATGAGGTGGCTACCCTCTGCCGCGACCGTGATATTGACCTGGTGATCGCTGATGATGAGATCACGCCGACGCAGCAGCGTAATCTCGAAGAGTTGACCGGCGCGCGGGTGATTGACCGCACAGCGTTGATCCTCGACATCTTCGCCCAGCACGCGCGCACCCGCGAGGGCCAGCTTCAGGTGGAGCTGGCGCAGTACGAGTATCGCCTGCCGCGCCTGACCGGCAAGGGAACCTCACTTTCGCGTGTAGGTGGCGGCTCGCGCGGCGCGACGGGTGGCGCGGGCGGCGCGATTGGCGTGCGCGGCCCCGGTGAGACGAAGCTGGAGCAGGACCGCCGCCGCATCCGCTCGCGCATCGCCGAGCTGCGGCGCGAGTTGGAGCAGGTGCGGAAGTCGCGCGCGACCCAGCGGCGCCAGCGCGCGCGCCAGGGGCTGCCCGTCGTGGCCGTTGTCGGCTATACCAACGCCGGCAAGTCCACGCTCTTCAACGCCCTGACCGACGCCAGCGCGCTGGCCGAGAACAAGCTCTTCGCCACGCTCGATCCGACCACGCGGCGCATCACGCTGCCCAACCACCAGGAGGCGCTACTGACCGATACCGTCGGCTTCATCCAGAAACTGCCGACGACGCTGGTCGCCGCCTTCCGCGCTACGCTGGAGGAGGTGCTGGAGGCCGATGTGCTGCTCGAAGTGGTGGACGTGACGCACGAGAACGCCATCGAGCAGAGCCAGACGGTCAGCGATGTGCTCGGTGAATTGGGCGCGGCGGACAAGCCGCGCGTTACGGCGCTCAACAAGATTGATCTGCTGCCCGACCCTTCCGTCGTGGATGCGTCGCTCTACGCCAACGCGGTCCCCGTCTCGGCGGCGCGGCGCACGAACCTCGATGGGCTGATGCGGGCGGTGGGCGAGGTGATCGCACAGCGCATGGTGCGCATGCAATCGCTGATTCCCTTCGACCGCGGCGACTTGGTAGAGCTGTTCCACCGGCGCGGGCAGGTCTACCGCCAGAGCGAGACGGCGGATGGCACGCTCATCACCGGCGCCGTCCCCCGCGCGCTGGCGCCAATCTTCGGCCCGCTGCGGGTGGACCCCGAGCGCGGACGCAGGCGCGCGTTCGTTGTCCCCGCGCTCGATCAGGGCGCGCTGGCCGGGGCGGTTGAGGTGGACGGGGAGTGACCTCACCCCCTGGCCCCCTCTCCCGCGAGGAGAGAGGGGAACGCCGCTCCCCTCC